>JAIXTK010000454.1 GCA_027483995.1 Acetobacteraceae bacterium
AAGAGACAATTGCGAGCGAAGCGAAGCAATCCAGTTCTTTCCTCCCCGCCATAGCATCGGTCATTGTTTGTGCAGGCTGGTATTGCACGCAGGGCAGCCCAAAATCCGAACCGATTTCGCCATCTTCCTTCCTTCTCCCGTGCCTTGCTCCTCTGTGTCTCTGTGCCTCTGTGGCCCCTTTCTTACTTGCTTCCTTTCCTTCCCCAAAGGCACAGAATGCCCCCCACCATCATCCTCCTCAACGGCATCGGCAGCGTCGGCAAATCCTCCACCGCCCGCGCCCTCCAGGCCATCGCCCACACACCCCTCCTCCATGTGTCGATGGATACGTTCATCGACATGCTGCCGGAGAAATACCTCTCCCACCCCGAAGGCCTGCTCTTCCAACGCACGCCGGATCAGGGCATCGCCATCCACACCGGCCCCATCCTCCACCGCGCCCTCGCCGGCATGCGCCACGCCATCGTCGCCCTCGCCGAACAGGGCAACAGCATGGTCCTGGATGAAGTCCTCACCTCCCCCGACCAGGTCGAAACCTACCGAACCCTCCTTTCCCCCTATCGCCTCCATCTCGTCGCCCTGCACGCCCCGCTGGACGTTCTCGAAGTCCGCGAGAAAGCCCGCGGCGACCGCGAACTCGGCCTCGCCCGCTGGCAATGGGGCCGCGTCCACCAGGGCGTCGCCTACGATTTGCAAATCGACACCACCGCCCTCACCCCCACCGAAACCGCCCAGCGCATTCGCGACCACTTCAACCTCTGATCGCACCCGCCACCGAAAAAAATCCTTTGCAGCGACGCGACCGTCGATGTTAGTATATCTGCATGTCAGCAATCCCCACAGAGCCCCAGCTGCGCGTCAGCCCGCTCGTCCCGGCCCCCGTGGCCGGGTGGGAGAACTGCGTCCGGAGTCCGGGCCCGCTCCAGCTGATCCTCCTCCACCTCCTCGCCCTGCTCTTCGCCCGCTCCCCCCACGCCGCCGCTCTCGGCCGCGCCCTCTCCCTCTCCCCCCGCCTGCGCGAACGCCTCGCCGCCCTGTCCGCCACCACCGAACAGGACGAGTCCGTCCTCCTCCCCACCCGCGCCCGCGGTGCCGACGAAATCATCATCGCCCTCGCCCACCGCCCGCCGCCGCGCAACCCGTCGCGCCCCGCCCGCATGCCCCCCGCCCGCCCGCGCCAGGCCCGCGATCCGCCCCACCCGCGCCGGCCCACCCGCGCCGGCCCACACAAACGAGAACGGCGGAACGGGGGCCTGCCCCGCTCCGCCGCCGCATGCCTTTTTTGTTACGTTATCGTATCTAAATCACACCCGCTTCACGTCATAGAATTGCGGGAACCCCATCCGAACCCCGGTCAGCGCCTTGCTGAACGCCGTCGGTCCGAAATTGATCCCCAGCGGCAGATGCGCCGGCGCCTTCATGAACTCCACCTGCAGCTCCTCGCAGATCTTCCTCTGCGAAGGAATGTCCCGCGCATCGAACCACGCCGCCCGCAGCGCCTCGATCTTGGGATTGTCCGGCCAGCCGAACCACGCCTTGTCGCCATTCGCCCGCAGCCCCAAATTCGCCGCCGGATCGAAATTGTTGGTCCCCGTCAGGTAGGTATAGAAGATGTTCCACCCGCCGCGGTCGATCGGCCCCTTGTTCGCCCGCCGCTGGATCGTCGTCCCCCAGTCCACCGCCTGGTAATCCACGTTCAGCCCAAGCTTCTTGAACAGATCGCTGCCCACCAGCGCCAGCCCGTTGGTGGCCGGATAATCGACGGCCCCGAGCATCACGATCTTCTCGCCCTTGTAGCCGCTCGCCGCGATATCGGCCCGCACCTTGGCCAGGTCCCGCTTACCGATCAACGGCTCCAGCCCCGCCTCGCTCGCCAGCGGCGTGCCAGGCGTGAACAGCCCCACCCGGTCCTTCCACAGCGTCTTGTCCTCGCCCATCGCCGCCGTCATGAACTCGGATTGCTCGATCGCCCCCAGCAGCGCGCGGCGCAGCAGCGGGTTGTCGAACGGCGGCAGCAAATGGTTGAACCGCATCACCGCGATCCCGCCGATCACATCCGGCAGCGTCGCCAGCCTGGGGTTCTTGCGGATCACCTCCATCAGGTCGGTCGCCGGATTCTGCACCCAGTCCACCTCCCCGTTCACCAGCGCGTTCACCGCGGTGGCGCTGTCGGGGATCACATGCCACTCCACCCGGTCGAAATGCGCCACCTTGGGGCCAGAGGTGAACGTCGCCGGCTGGTCCGCCCGCGGCACGTAGCCGGCGAATTTCTCGTACACCACCCGGCTGCCCGGCACCCGCTCATTGGTCACGAAGCGATACGGCCCGCTGCCCACCATCTCCGTCACCTGCCGGTTCGGATCGGTCATCGCCAGCCGCTCCGGCATGATGCAGGGCATCGGCGTGCCGGTCTTGCCCAGCGCATTCGGCAGCAGCGGGAACGGCTTGTTCAGCCGGAACCGGATCGTCTTGTCATCCGGCGCCGAAAGCTCGTCGGTCGCCGCCATCAGCGCCTGCCCGAACGCATCGCGCGCCGAGAACCGCCTGATGCTCGCCACCGCATCCCGCGCCCGCACCGGCTCGCCGTCATGGAACTTCAAGCCGTCGCGCAGCGTCAGCGTCCACTGCTTGCCGTCATTCTCCACCACATGCCCGGCCACCATCTGCGGCCGCACCACGTAGCTGTCATCCTGCCCATACAGCGTGTCGAACACCGCATAGCCATGGTTGCGCGCCACCGTCGCCGTGGTGAACACGGGATCCAGGATCGCCAGATCCCCCTCCGGGATGATCTTCAGCACCGAACGCCCCTGCGCACGGGCCACATTCGGTGCCGCCAATGCGGCGGCCGAGGTGGCTAGGAAGCTGCGGCGTTTCATCATCCCGTCTCCTTCTGCACCGGCGCGCACCCTGCTAGGCTGCGCCGTCCAAGAAAGGGTTATGCCATGCGCGCCGCGGTATTCCGCAAGGGTGATCTGGTGGTCGACACCATTCCCGATGTCGTCCTCCAGGAAGGTCAGGTCCTCGTCCGCACCCGCGCCTGCGGCATCTGCGGCTCCGATCTGCACGCCGCCAAGTTCCCGGAGCAGTTCGCCGAACTCTCCCGCCGCGGCGGCAGCCGCTGGACCATCTCCCCCGACAAGGACGTGGTCTTCGGCCACGAATTCGTCGGCGAGATCGTCAGCTACGGCCCCGGCACCACCGGCCGCTTCGCCCCGGGCACCATGGTCACCTCCATGCCCATGACCATCGCCGGCACCACCGTGCACGGCCTCGGCTACAACCCGGAGATCGCCGGCGCCTACGCCGAATACATCCCGCTCGCCGAGCGCATGCTGCTCCCCGTGCCCGCCGGCATGAACCCGGACCACGCCGCCCTGGTGGAACCCATGGCCGTCGGCGTCCACGCCGTGAACTTCGCCAACCTGCGCGCGGACGACGTGGCGCTGGTCGTCGGCTGCGGCCCCATTGGCCTCGCCGTCATCGCCGCCCTCAAGATGCGCGGCGTGAGCCCCATCATCGCGTCGGACTTCTCCCCCCGTCGCCGCGACCTCGCCCGCCAGATGGGCGCCGACATCGTGATCGACCCCAAGCAGACCAGCCCCTACGCCCAACTGTCCGACAGCATCACCCCGCCGGGCTTCGATTCCAGCCGCTATGCCGCCCTCTTCGGCACCGGCCCCAAGCGCCGCCCCGCCGTGGTGTTCGAATGCGTCGGCGTCCCCGGCGTGATCAACGAGATCATGGAGGGCGCGCCGGCCAGCACCCGCATCGTCGTCGTCGGCGTCTGCATGGAGCCCGACAATTCCTATCCGTTCTTCGGCATCGTCAAGCAGCTCAGCCTGCAGTTCGTCCTGGCCTACACCGCCCAGGAATTCGCCGACACGCTGCAATACATCGCCGAGGGCCGCCTGAACGTCGCCCCCCTCATCACCGGCCGCATCGGCCTCGATGGCGTCAAGCAGGCCTTCGCCGACCTCGCCAACCCCGAAACCCACGCCAAGGTCCTGATCGAACCCTGGCGCGGGTAGAGCCCGGGACTACAGGCGGGTATCGGGGTCAGTCGCCAGCGCCACCGACTGCAGCGCGAAGCCGAGCCCGCCGCCGGTCAGCTCCAGCCGGTCGAAGCCCACGGCGCCGGCGGGATCGAAGTCGATGGTGGTGTCGCGCACCCAGCGCGTGGCGAAGGTCTGCTGCGCCACCTGGTTCGCGCCGTCGAACGCGGTCACGGTGACCGAGCCGAACGGCGTGCCCCGAACCACCAGCTCGGCGGCGAACATCGCGTCGAAGCTCGCCATGTCGTCGATCGAGAGCACCAGCTTCTCGCTGCCGGAGATGAAGGGGTTGCTGCCGAGCAAGCCGCCGCCCTGCGCCACGCCAAGCCCGATCCCCGGCTGCACCACCAGCAGCGCCGGGGCACCGCCCACCGTCGCCGAGATGTCGATCGGCAGGCCGAGATCCCCCATCGTGCCGCGGCGCGGCAGTTCCACCTCGTCCACCCGGCGCCGGTCCTCGCGGTACTCCAGTTCGCGCTCGCAG
>JAIXTK010000416.1 GCA_027483995.1 Acetobacteraceae bacterium
AGAAAGGGCCGGGTTTCCCCGGCCCCTTCTCAGCGCGTGGCAGAAGGCTGGGATCAGCCCTTGCGCATGCCGATGCCGGCGAACTTCTTGTTGAACTTCGCCACCTGGCCGCCCGTGTCCATGATGCGCTGCACGCCGGTCCAGGCCGGGTGGGACTTCGGGTCGATGTCCAGGCGGATGGTGTCGCCTTCCTTGCCCGAGCAGGAGCGCGTGGTGAAGGTGGTGCCATCCGTCATGATGACGTTGATGGTGTGGTACTGCGGGTGGATGCCGGGCTTCATGACGGGCCTCATGGAGTGTGACGCCGACGATGCGACCGTCCGCGCGAAGCGGGGCGTATAGCGGCGGCGCTGGGCACTTGCAAGCACGGTACGGTCGGGCCGGCGCGCCGTGCGTCATTCTTTCCCCGAAGGGGAAGGAAAGAATGATGCATGGCGCGACGGAGGCCCCGGCGCCCGATGCAGCGAATGACGCGCCGTGCCTTTGTACGTACTGGATGACATCGACAGCACCGCGGCGCCATTCCGCCGGCCCTTGAAGGGGCCGCCGAAAAGGCGCGGCGGTGAGTCTAGAGGATCAACCACGGGGTCTGCGTCCCAGATAGCACGGATCGGAGAATTTGTCAATATAAAAAACTAACATCATGATATCAATGACTTGCCGCAACGCGCGCCGCGCGAGATGCCCATCGAACGACGCGGCGAACGACGCGGCGAATGGCGCACGAATGGCGCGGCATTGACGCACGCCGCCGCGCCGGGCGCAGTGGCGCGCGCAGGAGAACACCGCCATGGACACCGAAGCCGCACAGCAGGCCGAGGCCTTCTACCACGCCTATATCGCCGCCTTCCGCCGGGGCGACGCCGCCGCCCTGGCCGGCATGGCCACCCAGCCCATGGCGCGCATCGGGCCCCAGGGGGCAAGTCACGGGCCGGAGCTGGTGGCCCATGCGCCAGACCCCAAGGCGCTGGCCGCCCGCACCGGCTGGGCGGATACGCTGGAGGTGCGGACCGAGGTGCTGGATGCCACGGCGGACAAGGTTCACCTGCATCTGAAGCACGCGCTGCGCGTGCGCGCCGATGGCAGCCCGATCGAGCGCATCAGCGGCATCTACACGCTGCTGAAGGGCGCGGATGGGGCGTGGCGCATCGCCTCGGTGTCGGTGATCGCCCGGCCGGCCTGACCGGCGCGCTGTCGGCAGAGCTTACACATCCGGCGCGGCGAAACACTCCGCAACGGCGCGGCGTTGATTTTCAATGCCGGAACGTTTCTTGCATACCAGTGTCCGCAGGACCCGTCGGCATGGCGCGGCGGCTTTCGCCCCGCCGGCCCGGGCCATGCAAGGGGCTGAACCGCCATGGCCACGCTGCGCTGGAATGCCGAGTCCGAGGTCAACACCACCATCGCCGGCCACCAGGAGCGCGGCCGCGTCGCCGCCCTGGCCGGGGGCGGCTATGTGGTGGTGTGGCAGGACAATGACGGCCTGGGCATCCAGGGCATCCGCGCCCGCGTCTTCGACGCGGGTGGCCGGCCGATCCTGGGCGAGATCATCGTGGCCACCGGCACGGGGGCCGTGTTCCATTCCAGCCCCGATGTGGTCGGCCTGGCCGATGGCGGGTTCCAGGTGGTCTGGACCCGCAACGCCGATGGCGGCACCAGCAGGAGCATCGCCAGCGCCGTGTTCGACGCCAGCCGCGCGCTGGTGCGCAGCATCGACGTGACCGCCCCGCTGGGCGAGCGGCAGGACGACACCGCCACCATCGCGCGCAGCGGCGCGGGGGTGGCGATCACCTGGCAGCGCCAGGGTGTCGCCGGCCCGCTGCTGGCGATGGTGGACAGCGCCGGCACGGTGTCCGCGGAGCAATCCGGGGCCAATACCCCGGCCAACTTCAACGCCGCTCCCGGCATCGCCGCCGCGCCGGACGGCTCGCGGATCGTGTTGGCATGGGCGAGCGCCACGCAGGGCCAGGTGCTGGTGCAGCTGCATGCCGGCACCGGCGCGCCCCAGGGCACCCCGGCGGTGGTGGCGGCCGGCGGCGGCGGCCGGTCGTATTTCGCGCCGGTGGTGGCCTGGCTGGCCGGCGGGCTGTTCGCCGTGGCCTGGACCGCCAGCCAGAGCGCCATCCCCGCCCTGGGGTCCGAGGTGATGATGCGGCTGTACGCGCCCGGCTTTGCCAACGACGAGCCGGTGCCGCTGGGCCCGGCCTTCCAGGTGAACGGCACCAGCGCGGGCTCCCAGGCCACAGTCAGCCTCACCGCCACGCCCGGCGGCGGCGTGGTGGCGGCCTGGACCGATAGCGGCGCCGACGGTTCCGGCCGCTCCGTGCGGCTGCAGGCCTTCGACGGCGCCGGCCAGCGCATCGGCGGCGAATACCGCGTGAACGCGGAGGAGGATGGCCTGGCCCCCGATATCGCCGCCCTGGCCGATGGGCGCGTGGCGGTCACCTGGCAGACCACCCCCGCCGGGCTGGACGACCCCAACCGCAACGACATGCGCACGCAGATCATCGACCCGCGCCAGGGCGTGATCACCGGTGGCGCCGGGGCGGATACGCTGCGCGGCAACGACAGGCTGGCCGACGAGATCCGCGGCCTGGACGGCGACGATACAATGCTGGGCCTGAAGGGCGACGACACGCTGGTGGGCGGCAACGGCAATGATCGCCTGTTCGGCGGCGACGGCAATGATGACCTGCTGGGCGGGGCCGGCAACGACCAGATGTCGGGCGACGAGGGCAACGATGAACTGCTGGGCGGCGCCGGCAACGACATCCTGAGCGGCGGCGGGGGGGCCGATGTGCTGCGCGGCGGCCGCGGCGACGACATCTACGTGATCGACGAGGCGGATTCCATCGAGGAATCGTTGAATGAGGGCACCGATACGATCGAGACCCGGAATCGCGATGTCGACCTGTTCCTCTTCGCCAATTTCGAGAACGTGACGCTGCTGGGCGGCCTGTCGCGCAGCGCCGCCGGCAACAGCGGCCCCAATGTGCTGGACGGCGCGGGCAATTTCGGCGCCGACGTGCTGACCGGCCGCGGCGGCGACGACATCTACGTGCTCGGCGCGGGGGATACGGCGGTGGAGGTGGCCGGCGGCGGCACCGACACGATCCGCACCAGCGCGTTCAGCGTGCTGCTCTCCGGCTTCACCAGCGTGGAGAACGTGGAATTGCGGGGCAACACCCCCCTGCTCGCAACCGGCACCAGCGGTGTGAACATGCTGAGCGGGGAGGAGAATTCGGCCGCCAACATCCTCACCGGCCTGGGCGGCGACGACACCTACCGCGTGGGCACCGGCGACACGGTGGTGGAGGCGGCGGGCGGCGGCACCGATACGGTCAGCTCGGCGAAGATCAGCCTGGACCTGGCCAATTTCGCCCATGTGGAGAACATCACGCTGCTCGGCGCCCTGCCGCTCTCGGCCAGCGGCGATGGCAACGCCAACACGCTCGATGGCGAGAGGAACAGCGCCGCCAATGCCCTGCTGGGGTTCGGCGGCAACGACATCTACGTGGTCGGCCTGGGCGACACCACGGTGGAATCGGGCACCGGCATCGACCAGGTGCGGTCTTCCACCATCTCGCTCGATCTCGGCACATACGCGGCCGTTGAGAACCTGATGCTGCTGGGGGCGCTGCCGCTTGCCGGCACCGGCACGGCCGCGGCCAACACGCTGGATGGCAGCACCAATACCGCCGCCAACCTGCTCACCGGCCTCGGCGGCAGCGATTTCTACGTGGTCGGCGTGGGCGACACGGTGGTGGAAGCCGCGGGCGGCGGCACCGATGTGGTGCAATCCGCCGTGGCGAATATCAGCCTGCTCGCCTTCGCAAATGTGGAGAACGCCATCCTCACCGGCACGGCGCCGCTGTCCATCATCGGGTCGGACGCCGCCAACGTGATGAACGGCGCCACCAACAGTGCGGCCAACATCCTCACCGGCCTGGGCGGCAACGACACCTACCAGCTCGGCCTGGGCGACGTGGCGATCGAGGCGCCGGGCGGCGGCATCGATGCGGTGCAGACCGCGGTGGTGGACATCAACCTCGCCTCCTTCCCCAATGTGGAGAACGTGGCGCTCACCGGCGGGCTGGCGCTGAAGGCCACCGGCAGCGCCGCGGACAACGTGCTGAACGGCAGCACCAACAGCGCCGCCAACCAGCTCATCGGCCTCGGCGGCAACGACACCTACTTCGTCGGCAGCAATGACGTGGTGGTGGAAGGGCCGGGCGGCGGGTTCGATACCGTGCTGACCACCGTCACCTACACCCTGCCGGCATTGGCGGCGGTGGAGGAGCTGCGCAACGCCACCAGCGCCACCGGCCTCGGCCTGTTCGGCAACAGCTTGGTACAGACCATCACGGGCTCGGCGGGCAACGACAGCCTGTCCGGCGGCGGCGGCGGGGATGTGCTGATCGGCAATGGCGGCACGGACAACCTGACGGGCGGCCTCGGCGCGGACCGGTTCCGCTTCCTGCTGCCCGCGGACAGCCCGGTGGGGGTGGGGCGCGATTCCGTCATCGGCTTCGTGGCCGCGGAAGGGGACCGCATCGACCTCTCGGCGATCGATGCCAACACCCTGCTGGCCGGCGACCAGGGCTTCATCTTCCGCGGCAGCGCCGCCTTCACCGGCGCGCGCGGGGAGCTGCGCTTCGATGTCTCCGGCGCGGACGTGATCGTGCAGGGCAGCATCGCCGGCACCGTTCCGGCCTTCGAGATCCGCGTGGCCGGGGTGACGAGCCTGCTGGCGGGCGACTTCACCCTGTAGTGTGAATCAGGTCTTACCCTGCCCCGGCGCTTGCGACGACATTCATGCTTCTGTAGCCATTGACCCCGGGACCGCACCGATCCGGCACCCGCAAACGGGGAATGGCGACATGACAACGCGCAGCTGGGGCCAGGAAACGCTTGCCAACGCCGCCACCGCGGCCACCCGCGGCCAGGCGCGCACCGCCGCGCTGGCCAATGGCGGCTTCGTCGTGGTCTGGCAGGAGAGCCAGGGCAGCGGCACCGCCATCCTGGCCCAGGAATACAACGCGCTGGGCTTTGCCATCTCCGGCTTGCTGACCATCTCCCTGTGCACCACCGGCGCCCCGGTTGGCCCCCCCGCCGTAGCCGGCGTCGCGG
>JAIXTK010000257.1 GCA_027483995.1 Acetobacteraceae bacterium
CCCGTGGCCGCCACGGGTCAGGTGGCGGGTGGGGCGAACCTGGTGGCCTTCACCACGGGGCGGGGCAGCGTGTTCGGGTGCAAGCCGGCGCCGTCGCTGAAGCTGGCGACGAACTCGGCCATGTTCCGGCGGATGGAAGAGGACATGGACATCAATTGCGGCACCGTGACGGACGGGGACGAGACGATCGCCGAATGCGGGGCGCGGATTTTCGATCTGTTCCTGCGCACGGCTTCGGGTGAGGCGAGCAAGAGCGAGTTGTTTGATTTCGGCGCGGCGGAGTTTGCGCCGTGGGTGATTGGGGCAACGATGTAAGGAAGGGTCTTCTTTTTTCTGAAGAAAAAAGAAGCAAAAAAGACTTCATTCGTTTGCGCTCGCTTTAGGGCGAGCAGCAGAGTCATGAAAGTTTTTTGGTTCTTTTTTTCAAAAAAGAACCGCTTCCTTCCTACCACTTCTCCACAAACGGCCGCACCTCCACTTCCCAGCTCCAGGCCGAGCGGTGCTGGTGCATCACATGCCAGTAGGTTTCCGCGATGGCATCCGGCTCCAGCAGCGCGTCTGGCGCGTCGTTGGTGCCGGGCCGGGTGGCGCTACGGATGCCGCCGTCGATGACGAAGTGGGCGACGTGCACGCCTTGCGGGGCGAGTTCGCGGGCCAGCGACTGGGCGAGGCCGCGCAGGGCGAATTTGCCCATGGCGAAGCTGGAGGAGTTGGCGAAGCCCTTCACGCCGGCGGTGGCGCCGGTGAGCAGGATGGCGCCGCGGCCGGCGGGCAGCATGCGGCGGGCGGCCTGTTGGGCGGCGAGGAAGGCACCGAAGGCGGAGATTTCCATCGCGCGGCGCACGGCTTCGGGGTCCAGGCCGGTGATCGGGCCGCGGGCGCGGGCGGAGGCGTTGTAGACCACCACGTCGGGCGCGCCGTGGCGGGTTTCGACCTCGGCGAAGAGGTTTTCCACGGCGGCCGGGTCGGCGGCGTCGCAGGCGTGGGTGGAGCAGCCGGTTTCGGCGGCCAGGGCCGCGAGCTTGTCCACGTTGCGCGCGGCGACGGCGACGGACAGGCCGTTGCGGGCGAAGAGGCGGGCCAGGGAGGAGGACAGGCCCGGGCCGGTGCCGATGATCAGGGCGGTTCGATACTGGGTCGACATCTGGTGGCTCCCGCGTTGCCGTTGCGGCTATAGTGCGGGCACCACAACCGCTAGGCCAGCACCATGTCCAGCAGCATTGCGCCCCGGATCGACGTGATTTCAGACGCCATCTGCCCGTGGTGCTATATCGGCAAGCGGCAGCTGGAGCGTGCGCTGGCGCTGCTGGCGGAGAAGGGGCTGCACTTTGATGTGGCCTGGCACCCGTTCCAGCTGAACCCCGACATGCCGGTGGAGGGCTGGGACCGCAAGGAATACCGCATCCAGAAGTTCGGCTCCTGGGAGAAGTCCCAGGCGATGGATGCGCGCATCACGGAGACGGCGGCGGGCATCGGGCTGGAGTTTCACCTCGATCGCCTCACGCGCACGCCGAACACGGTGAACGCGCATCGCGCGATCTGGCTCGCCGGGCAGCACGGGGTGCAGGATGCGGTGCTGGAGGCGCTGTTCAAGCTGTATTTCGTCGACGGCGGCGACCTCGGCGATGTCGCGCTGCTGACCGAAACGGCTGTGGCGGCTGGGTTGGACCGGGATGCGCTGGTGGCGATGTATGAGGGCGACGAGGGGCGCGATGTTGTGCTGCGCGGCGATGCGGCGGCGCGGCAGGGTGGGATTTCCGGCGTGCCGAGCTTCCTGATGGGCGGTTACCTGCTGTTCTCCGGTGCGCTGCCGGCCGAGCAGATGGCCGAAGCCTTCGCCCAAGCCTGGCAGGTGCTGAGCACCCGCGCGGCCTGACCGCGCAAGCCGCTTGACCCGCCCCCCCGCGCCGGCCCCAGGATAGGGGCTGGAACACAGCGGAGGCGGGTATGAAGCGGCGGACATTCCTTTCGGCCACGGCAGCGGCGGCGTTGCCGATGCCCTCGATCGCGCAACCGGCGAAGGTGCTGAGGATCGCGCCCGAGGCCAACCTGGCCAGCATCGATCCGGTCTGGACCACGGCCACCGTCGCCAACGTGCACGGCTACATGGTGTACGACACGCTGTTCGGATCGGACGAAGGGCTGAACCCGCAGCCGCAGATGGCCGAGGGCCATACGCTGTCGGACGACAAGCGCACCTACACGATCAAGCTGCGCGACGGGCTGGCCTTCCATAACGGGGAGAAGGTTCGCTCGCAGGATTGCATCGCCTCCATCAGCCGCTGGTCCAAGCGCGCGGCCTGGGGCCAGGCGCTGGGCGCGGTGCTGGATGAGATGAAGGTGGTGGACGACCGCACCTTCACCATCGGCCTCAAGAAGCCCTTCGCGCACACGCTCTCCGCCCTCGGCCACGGCTATTGCTTCGTGATGCCGGAGCAGGTGGCGCAGACCGATCCGTTCAAGCAGATCACGGACCCTACCGGCTCCGGCCCGTTCATCTTCAAGCGCGATGAATGGATCTCCGGCGCCAAGGCGGTGTGGGTGAAGAACGAGAAATACATCCCGCGCAGCGAAGCGCCGAACATGTTCGCCGGCGGCAAGCGGGTGTTCGTGGATCGCGTGGAACAGATCGTGATGCCCGATGGCGCCACGGCCGCCTCGGCGCTGCGGGCCGGTGAGATCGACTGGGTGCACGTGCCCACGATCGACCTGGTGCCGATGCTGGGCAAAAGCCCCGGCGTGCGCTCCTTCGTGAACGACCCGTTCGGCTGGATCGGCGTGATCCGCCCGAACTTCCTGCACGCGCCGTTCAACAACCGCGCCCTGCTGCGCGCCATCCTGCCGGCGATCGACCAGCAGGAATTCCTGGACGCGGTGATCGGCGACCAGAAGGAACTGGGGAAGGTGCCCGTGGGCTTCTTCACCGAAGGCGGGCCGATGGCCAACAAGGCCGGGCTCGATGTGCTCACCGGCAAGCGCGACCTCGCCCTGGCGCGCCGCCTGGTGCAGGAGAGCGGCTACAAGGGTGAGAAGATCGTGCTGATGTCGCCCAGCGACCAGCCGGCCCTGGCGCAGATGACCCAGGTGGTGCGCGACGTGTTCGTGAAGGTGGGGCTGAACGTGGAGTTCATCTCCATGGACTGGTCCACCCTGGTGGCCCGCCGCGCCAGCCGGGAGCCGCCGGAAAAGGGCGGCTGGAATGCCTTCTGCACCTCCTGGGGCGGCATGTCCGTGATCGACCCGGGCGGGCACTTCCCGATCCGCGGCAACGGCAACGGCGCCTGGTTCGGCTGGCCGGATGACCCGAAGATGGAAGAACTGCGCAACGCCTGGCTGGATTCGCCGGACCGCGCCTCGCAGAAAAAGGTCTGCGAGGAACTCCAGGCCTATGCCTTCCAGCAAGTGCCGGTGATCCCGACCGGGCAATGGTTCTACCCCATGGCCGCCCGAACCAACCTCACCGACATCGTCCGCGGTCCGTTCGCGCTGCACTGGAACCTGAAGAAGGGGTAGGGCGAGGGGCGCTGGGCGGTTCTCAGTGAAGGCCAGGGCTCTGCCCTGGACCCGCCAGGGACCTGAGGTCCCTGGACCCACATCAGCTTCCGCCTTCGGCGGGGAGGGGCCATCCGGGTCTCTCCACCGCCTCGACGGCCCCTCCCCGCCGAAGGCGGAATAAGTCGAGGGGTCTGGGGCCTAAGGCCCCAGCGGGGTCCAGGGGCAGAGCCCCTGGCCTTCTCTCAAAACCGCTCCGCGCTACTCGCCATCCCCCCGCTTCAGGACCAGTGCCACGCGGGCGTCTGCCAGCGGGGCGGTGAGGAGGGTTTCGAGGGCGGGGTAGTTCTGCGGTTGGATCACGTCCTGGGCCACGACGAGGTGGCGGCGGATGGTGAGGATGTTGCCGGTGCGGCGGTAGGTGGCGGTGTAGGTTCCGGCGGTGGTGGCCACGGTGATGTCGTCGGGCAGGCGGGTGGCGGTGAGGCCGGGGGCGAGGGTGATTGAGGTGTCCCAGATGTGTTCGCCGACATCGGCGAGCATGGGGGTCTCGCGCGTGCCGGCGGGGGCGAGTTTGCTGCGCAGGCGGGTGGGCGGGGTGATGTCGATACCGGAGGGGATGCGCAGGTAGGCTGTGTCCCGCTGGAAGGTGACGGCGTTGCGGGCCTGCCAGGTGGCGGAGAGGTCCAGCGGGCGGGAGAGGTCGCGGGGGTTGCTGGCGTCCAGCGTGCCGACGCCGCCTTCGGCGGTGCCGGAGAGGATGCGTTCGGCGAGGTCGCGCAGGGAGGAGGCGCTGGCGATGGCGCCGCGCAGGCCGATTTCGGCGTTGGGGGAGAGGGTGATGCGGGCGGTGGCGTCGATGGTGCCATCGGCGTCGATCGTGAGCGTGGTGGCGAGGTGGTAGCGGTTTTGCTCGGGGCGGGAGGGGGGCGTGCGGGCGACCTGGCCTTCGGGGGTGGCGAGGACGACGGTTTTGCCGGAGAGGCGGCGGTCCAGCGCGTCGAACCCGGCGTAGTGGTCGGTGGGGTTGGCGTAGTGGTCCCAGTCCGGCAGGTAGATGATGGCGTGGTTGAACTGGCCGGGCATGGGGAGCGGCAGGTCGGTGGTGCGGCTGCCCCAGTCGATGATGGCGGCGTAGCTGCGGATGCCGCGGGCGGCGAGCAGGGCCTGCATCAGGGCCACGTGGTCCTTGCAGTCGCCGTAGCCGTTCTTGAGGATGTCGGCGGCGGCGTGGGGCACCCAGCCGTCATCGGGGTCGAGATAGACGGCGACGTAGCGGATGTTGCCGGTGATCCATTCGTAGATGGCCCGCGCGGCATCGCGGCCGGTTTTGTCGCCGACGATGCGGGCGGCGAGGGCCTGGATCTCGGGCGTGGGGGTGACGCGGCCGGCGGATTGGCGGTGGTAGAGCGCGCCGAGGGCTTCGAGGTTCGGCTGGGTGGTGGCGACGAAGAGGGGCTGGAAGTCGCTGCTGGAGACGCTGTTGCGTTCGGCTTCGCGCGCTGGGATGTCGCGGATGGTGGCGCGGATGCGGCGGGTGCCGGCTTCGGTGGTGTCTTCCACCTGGAAGCGCCCGCCGAGCAGGCCGTCCTTGGTGCGCCAGGCGAAGGGGAGGTCGGCGGGGAGTTCGATCTCCGTGGTGTCTTCCGTGGTGGCCCATTCGATGAGGGCCTGGTTGGAGACGCTGACGCCCATCAGCGGCGGCACCTTCTGGGTGCGGCGCCAGGTGATGTGGGTGCGGCTGCCTTCCTTCAGCTGCGGGAACAGCACGGTGGTGGTGAGGCTGCCGGTGAAGCCGGGCGCGCTTTGGCTGGCGGCGGAGGGGCGGGTGAAGATGGAGGAGGCGGGCACCGGCAGGCGGGTGCCGTCGGGCTGGTCCACCCAGGCTTCCACCACCTCCAGCGTTTGCTTGTCGGGGTAGAAGCTGCGGGTGGCGCGTTCGCCGGCGCGCAGGCCGCGCTGGGTGAGCAGCGTATTGGTTTGCGTGCTGGTCTCCACGTAGGTGAGGTCGCGCGCCACCACGTAGCGGTCCACCGAGCGGTCCAGCCGGGCGTGGGTTGTGGGCTGGGCGAACGCGGCCACGTGGGCCAGCAGCAGGAACAGCACGGGCAAGGCGAAGCGGATCGGTACGGCGATCATCGGGGGGCCCCCATCCTTGGTTGGGTGCAGTGTAGCGGAAGCGGAGGCAGTGCGGGGATAGGCGGTATGCCTCGTATTCGGTATAGGAGCGGACGTTTTTCGCCAGTCGGGACCCCAGCCATGCCCCAGGATGCCGCGACCTCTGCTTATGTGATCGCACCGCCCGCCGTGACCGCCGTGCCGGTGGCCGGTGGCGGGGCGTTTCCGGTGCGCCGGATCTTCTGCGTCGGCCGCAACTATGCCGCCCATGCGCGCGAGATGGGCAGCGACCCCGACCGTGAGCTGCCGTTCTTCTTCTGCAAGCCGGCCGATGCGCTGCTGATGAACGACGCCGACATGCCCTATCCGCCGATGAGCAAGGATTTGCACCACGAGATGGAGCTGGTGGTGGCCATCGGCACCGGCGGTGCCAACATCGCCGAGGCCGATGCGCTGAAGCATGTGTGGGGCTATGCCGCCGGGCTCGACATGACCCGGCGCGACCTGCAGAACGCGGCCAAGAAGGAAGGCAAGCCCTGGGACATGGGCAAGGGCTTCGACCACTCGGCCCCGATCGGCACGCTGGTGCCGGCCGCCACCCTGGCCGACCCCACCAAGGGCAAGATCGAGCTGAAGGTGAACGGCCAGGTGCGGCAGGTGTCTGATCTCAGCCTGCTGATCTGGAGCGTGGCGGAGACGATTTCCTACCTGTCGAAGCTGGTCACCCTGGCCCCCGGCGACCTGATCTACACCGGCACGCCGGAAGGCGTGGCCGCCGTGCAGCGCGGGGACGTGCTGGAGGGCGTGGTGGAAGGCGTCGGCACCGTTCGCACCAAGATCGTGTAATGGCGACCAAGCCCCGGCGGCGGCCGCTGCGGATCGCCACCTGGAACATCAACTCGCTGCGCCTGCGCCTGCCCCTGCTCCCGAAGCTGATCGAGGCGCTGGAGCCGGATGTGCTGTGCCTGCAGGAAACCAAGGTGCCAGACGAGCTGTTCCCGCTGGACGGCGTGAAGGCGCTGGGGTTCGAGCACGTCCGCTTCCGCGGGATGAAGGGCTATAACGGGGTGGCGATCCTGTCGCGCATTCCGTTCGCCCCGCATGATCTGGCGCCGGACTGGTGCGGCCGCGGCGATTGCCGCCATGTTGCCGTGGAGCTGGACGCGCCCGGCGGGCCGATCGAGCTGCACAATTTCTACATACCGGCCGGGGGCGACGTGCCGGACCGGGCGGTGAACGAGAAGTTCGCGCACAAGCTGGATTTCATGGCCGAGGCGACGCAGTGGTTCGCGGCACGCACGAAGCTGTCCCGTGCGGTGCTGGTGGGCGACCTCAACATCGCGCCGCTGGAACACGATGTGTGGAGCCACAAGCAGTTGCTGGACGTGGTGAGCCATACGCCCATCGAAACCGAGGGGCTGCTGGCCTGGCAGCGCGCCGGCTGGGTGGATGGGGTGCGCCGCTTCGTGCCCGAGGACGAGAAGCTCTATTCCTGGTGGTCGTATCGCAACCGGGACTGGCGGGCTTCGGACCGCGGCCGGCGGCTGGACCATGTGTGGGTGACCGACGATCTGGGCGGCAGCCTCGCCCGCCAGACCATCCTCAAGGACGCGCGCGACTGGACGCAGGCCAGCGACCACGTGCCGGTGTGCGTGGAGCTGGCGCTGTAGCCTGGGGTTGGCGGGAGCGCCCTAGAGTACGAACCAGCTGCTGGTGACCGGGCCGGGGGCGGCGAGGAAGATCGTCAGCTCCGCATCCGCATCCGCGTCGACGCTGCCGACCACGGCCCGGCTGGTGCCGAGATCCAGCCAGCGCAGCTGCCCCGGCGCGCTGAAGGCGGCGGTGCCGATGAAGGTGAAGGCGTCGTTGGCCAGCCCCCCACCGGCGATGGCGTCGATCGCCGAGAGGTCGAGTTTCTCCCCGTCGGCGGGGCTGAAATCGTTGAGCGCGGTGGCGTTGATCGACGCGCCGCCCAATGCCGCGGTGCCGAACAGGAACTGGTCCAGCCCCGCCCGGCCGACCACCGTGTCGAGCCCGCCACCGAGCAGGAACACATCCGGCCCGGTGGTGCCGGTGAGGGTCTGGTTGGCCGCGGTGCTGGCGAAGTCATCGTTCAGGATCGTGCCGGTGGCGGAGCTGGTGCCGAGCGCGACGCCGGCCTGCGGGCCCGACAGCGCGATGGTGAAGCTGTCGTTCGATTCGGCCGTGGTGTCGCCGGCCACGTTCACTGTCACGGTCGCGCTGGCCTGGCCGGCGATGAAGGAGACGCGGCCGTTGGGGAGCTGGCCGCCCACGAAATCCGCGCCGCCGGCCGCCACGGTGCTGGCAACCCCGCCGCCGGTCACCGACCAGTCGGCGCTGGCGGTGCCGGTGAGCGTGCCGCTGCGGGTGACGGTGAAGGTGAAGGCGGTGCTGCCGGCGTGACCTTCCGCCTTCTGCGCCGCCAGCCGCGCGATCGACAGCGTGCCGGTGCCGGGCGTGTCGTCGTTCCAGATCAGGCCGGTGGCGCTGGCGGTGCCGAGCTTCGTGCCCTGGGCGGCGTTGCCGAGGGTGACGGTGAAGCTCTCGTTCAGCTCGATGCCGGTGTCGCCCTTCACCTGGATGGTCACGGGCTTGCTGGTCTCCCCGGCGGCGAAGCTGACGCTGCCGCTGGGCAGGGTGCCGATGGCGAAGTCGCTGGCGGCGGCAGCGTTGGTGCCGGAGATGCCGCCGCCGGTAACGGCCCAGTCCACCGCGGCCGTGCCGGTGGTGGTGCCGGTGCGGCTGATGAGGAAGGTGAAGTCGGTGCTGCCGCTGTGGCCCTCGGCGCGGGCGGCGCGCAGGCGGGCGATGGACAGGGTGCCGGTGCCGGCCGTGTCGTCGTTCTGGATGATCCCGCCCGCGGTGGCGGTGCCGATGCTGGTGCCGGCCGAAGGGGCGGCGAGGGTGACGGCAAAGCGCTCGTTGTTCTCCACCGCGCGGTCGGCGGCGACGTTCACCGTGATGATCTGGGTCTTCTGGAAGGCGGCGAAGCTGACGGTGCCGGAGGGCAGCACGCCGCCGGCGAAATCGGCGGCATTGGCGGGCAGGGTGCCGCTGCCGGTGGTGCCGGCGGCGGACCAGGCGGCGCTGGCGGCCTTGGAGACATCGCCGGTGCGGGTGACGGTGAAGCTGTACGGGGTGGGGCCGGGGCCGCTGCCTTCCGGCTTGTTGGCGCTGGTGGCGGCGATGGAGAGGCTGGCGTCATCGGTCAGGATGGTTGCCTGGGCCGTGCCGACCACGACACTCCCATCGAACAAGGTGAGGGTGAAGCTTTCGTTCGGCTCCGCCGCGGTGTCGTGCGCCACGGGCACGATGATCGTGGCGGTGGCGTTGTTGAGGCCGACCGCCACCGTGCCTTGCGGCAGGAAGCCGCCGACGAAATCGGCGGCATCGGCCGAGACGGTGCCCGGCGCGGTAGCGGGGCCGACCTTCCAGCCGAAGCTGGGGACGAACTTGCGCGGCGGGGCGGGGTCGAGGGTGACGGTGAAGGCATAGGCGGTGCTGCCGCCGGCGCTGCCCTCCACCTGGCTCGCCGTGGCGATGGACAGCGACGCCTTGTAGTCGTCGTTGGCGATGGCGGAGTCGGCGCTGGCCTTGATGAAGGTCACGCCCTCGCCGGCATTCGACAGCGTGACGGTATAGCCCTCGTTCGGCTCGATCACCGCATCGTTCAGCACCGGGATGAGCAGCTCCACCGAGACCGTGTTGGCCGGTATCGCCAGGGTGCCGGTCATGGCCTTGAAGTCGGCGGCATTGGCCGGGTTGGGGCCGGAGCCGGTGATGGTCCAGGTCACCGAGCGCGCAACGCCGAGCTCGCCCTCCAGGTCGACGCGGAAGATGGGCCTCGAAGTCCCACCGAGGCCGCTCTCCAGCCCGATGAAGGGGGTTTGCGGCGCGTGCAGCGTGATCGAGGTGTCGTCGTTGAGGATGCTCAGGGGGTTGTTCGCGCTCGTGCCAACCTGGCCCCCCGGCGGGAGCTGGGCGAGCGCGATGATGAAGCCTTCGTCCTGCTCCACCTCGGTGTCGTCGCGCACCGCCACCGTGAAGGCGGCTTTCGTCTGGCCCGGCGCGAAGGAGACGGTGCCGGAGCTGGCGAAGAAATCCTCCGCGGAGACGGGGCTGCCGAAGAAGGTGTTGCTGGGGATCTCCCAGCCCACGGTCTGTGGCTGGGACAGGTCGCCCGCGCGCTCGACCATGACCTCGAACGAGGTGACGGCCCATTCGGCCTCTGGCAGGGCGGTCATCGGGTAGATGAGGGTGAAGGTCGTATCGTCGTTGGCGAGGGTGAGCGTGGCGTCGGGGCCGATGGTGCCGAGGGGGGTGGCACCTTCCATCATCTTGGTGATGCGCAGCGTCAGCGTATCGTCGGGCTCGATGGTGGCATTGCGCAGCACCTCCACCGGGAATGTGGCGGAGAGCTTGCCGGCGGGGATGGTCGTGGTGCCCGAGGCCTGCACGAAATCGAAGCCCGGGGTGGCGGTGCCGCCGCCGGCATTGTCGCCCAGCAGGGTCCAGGAGACCTCGACCGGCAGGCTGGAGAGGCGGTTCAGGAACACCGTCATCGGCACGATCTGGGTGCCGGTGTTGCTGCCTTCGCTCACCGTCTGGCTGGCGATGGTGGCAACCAGCGGCGCCACGCCGTCGTCGTTGACGATGGTCAGCGTGGCGCTGCCGTCGCTGATGTCGAAGCCGGAGGCGCCGCCGGGGTTGCTGAGCACCACGCGGAAGGTCTCGTCCGGCTCGGGATTGGAGTCGCCGATCACGCCGATCGGGATGTCGGCCTTGGTCTGGCCGGGCGCGAAGATGAGGGTGCCGGAGCGGCCGCTGGTCGAGATGTCGGTGATGCCGGGGTCCCCGGTGCCGGCCTCGATCTTGTAGTCCACCGTCACCAGGGCGGGGGCTGCCTGGGGCAGGGTGACTGACATGAAGGCGGTGTTGAACTTGTTGTTCGAGCCCTCCGCCACGCTCAGGTCGGCGATGCGCAGCCCGTCGTCGTCGGTGAGCGTCGCGGTGCCGGTGCCGCGGGCGATGCCGGTGTTCTCCGAGGCGCCGGAGAGGATGACCGTGAACTGCTTCTCCAGCTCGGCGAAGCTGTCGTTCTTGATCGGGATCGTGATGGTCTGGCTGGTCACGCCGGGGGCGAAGGTGAGCGCGCCGCTGGACCCCGTGTAGTCCGTGCCAGCGCCGGCGGTGCCGGAGCTGGTGCCCCAGAACACGGTGGACTGCTCGAGGAGCGGGGTCATCCGCGAGACGGTGAAGGTCACGGTGGCGCCCTCGGCCTCCGTCACGGCCGCGTCGCTGATGGTGAAGCCGTCGTCATCGCGGATGGTGCCGCGCACGGGGAAGGTGCCCTCGACCGGGCCGGCGATGAAGTTGAGGAAGAAGTGCTCATCGCCCTCCACGATGGCGTCGGGCAGCACGGGCACGGAGACCGTGATCTGGGTCTGGCCCGGCGCGAAGGTGAAGAAGCCGGTTTCCGGGATCGTGACATCGGCAGCCGAAGCGGTGGTGCTCTCCGGGTCGATGGCACTGTAGAAACCGGACACCGAAGTTGCCTGCGGGGCGGAGAGGCGCAGGACGAAATCGATCGTGCCGGCGGATTCGGACGCCTGGGCATCGCTCACCAGCAGGGTGAGCGGCGGCTGCACGCCATCCTCGGCCAGGATGGTGACGGTGCCGGACACCGCCGTGGCGCCGGCGCTGGGCTGCGAGAGGGCGAGGGTGAAGCTCTCGTTCCCCTCGGCCACGTCGTCACCCACCAGGTCCACCAGCACGGTCTGGGTGGTGAGGCCGGGTGCGAAGGTCAGGATGCCGTAGCGCGGCGCGAAATCGGTGCCGACGCCGGCGCTGCCGGCCTCGGTGGCGTAGCGCACGGTGGCCGGCACATCGAGCGGAGTGGACAGGGTGACGGTGACGATGGCCCGCCCCGGCGCCCCGGCGCTGCCTTCCGCCACGCGGACGGATTCGGCGGAGAAGCTGGGCACGATCCGGCCGGCGCGCGACTGGAACACATACCGGCCGGGATCGGCGACGTTGGAGGCGGAATCGAGCTCCGGCAGCGCGGCCGGATCGCGGGAGGCGGGCAGCTCCAGGTAGTCGCGGCCATTGCCGGAGGAATACCCCGCGCGGGCGATGAACGATCCATCGCCGGTGTGCCAGTCGATCGCCTCGTAGCGATACTCGACGTTGAAGTCCCCGGCCTGGATGCCGCCGGCGCCCGGCACCGCGGTAAGGCGCAGCTGGAAGGCGTTGGCTGCATCGGTCTTGGCGGGGAAGCGGCCGACATCGTCCCATGTGGCGGTGAAGATGCCGCCCGCCGTGTCCAGGTCGTACCAGACGCGGTTGGCGCCGGTGGAGGTGCCGCCCGGGGAGGTGGCGATGGCGCCGCCGCGCGTGTCCACGTCGCCCAGGAACGGGGCGAAGGCGGCGGGGGAGCCCGCGGTTTGAAGGATGTCCGAGGCGGCGCCGACGGGGGTGCCGAAGCTCACGCTGCCGTTGGTGTTGACGAACAGCCCCTGGTAGACCACGCCGAAGACATTGATCCCGCGCGGAAAGATGGGGCGCAGGTCGATGAACCCGGTGCTGTTGTCGTCGCCGATCGGCACGACGTTTTCGCCGAAGCCCGCAGAGCCGCCGAGACCAGTCACCAGGTTGGTGGCCATGCTGCAATCCCCGCTTGTGATGATGGGCAGGCACGTCTGGCGGAGGATCTGAGCGATGGCCGGCTCACTGTCGTGGCGCGGCGCGAACGTCCGCACACATGAATTGTTAATGTTTATTGGCGCGTGGCACAATCGGGAACTCGGATTGTCACACAGCATCGGCCGTGTGGATGGCGGGTCGCGGGCCGCGGCCTTCCTTTCTTGCACCGCAGCACTGCGCTTGCCCCCCCCGTTGCGATGGGCTAGTGACGCGCGGCTTTTCTCGGCCGCCGTGGTGGTGCCGGACCTTTCCGGCGCCGTGCGGTGCCGTGGCTTGGTTCCGCACCTTATCCCGCGCAAGGATTCCCCTCGGATGGCTCGCAACAAGATCGCCCTCGTCGGCGCCGGCAACATTGGCGGCACCCTGGCCCACCTGATCGGGCTCAAGGAGCTCGGCGACGTGGTGATGTTCGACGTGTTCGGCGGCGTGGCCGCCGGCAAGGCGCTGGACATCATGCAGTCCGGCCCCGTGGACGGGTTCGACAGCGCGATGTCGGGCGGCAGCGACTATGCCGCCATTGCCGGGGCCGATGTGGTGATCGTCACCGCCGGTTTCCCGCGCATGCCGGGCATGACCCGCGACGACCTGCTGACCAAGAACGCCGGCGTGATCGCCCAGGTGGCCGAGGGCATCAAGACGCATTGCCCGGATGCCTTCGTGATCGTCATCACCAACCCGCTCGACGTGATGGTGTGGGTGATGCAGCAGAAATCCGGCCTGCCGGCGAACAAGGTGGTGGGCATGGCCGGCGTGCTGGACAGCAGCCGCTTCCGCCTGTTCCTGGCCCATGAGTTCAATGTGTCGGTTGAGGACGTGACCGCCTTCGTGCTGGGCGGCCATGGCGATACCATGGTGCCGCTGACCCGCTACTCCACCGTGGCCGGCATCCCCATCCCCGACCTGATCAAGATGGGCTGGACCACGCAGGAGAAGATCGACGCGATCGTTTCGCGCACCGCGAATGGCGGCGGCGAGATTGTTAAGCTGCTCGAAAGGGGCAGCGCGTTTTATGCGCCCGCAGCCAGCGCGATCGCGATGGCCGAGAGCTATCTGCTGGACAAGCGCCGCGTTCTGCCCTGCGCGGTGCAGCTGAACGGCGAGTACGGGATGAACGACCTCTACGTTGGCGTGCCGGTGGTTATCGGCAAGAACGGCGTGGAGAAGATCATCGAGGTTGAATTCACCGCCTCGGAAAAGGCGGCGTTCGACAAGTCGTGCGACGCCGTGAAGGGCCTGATCGAAGACTTCAAGAAGCTGGGGGTCTGATGAATATCCACGAGTACCAGGCCAAGGAACTGATCCGGCGCTACGGGGTGGCCGTGCTTGACGGCCATGTCGCCTGGACGCCGGAAGAAGCGGTGGAGGCAGCCAAGAAGCTGCCCGGGCCGGTGTTCGTGGTGAAGTCGCAGATCCATGCGGGTGGCCGGGGCGCCGGGCGCTTCGCCGACGACCCGAACGGCAAGGGCGGGGTTCGCCTCGCCCGTTCCGCCGAGGAAGTCCGCGCGGCGGCCGATGCGATGATCGGCCACACCCTGGTCACCAAGCAGACCGGCCCCGCCGGCCGGCGCGTGAACCGGGTGTATGTGGAGGCGGGCTGCCAGATCGCCCGCGAGCTGTATCTCTCCCTGCTGGTGGACCGCGAGACCTCCCGCGTGACCATCGTCGCCTCCACCGAGGGCGGCATGGAGATCGAGGAGGTGGCGCACAACCACCCCGAGAAGATCCTGCGCGTGGCGATCGACCCCGCCGCGGGCGCCTGGCCGTTCCAGGCCCGCAAGCTGGCCTATGCGCTGGGCCTGCAGGGCAGCCAGGTGAAGGCGTTCGGCGGCTTCATCGATGCGCTCTACAAGGCCTTCATGGACCTGGATTGCGCGATCGTGGAGATCAACCCGCTGGTGGTGACCACCACCGGGGATGTTGTGGCGCTGGATGCCAAGGTGAGCTTCGACGACAACGCGCTGTATCGCCACCCCGAGATCGAGAAGCTGCGCGACGAGGCCGAGGAAGATCCCAAGGAGCTGGAAGCGGCCAAATACGCGCTGAACTACGTGGCGCTGGATGGCACGATCGGCTGCATGGTGAACGGCGCGGGCCTCGCGATGGCCACCATGGACATCATCAAGCTGTATGGCGCGGCCCCGGCCAACTTCCTGGATGTCGGCGGCGGCGCCACCAAGGAGCGGGTGACGGCGGCGTTCAAGATCATCCTGTCCGACCCCAATGTGGAAGGCATCCTGGTCAACATCTTCGGCGGCATCATGCGCTGCGACGTGATCGCCGAGGGCGTTGTGGCCGCCGCACGGGAGGTATCGCTCAGCGTGCCCCTGGTCGTTCGCCTGGAAGGCACCAATGTGGAGCTGGGCAAGGAGATCATGGCCCGCTCCGGCCTGCCGATCATCTCCGCCGACAACCTGGCCGATGCCGCCGAGAAAGTGGTTCGCGCCGTGAAGGAAGCCGCCTGATGGCAGTTCTGGTCAACGCGAACACGAAGGTGATCACCCAGGGCTTCACCGGGGCCCAGGGCACGTTCCATTCCGAGCAGGCCGTGGCCTACGGCACCAAGATGATGGGCGGTGTTACGCCCGGCAAGGGTGGCAGCACCCATATCGGCCTGCCCGTGTTCGACACGGTGGCCCAGGCGGTGGAGGCCACCGGCGCCAATGCCACGGCCATCTACGTGCCGCCCCCCTTCGCCGCCGATGCCATCCTGGAGGCGATCGACGCCGAGTTGCCGCTGATCGTGTGCATCACCGAAGGCATTCCGGTGCTGGACATGGTGCGGGTGAAGCGCGCCCTGCAGGGCAGCCGCTCGCGCCTGATCGGGCCGAACTGCCCCGGCGTGATCACGCCCGGCGAATGCAAGATCGGCATCATGCCCGGCCATATCCATCGTCGCGGCAAGGTGGGCATCGTCTCGCGTTCCGGCACCCTCACGTATGAGGCGGTGGCGCAGACCACGGCCGCCGGGCTGGGCCAGAGCTCCTGCGTGGGCATTGGCGGCGACCCGGTGAAGGGCACCGACTTCATCGAGGTGCTGGAGATGTTCCTGGCCGACACCGAGACCGAGATGATCATCATGATCGGCGAGATCGGCGGCCAGAGCGAGATCGATGCGGCCGAGTTCATCGCCCGCAACAAGGTGAAGAAGCCCACCGTTGGGTTCATCGCCGGTGCCACCGCCCCCCCTGGCCGCCGCATGGGCCATGCCGGCGCGGTGATCTCCGGCGGCAAGGACACGGCGGCGGCGAAGTTCGAGGCGATGCGCCTGGCAGGCATCCACGTGGCCGAAAGCCCCGCGGCGCTGGGCAGCACGATGGTGGAAGCGATCGGGGGCAGGTAAGGAAGGACTCTTCTTTTTCCGAAGAAAAAGAAGCAAAAAGACTTTTCCCCTTTTCGCTCCGGATGTCGGGGCAAACGGACAAAAGTTTTTTGGTTCTTTTTTTCAAAAAAGAACGCCTTTTCTTCCTTTTCGCTTCCCAGCGACAAGAGGAATGGACCGATGGCCGGTGTCGATATCTTGGCAACTGCCTTCAACGGGGCAAATGCGGCGTTCATCGCCGAGATGTATTCCCGTTGGGTGGCCAACCCCGGCTCGGTGGATGCGAGCTTCGCGGAGTTGTTCGCGGCCCTGAACGATGAGGCGCGCGCGATCCTGGGCGATGCCGCCGGTGCCTCCTGGGCGCCGCGCAGCTGGTCGGCGGAGAGCCCGGAAACCGCGCCGCCGGCCCCGGCCAAGGGCGCCAAGCCCGGCAAGGAGGCCAAGGCCGCGCCTGCCGCAGCGCCCGCCCCCAGCGCCGATGAACTGCGCGCCGCCACCAAGGACAGCCTGCGCGCGCTGATGATGATCCGCACCTACCGCGTGCGTGGCCATCTGGAGGCGCAGCTGGATCCGCTGGGCCTGCAGATGCCCAAGCCGCATCCGGAGCTGGACCCGGCGACCTACGGCTTTACCGACGCCGACATGGACCGGCCGATCTTCATCGACCACGTGCTGGGCCTGGAAACCGCCACGCCGCGCCAGATCCTGAAGGTGCTGCGCGAGACCTATTGCGGCCCGATCGGCGTGGAGTTCATGCACATCCAGGATCCGGACCAGAAGGCCTGGATCCAGCGCCGCGTGGAAGGTGCCCCCTGGACCAGCGCCTATGACGCCGAGCGCAAGAAGACCATCCTGCAGCAGCTGACCGAGGCGGAGGGCCTGGAGACGTTCTGCCAGCGCCGCTTCGTCGGCACCAAGCGCTTCGGGCTTGAGGGCGGCGAGGTGACCATCCCCGCCCTGCAGGCCATCATCGAGACGGCGGCCAAGGGCGGCGTGAACGAGATCGCCATCGGCATGCCGCATCGCGGGCGGCTCAACACGCTCGTGAACGTGGTGAAGAAGCCCTACACGCAGCTGTTCAGCGAATTCGGCGGCGAAAGCTTCAAGCCGGACGACGTGCAGGGCTCCGGCGACGTGAAATACCACCTGGGCACCTCGATCGATGTCGAGATCGCCGGGCACAAGGTGCATCTCTCGCTCCAGCCCAACCCCTCCCACCTGGAGGCGGTGGATCCCGTGGTGGTCGGCAAGGTGCGGGCGCGGCAGGACATGTCGGGCGATACGCGTGGCCGCCGCTCCGTGATGGCCATCCTGATGCATGGCGATGCGGCGTTTGCCGGCCAGGGCCTGGTGTATGAGACGCTGGCGATGAGCCAGCTGATCGGCTACCGCACCGGCGGCACGGTGCATGTGGTGGTGAACAACCAGATCGGCTTCACCACCGTGCCGGCGCATGCCTATTCCGGCCTGTACTGCACCGATGTGGCCAAGGCGATCCAGGCGCCGATCCTGCACGTGAACGGCGACAACCCGGAAGCCGTGGTATGGGCGGCGGAGATGGCCACCGAGTTCCGCATGGCCTTCGGCGGCGACTTCGTGCTGGACATCGTGTGCTACCGCCGCCACGGCCACAACGAGACCGACGAGCCGGCCTTCACCCAGCCGATCATGTACAAGGCGATCAAGGAGCTGAAGACCACCCGCACCCTGTATGCGGACAAGCTGGTGGCCGAGGGCGTGATGACGCCGTACGACGCCAAGCAGATGTGGGACGGCTTCGCCGGCCAGCTGGAGGACGCCTACCAGGCGGCCCAGACCTACAAGCCCAACAAGGCCGACTGGCTGGAAGGCCACTGGTCTGGCCTGTCCACGCCGGAGCGTGAATCCGAGTGGACGGATGGCGATACCTCCGTGCCCGTCGATATGCTGCGCAAGATCGGCGCCGCCATCAGCACCGCGCCGGCCAATTTCGAGGTGAACAGCAAGATCACCCGCCAGCTGGAGGCCAAGCGCGTCGCCATCGAAACCGGCGAGGGGATCGACTGGGCCACCGGCGAGGCGCTGGCCTATGGCTCCCTGCTGCTGGAAGGCAACCGGGTGCGGCTTTCGGGCGAGGACGTGCAGCGCGGCACCTTCAGCCAGCGCCACGCCGTGCTGATCGACCAGACCACGCAGAACGAATACACGCCGCTGAACAACATCCAGGCCGAGCAGAAGAAGATCGAGATCTACAACTCGCTGCTGTCTGAAGTGGGCGTGCTGGGCTTCGAATACGGCTACTCCCTGGCCGATCCGCGCACGCTGGTGCTGTGGGAAGCCCAGTTCGGCGATTTCGCCAATGGCGCGCAGATCATCATCGACCAGTTCATCGCCAGCGGCGAAACCAAGTGGCTGCGCATGTCCGGCCTGGTGATGCTGCTGCCGCACGGGCATGAGGGGCAGGGGCCGGAGCATTCCTCCGCCCGGCCGGAGCGCTATCTGCAGCTGTGTGCCGAGCGCAACATGGCGGTGTGCAACATCACCACCCCGGCCAACTACTTCCACGCCCTGCGCCGGCAGATGAAGCGCAACTACCGCAAGCCGCTGGTGCTGATGACGCCGAAATCGCTGCTGCGGCACAAGCTGGCGGTCTCCCCGCTGGCGGATTTCTCGCCCGGCAGCCGCTTCCAGTACGTGATCCCCGAAGGCGATGCGATCGCGCCGCCGGAGCAGGTGAAGCGCGTGGTGCTGTGCACCGGCAAGATCTACTACGACCTGCTGGAGGCGCGCCGCGCCCGCGGCATCAAGGATGTCGCCATCGTGCGCATCGAGCAGCTGTATCCGTTCCCGGTGATCTCCCTGCCCAAGGCACTCGCGCCCTACAAGAACGCGGAAGTGGTCTGGTGCCAGGAGGAGCCGAAGAACAATGGCGCCTGGTACCACGTGGATCGCCGCATCGAAGAGGTGCTGGAGCCGCTGGGCATTGCAGCCAAGCGCCCGCGCCTGATCAGCCGCAAGGCCGCCGCCAGCCCCGCCACCGGCCTCGCCAAGGTGCACGCCGCCGAGCAGGCTGCGCTGGTGACCGAAGCGCTCACTGTCTGAACCCCGCATACCCTGCACGACCAAGAACTGGATCCTTCGCATGGCGACCGAGATCAAGGTGCCCACCCTGGGCGAGAGCGTGACGACCGCGACGGTCGCCCGTTGGATGAAGCAGCCCGGCGAGGCGGTGGCCGCCGATGAGCCGCTGGTGGAGCTGGAAACCGACAAGGTGACGGTGGAAGTCGGCGCGCCGGTGGCCGGCACGCTGGGTGAGATCGTGGTCGCCGCCGGTGGCGAAGTGGGCGTGGGCGCGGTGCTGGGCCTGGTGGTGGAGGGCGGTGCCGCAGCGGCGCCGGCCAGCGTGCATGCCAACCCGGCCGCCAATCCGCAGCCCGGCGTGAACGCGCCGCCGACGCCCTCCGGCCCCGTGGCGCGCCCGGCCACCCCGCCGGCCGACAAGGCGCCGCTGCCGGCCGCCGCCAAGATCATGGATGAGCGCGGCGTGGCCGCGGCTGCCATGGGTGCCGGCACCGGCAAGGATGGCCGCATCACAAAGGGCGACGTGCTGGAGTTCCTCGCCCGCCCCGCAGCGCCTGCCGCCGCTGCCCCCGCTGCCGCGAAGGCGCCGCGCGCGCTGGATGCCGGCGAGGAGCGGGTGAAGATGACCCGCCTGCGCCGCACCATCGCCGCCCGGCTGAAGGAAGCGCAGAACACCGCCGCCATGCTCACCACCTTCAACGAGGTGGACATGAGTGCGGCGATGGCGCTGCGCGCCGAATACCGCGACACGTTCGAGAAGAAGCACAACGGCATCCGCCTGGGCTTCATGGGCTTCTTCGTGAAGGCCTGCGTCGCCGCCCTGAAGGAATTCCCGGCGGTGAACGCCGAGATCGATGGCGACGAGATCGTCTACAAGAACTTCGTCCACATGGGCATCGCGGTCGGCGGTGCGAACGGGCTGGTGGTGCCCGTGATTCGCCATGCCGACCAGATGTCGCTCGCCCAGGTGGAAAAGTCGGTGGCCGATTTCGGCCGCCGCGCCCGCGATGGCGCGCTGAAGCTGGATGAGCTCACCGGCGGCACGTTCAGCATCACCAATGGCGGTGTGTACGGCTCCCTGATGTCCACCCCGATCCTGAACCCGCCGCAGTCCGGCATCCTGGGCATGCACAAGATCCAGGACCGCCCGGTGGCGATCGCCGGCAAGGTTGAGATCCGCCCGATGATGTACCTGGCGATGAGCTACGATCACCGGATCGTGGACGGCAAGGAGGCGGTGAGCTTCCTCGTTCGCGTGAAGGAAAGCATCGAAGACCCCCGCCGCCTGCTGCTGGAAATCTGAGGCCCTCATGGCTGACTCCTTCGACCTTATCGTGATCGGCGCCGGCCCCGGCGGTTATGTCTGCGCGATCCGCGCGGCCCAGCTGGGCATGAAGGTGGCCTGCGTGGAGAAGCGCGAGACGCTGGGCGGCACCTGCCTCAACGTGGGCTGCATCCCCTCCAAGGCGCTGCTTTCCTCCTCCGAGAAATATGCCGAGGCGGTTTCGCACCTGTCCGACCACGGCGTGATGGTGGGCAATGTCACGCTCGACATGGCGAAGATGCAGGCCCGCAAGGGCGAGGTGGTGGGCGCCAACGTCAAGGGCGTGGAGTTCCTGTTCAAGAAGAACAAGGTGACGTGGCTGAAAGGTGCTGCCCGCATCCTGGGCGCCGGGCGCGTGGACGTGGCGGGCACCGAATACGCCGCGAAGCACATCGTGATCGCCACCGGCAGCGAGAGCGCGCCGCTTCCGGGCGTGGAAGTGGATGAGAAGCGCATCGTGACCTCCACCGGCGCGCTGGAGCTGGCGCAGGTGCCGGGCCACATGGTGGTGATCGGCGGTGGCGTGATCGGGCTGGAGCTGGGCAGTGTCTACAAGCGCCTTGGCGCCGAAGTGACGGTGGTGGAGTTCCTTGACCGCCTGATCCCCGGCAATGATGGCGAGGTGGCCAAGCAGTTCGAGCGTATCCTGACGCGGCAGGGCCTGAAGTTCCGGCTTTCGACCAAGGTCACCGGCGCGAAGCTGGACGGCGATCAGGTCGCGCTCACGGTCGAATCCCTCAAGAAGGGCACCAGCGAGACGCTGATGGCGGACGTGGTGCTGCTGGCCATCGGCCGGCGCCCGCATACCGAGGGCCTGGGCCTGGCCGAGGCCGGCGTGGCGCTGGATGCGCGTGGGCGCGTGGTGACGGACGGGCACTTCGCGACCAACGTGCCGGGCATCTACGCGATCGGCGACGTGATTGCCGGGCCGATGCTGGCGCACAAGGCCGAGGACGAGGGCGTGGCCCTGGCCGAGACGCTGGCCGGGCAGAAGCCGCACATCAACTACAACGCCATTCCCGGCGTGATCTACACTTGGCCCGAAGTGGCTTCCGTCGGCCAGACCGAGGAGCAGCTGAAGGAAGCCGGAATCGAATACAATGTCGGCAAGTTCCCCTTCACCGCCAATGGCCGTGCCCGCGCCATCGGCATGACGGACGGGTTCGTGAAGGTGCTGGCCGACAAGAAATCCGACCTCGTGCTGGGCTGCCATATCATCGGGCCGGAAGCCGGCAACCTGATCCATGAGATGGCGATCGCGATCGAGTTCGGTGCTTCCTCCGAAGATATCGCCCGGATCTGCCATGCTCATCCCACTTTGAGTGAAGCGGTGAAGGAAGCGGCCCTTGCCGTGGAGGGCCGCGCGCTGCACATCTGAGGGCCCAGACGCGACGGAGGCCCTCGATGACCGCATGCCGCCCCACCCTGGCCATTGGCGCATTGGCCATGTTGCTGCTCGCCGGCCCGGCGCAGGCCCAGCACCATGGCGGCCACCGCCACGGTCATGCCGCGCCGGCCACGCCCTATGCCGGGTTCCAGTCTCGCGACATCAAGGCGTTGTCGGAGACGGAGATTGCCGACCTGCAGGCCGGGCGCGGCATGGGCCTTGCCATGGCGGCCGAACTCAACGGCTATGCCGGCCCGATGCATGCGCTGGAACACGCCGACGCGCTTGGGCTCGATGCCGGGCAGCGGGCGCGGATGACGCAGCTGATGGAGACCATGCGGGCCGACGCCATCGCCGCCGGCGCCCGCCTGATCGCGGCCGAGCGCGCGCTGGACCGGTTGTTCGCCGAGGGC
>JAIXTK010000414.1 GCA_027483995.1 Acetobacteraceae bacterium
AGCACGTCGCGCAACCCATCCCCCAGCAGGTTGAACGCCAGCGAAGCCACGAAGATCGCCACGCCCGGAATGGTGGGCACCCACCACTGCTCCAGGATGAAGCGCCGCGCGGTTGCGATCATCGCCCCCCATTCCGGCGAGGGCGGCTGCGCCCCCATGCCGAGGAAGCCGAGCGATGCCGCCGTCAGGATGATGGAGCTCATGTCCAGCGTCACCCGCACCACCAGGCTGCCGATGCACATCGGCACGATGTGGCGCAGGATGATGCGGAAGGAACTCGCCCCGGTCAGCCGCACCGCGGCGATGTAGTCGGTGCCCCGCACCGTCAGCGTCTCGGCCCGGGCGAGGCGCGCATAGGGCGGCCACGCCGTGAGCACGATGGCGAACACCGCGCTGGTCACGCCCGGCTTGATCGCGGCCACGAAGGCCAGCGCCAGGACCAGGCGGGGGAAGGACAGGAAAACGTCGGTCACGCGCATCAGCACGCGATCCAGCGTGCCGCCGAAATACCCGGCGATGCACCCGATCGCGAGCCCCAGCGGCGCCACCATGATCACCACGGCCACCACCATGCCCAGCGTCACCTGCCCGCCGAACAGGATGCGCGACAGGATGTCCCGGCCCAGCTCGTCCGTGCCGAGCCAATGCGCCGCCGATGGCCGGGCCAGCCGGTTCGCGAGGTTCTGGATCCCGGGGTCGTAGGGGGCCAGCACCGGCGCCAGCATCGAGGCCAGCATCAGCACCACCACCACCACCAGCCCGCCCATCGCCAGCCGGTTGGCCGTGAAATCCCGCCACAGCCGATATCGCCGCCCCCACGCCGCCTGCCTGCGAGAGGCGGGCGTGTCGGTCAGCAGCCAGTCGCGCCAGCTTGGCACCGTTGCGCCACTCATCAGCGAACCCTCGGGTCAAGCAGCCGGTAGAGCAGGTCCGCCAGCAGGTTGAACGCCAGATACGTCACCCCCACCACCAGCGTCGCCCCCAGCACCGCGTTCATGTCCGCGTTCAGCAGCGAAATCGTGAGGTACTGGCCCAGCCCGGGCCAGGAGAATACGGTCTCCGTGATCACCGCCCCCTCCAGCAGCCCGGCATAGGCGAGCGCCAGGATGGTGATCAGCCGCACCGCGATATTGCCGAAGGCGTGCTTCCAGATCACCCGCGCCGGCGACAGCCCCTTGGCCCGTGCCGTGATGATGAACTCGCCCTTCAGCGTGTCCAGCATGAAGGCCCGCGTCATGCGCGCCAGGTAGGCCATGCTGAAATACGCCAGCACGCCGGCCGGCTGCGCCAGATGCGCCAGCGCGTCCCAGAACACCTCCCACTCGCCGGCGATCAGTGAATCGACGGTCAGCAGCCCGGTCACCGTCGGCACCATGTCGTCGAACAGGATGTTCTGCCGCCCCGGCCCCGGTGCGATTTCCAGCGTGGCGTAGAACACCAGCAGGGAAATCAGCGCCAGCACGAAGATCGGCAGCGAATGCCCCGCCAGCGTGATCACGCGGATCACATGGTCGATCCGGCTGCCCTGCTTCACCGCCGCCAGCACGCCGATCGGAATGCCGAACAGTGCGGCGACGATGATCGCCGCCGTGGCCAGCTCCATCGTGGCCGGAAAGAAGCGGATGATGTCGTCCACCACGGTGTGCGACGTCATCACGCTGCGGCCCAGATCGCCCTGCACCAGCTTGCCCAGGTAGATCCAGAACTGCACATACAGCGGCTCGTCGAGCCCGAGCTCCAGCCGCACCTGCGCCACCACATCGGCCGGCGCGCGGTCGCCCACGATCGCCAGCACCGGGTCGATCGGCATCACCCGCCCGATCAGGAACGTCACCAGCACCAGGCCGAACAGCGTGATGGGCACGCTGGCGGCCGTGGCCGCCAGCGCTTTCAGGCGGGGGGATGCCATGCTGGCGAACTAGCTCTTCGCCACCTGGTCGTAGCGGGTGCGCAGGCCCAGCGGCGCCAGCGCGAAGCCGGCCACGTTCTTGCGCATCACCGCCCAGCCGGTCGCCTGGAACAGCAGCGCGAATGGGCTGCGCTGATGGTGGTCGCGCTGCAGGTCGGCATACATCTTCTCGCGCAGCTTCTCGTCGCTCTCCTTCACCGCGGCGATGCTGCGGTCGGAGAGATCCTTGTCCTGCCAGGAATTGCGCCACGCCAGCGTCTTGTTGCGGGCGTCGTCGGCGTTGTCGATGTTCACGCAGAAGGTCTCGGCGTTGGTGTTGGGGTCGAAATAGTCGATGCCCCATGACAGCACCGCCGCCTGGTGCTGGCGGGCGCGGTAGCGCGTGATCACCTGGCGCTGCTCGCCGGCCTGCAGGCTCGCCTTGATGCCGATCTCGGCGAGGTTGGCCTGGATCGCCTGCACGATGTCGCCATGCGGCTGGCCGTTATAGTGGTCGATGGTCATCTCGAACCCGTTCGGCAGGCCGGCCTCGGCCAGCAGGGCCTTCGCCTTGGCCACGTCCTTCTTGAACGGCCGGTCGGCGATCGCGCCCATCATGCCCTTCGGCACGAAGCTCTGCTGCACGTCGTAGGTGGTCGGGACGATGTTCTTCTGGATGCCGTCATAGTCGATCGCCCACTTGATCGCCAGGCGCACCTGCGGCTTGGCGAGGTTGGGGTCCTTCTGGTTCATGCAGAGATACATGATGTAGCTGTGCGGTGCCGAGGACATCTTGTAGTTCGCGTTCGCCTGCGCCGCCTTCAGCTGGTCCGGCAGCAGGTCGCGCGCGATGTCGATATCGCCCTGCTGCAGCTGCAGCTGCTGGGCGGAGGGATCGACGATGTGCTTGAAGAACACGCGCTTCGGCTTGCTCTTCAGGGGCGAATGCGGGTTTGCATCCAGGATCACGCTCTCGCTCGCCTTCCAGCTGCGCACGGAGAACGGGCCGGAGCCGGCAGAGCCCGTCTTCATCCAGCCATTGCCGAAGTCGCCATCCCGGGCGTTCTTCATCACCACGGCCTTCTCCACCACGCTGCCGCAATTGGCCGAGAGGCAGTACAGCACGAAGGTCGGCGCCACCTTCTCCTTGATGGTGAACACCAGCGTGTTCGGCCCGGTGGCGCGGATCACCGTCTCCACATTGTCCTTGTTCGCCCCGAACTGGTTCAGGATGAAGGCCGGCGCCTTGTTCAGCTTGATGGTCCGCTGCAGGGAGAACGCCGCGTCCTCCGCCGTTACCGGCGCGCCGGAGGCGAACTTCACGCCCTGCTTCATGGTGAAGGTGAACGAAAGCCCGTCTGCGGAAACGTCCCACTTCTCCGCCAGCTCGCCGATGATCTGGCTGGGATTGGCCGGGTTCGGCACCACCAGCCGCTCATAGCAATTGCCGACCACCTCGCCGCCGGAGAACTCGAACGCCTCGGCCGGGTCCAGGCTGATGATGTCGTCGATCGCCTTGCCCACCACCACGGTGTCCTTCGGCGTGGCGGCCTCGGCCGCGCCGGCAAAGGAGAAGAACGGCGTGGCGGTGGCCGCGAAGGTGAATGCGCGGCGGCTGAGCAGTACGGGACCAGACATCATGGATCTCCTGTAATCTTTCCGTCACCATAGGCGCCTGGACGCAGCACGGAAAGACAGGCACCGGTGCAGCGTTCCGGCTTGCTCCCGCCGCCCGTGCGCGGTGTGATGGGCCGATGACCTCTGCCCCCACCGCCTTGCCGCTCACCCTGCTCGCCACCGCGGGGTTCCTCTCCGTTGCCGGCATGCGCATGACCGATCCGCTGCTGCACGTCATCGCCAGCGATTTCGGCACCACCATCCCGGCGCTGGCCGTCGTCGTCGCCGCCTTCACCTTGCCGTACGGCCTGTGCCAGATCCTGCTCGGCCCGCTGGCCGATCGCTTCGGCAAGCTGCGGGTGATGACGGCGGCCCTGGCCCTGCTCACCCTGGCCAACCTCGCCTGCGCGCTCTCCGGCACGGTGGAAGGCCTCACCCTCGCTCGCCTTGCCGCCGGCGGCGCCAGTGCCGCGGTGGTGCCGCTCGGCATGGCCTATGTGGCCGATGCGGTGGACTACCAGCAGCGCCAGATCACCCTCAGCCGCTACCTCAACGGCACCGTCATGGCGCAGATGATGGCCGGCCCGCTGGGCGGCATCTTCGGCCAGTTCCTGGGCTGGCGCGGTGTGTTCCTGGTGCTCGCCGCCGGCACCGCCGCCATCGCCGCGGTGCTCGTCCGCCGCCTGCCCACCCTGCCGGACCGTCGTGGCGGCGCCACCTTCGCCGCCGGCAACTATCTCGCCATGGCCCGTTCCCCCGTCGCCCGCGTGGTGCTGCTGGCCGCGGTGATCGATGGCGCGGTGCTGATGGGCAGCTTCCCCTTCCTCGCCCCCTACATGCACGAGGCGTTCGGCCTGTCCTATGCCGAGGTTGGCCTGGTGCTCGCCTGCTTCGGCCTCGGCGCGATGGCCTATGTCCGCGCCGCGCGCTGGATCATCCCGCGCCTGGGGGAGGCGCGCATGGTCGCGCTTGGCGGGGCCATCATGGCCGCCGCGGTGGCCGCCATCGTTTTGCTGCCGCCCCAGCCCGCCTTCGTCGCCGGCCTCATCGCCGCCCAGCTGGCCATCGGCGCCGGCTTCTACCTGCTGCACGGCGTGCTGCAGGCCCGCGCCACGGAAATGCTGCCCCATGCCCGCGCCACGGCGGTGGCCAGCTTCGCCCTCATGCTCTTCATCGGCCAGAGCATCGGTGCCTTGGCCATGGGCGGCCTGATCGCCAGGCTGGGCTACCAGGGCGCCTTCCTGTGCGACGCCGTGGCCATTCTTCTCCTGGCTGCCTGGCTCGCCCCCGTGCTGCGCCGGAACCGCTGATCCCCTGGCCGTGTTGCGCGGGCAAAGGAGCCTGCCATGCCCATCCCCGCGGAGATCCCCTGGCGGCATGCCGGTGCTCGGCTAGGCTTCCTCGCCCACCCAGCCCGCCACCGCGAACGCCGCGCGGCAGCCCCCGGCGGCGGAGCGGCCTGTCTCCAGCGCCGTGCCGTACAGCGCCAGCACGTCGCCCACGATGGCGAGCCCCAGCCCGTGGCCCTCGCCCGGCGGTGCCGCGCTCTCGCCGCGCACCCCGCCCAGCCCCGGGGCGATCCCGGGACCGTCATCCTCCACTGCAACGCGCAACGCACCTGCCTCCGCTGGCACAACGGAAACCATCACCGCGCCGCGCGCCCATAGCCGCGCATTGTCGAGCAGGTTGCCCATCACCTCGGCGAAATCCTCGGAATCCATGCGCAGCCGGGCCCCCGCCGGCACCGCGTTGCGCCAGGCCAGGTCCTCGCCGCGCGGCAGCCGCCGCATCAGCCCCAGCAGCCGCTCCACCGCCGGCGCTGCCTCCGTCGCTGTGCCACCGGCCGCACTCGCGCCATGGCTGCGGGCGCGGGCCAGCTGGCGTTCCACATGGGCGCGCATCTGCGCCACCTGCTCGTGCAGCCGCGCCGCCGCCTCGGCTTCGCCACTCGCCTCCAGCCGCCGTGCCTCGGCCGCCACCACGGCCAGCGGTGTCTTCAGCCCGTGCGCCAGATCCCCGGCCCGCTCCCGTGCCCGGCGCACCCCTTCTTCCTGCCGGTCGATCAGCGCATTCAGGCTCGCCGCCAGCGGCGCCACCTCGGCCGGAAACACGCCGGCCAGCCGTTCCGCCCGCCCCTGCCGGATGCGCCCGATCTGCTCCTGCAGCCGCCGCAGCGGTGCCAGCCCCAACGCCAGCTGCGCCCAGGCCCCCAGCAGCAGCACGCCGGCGATCGCCGCCAGGGACAGCACCGCATCCCCGCGGAATGACGCCCCCAGCGCCTGCAGCTCGGCATGGTCCTGTGCCACCGTCAGCCGGAAGCCGCGCGCCGCCCCGCCTTGCCCCAGCCGCACGTCGCGCTCGCGCACGTAGAGCGTGGCGCCCTCCGCCCCCTCGGTCTCATAGGCCTCGGGATCCCGCCCGCGCGGATCGTCATGCCGCAGCCGGTGCTCCCACAACGAGCGCGAGCGCAGCACTGCCCCCGCGGCATCGGAAACCTGCCAGTAGCTGCCCGAATTCGGCTGCTCGTAGCGCGGGTCCGACAGCGGGCGGGACAGCACCGGCGCCCCGTCCTCGTCCAGCGCGAAGGCCCCGGCGAGTTCCAGCAGCTTCACCTGCAGCTCCTGCGCCACCCGCCGCTCCAGGTGCCGGTCGAACACGGTGGCCAGCGACACCCCGGCAATCCCCAGCGCCAGCACGATCGTGGCCGCTGACAAAACCAGCAGCCGCCGCCGCAGCGCCGGCCCCGTCTCAACCCCCGACAAGGTAGCCATAGCCCCGCCGCGTGGTGATGATATCCGCCCCCAGCTTGCGCCGCAGCCGCCCGATCAGCACCTCGATGGCGTTCGAATCCGGCTCCTCCTCCTGCGCATACACATGCTCGGCCAGCTCCCCCTGGGACACCACGCGCCCCTTGTGGTGCACCAGGTAGCGCAACGCGCGGAACTCCAGCGGCGTCAGCGCCAGCTCCCGCCCGCCCAGATGCGCCAGCATCCGCCGCGTATCGATCGACAGCGTGCCCACCTCCAGCAGCGGCGTCGCGTGCCCCGCCGCCCGGCGCAGGATCGCGCCGATCCGCGCCAGCAGTTCCTCACTGTGGAACGGCTTGCCCAGGTAGTCATCCGCCCCCGCATCGATCCCCGCCACCCGCTCGCTCCAGGAGGCACGGGCTGTCAGGATCAGCACCGGCGTGGCAAGCCCCGCCGCGCGCAGCCGCTTCAGCACCGTGATCCCGTCCAGCTGCGGCAGGCCCAGATCCAGGATGATCGCGTCGTAGCCTTCCGTCTCGGCCTGGAACCAGGCCTGCTCGCCGTCATGCACCTGGTCCACGACATAGCCGGCGCGCGCCAGCGTGGCGGCGATGTCCTCCGCAATGGCGCGCTCATCCTCCACCACCAGAATGCGCATCAGCGGTAGGTCACCTGCATCAGCTTGTTGCGGCGCGCATCGACGGTCACGTCGCAATACTCGCCCTGGCGCGTCAGCACGGTGAAGCGATAGGTCCACACCCCGCCCGCGCCCTCGTTCAACGCCACGTCCAGCACCTCCCCGGGCACGGCCACGCGCACCATGGCCATCACCTGGCTGAGCGGTGCGGCATGGCCGCTGGCCACCGCCTCCGCCGCCCGGTTCTGCGGCGCCTGGTCCGCCGGCCCGCGCGCCCCCCCGCCCGCTCCACGGCCCCCGCCGCCACCGGCCCCTCGTCCGCCCAAGCCGCCATTCCCCGTGGCTCCCCCGGCGCCGCTGCTCCCGGGCCCACCGCCGGGCCCGCTGTTCCCCGATCCGCTGTTACTGCCCGAACTGCCGCTCCCCCCGGACCCGCTGCTGCCCGATCCACCACTCCCAGAACCCCCACTCCCAGAGCCTCCACTCCCAGAGCCTCCGCTGCTCGATCCCCCACCCCCGGACCCACCCCCGCCAGAACCACCCCCACCGGAGCCGCCACCGCCCGATCCACCACCACCACCGCCACCCCCACCGCCGCCACCGCCGCCACCCCCGCCGGACGCAAGCGCCCCCGGCGCGCCCCAAAGCAGCGCCGCCATAGCTAGCAGGAAGGATCGTCGGTTGTGCACCATGCTGGCCGACCCTACCCCGCCCAGCATGACGAAACGCTGACAACCCCCTGACCATGCACTGACCACCGGCGTCAGGCGGCTGTGGGGGCCGGTTGCGTAGGTTTGCCGTCAGCCGGGCAAGCCTGTCCGGACCAACCAGGAGACGATCCATGCGTGCCCTGCTGATGGCAACAACACTCGTGGCCGGATTGGCCTTCTGCGCCCTCGCCGAAGCCGCCCCGTCCCGCACCACCCTGTCTGACAGCTCCACGACGATCCAGGCCGCCCAGCCCGGCGCGATGATGCTGGCCAATGGCGGCGGCGGCGGCGGCGGCGGCGGTGGCTCCGGCGGCAGCGGCAACTCCGGCTCTGGCAACTCCGGCAGCGGCAACGCCAACGCCGGCGGCCATGGTGGCCACGGCGCCACCGACGCCCCCGGCCACGACGCCGGCGACGACAACGGCGGCGCAACCGGCGGCGGCCGCGGCGGCCATGGCCAGGACGACGGCGCCGGCCACTCCTAGCCCTCCCGCCCCCCAATGGGCCGAAGGCGGTCGCTCCCGCCCCGCCCTACGGCCCGCGCGCCCGGCAGGTTGCCACCTGCCGGGCGCACCCTTTTCCACCCCCACCTTGCGCAACAACCCCCGCCGGGGCTACCTCGCGGCATCGACTGGCAGCCGGAGAGGGCCGCGGAATGCGCGTGAAGGATGTAAAGAAGGTCGTGCTGGCCTATTCCGGGGGGCTGGACACCAGCGTCATCCTCCGATGGCTGCAGACGGTGTACAAGTGCGAGGTCATCACTTTCACCGCCGATCTCGGCCAGGGCGAGGAACTCGAACCCGCCCGCAAGAAGGCCGAGATGCTGGGGATCAAGCACATCTACATCGAGGACCTGCGCGAGACCTTCGTGAAGGACTTCGTGTTCCCGATGTTCCGCGCCAACGCGCTGTACGAGGGCCAGTACCTGCTGGGCACCTCCATCGCCCGCCCGCTGATCGCCCAGCGCCAGATCGAGATCGCCGAGGAACTCGGCGCCGATGCCGTCGCCCACGGCGCCACCGGCAAGGGCAACGACCAGGTGCGCTTCGAGCTGAGCTACTACTCGCTCAAGCCCGACATCAAGATCATCGCCCCCTGGCGGGAATGGGAGCTCACCAGCCGCACCCGCCTCATCGAATTCGCCGAGGCCAACCAGATCCCCATCGCCAAGGACAAGCGCGGCGACGCCCCCTTCAGCGTGGACGCCAACCTCCTGCACTCCTCCTCCGAGGGTAAAATCCTCGAAGACCCCGCCGTTGAGGCGGATGAGATGGTCTATCAGCGCACCATCCGCCCCGAGGATGCGCCGGACCGCGCCACCGTCATCTCGATCGATTTCGCCAACGGCGACCCGGTGGCGATCGACGGCATCAAGATGTCCCCGGCCACCCTGCTCACGAAGCTCAACGAACTCGGCCGCGCCAACGGCATTGGCCGCCTCGATCTCGTGGAAAACCGCTTCGTCGGCATGAAATCCCGCGGCGTTTATGAAACCCCTGGCGGCACCATCCTGCTCGCCGCCCACCGCAGCATCGAAAGCATCACGCTGGATCGCGAGGCCGCCCACCTCAAGGACAGCATCATGCCGCGCTACGCGGAGCTGCTCTACAACGGCTTCTGGTTCGCCCCGGAACGCCGCATGCTCCAGGCGCTGATCGACGAAAGCCAGAAAAGCGTCACTGGCACCGTCCGCATGAAGCTCTACAAGGGCAACGTCACCTGCATCGGCCGCGAGAGCCCCAACAGCCTCTACTCGATGAACGTGGTGACATTCGAGGAAGACCAGGGCGCCTACGACCAGTTCGATGCCCAGGGCTTCATCAAGTTGAACGCGCTGCGCCTTCGCCTCGGTGCGATGGCCGGCCGCAAAGGGGGAAACCTGTAATGACCATCTCGATGTACTCGGCCGCCGTGCCGATGATGAAGACCCTGCTCGGCGGCCTCTCCGGCGTGCTGGACAAGGGCGCGGCCTTCGCCGCCGCCAAGAACGTCGACCCCGCCGTGCTGGCCAGTGATCGCCTGGCGCCGGACATGTTCCCGCTCTGGCGCCAGATCCAGATCGCCTGCGACATGGCCCGCGGCGGCGCCCTCCGCCTCGCCGGCCGTGAAGTCCCCACCTTGCCGGACGTGGAAGCCAGCTTCGACAGCATGAAGAAGCGCATCGCCGATACCCTGGCCGTGATCGAGGGCATCCCCGCCGGCGAGATCGACGGCAGCGAAGACCGCGAAGTGGTCCTCAAGATGCGCGCGGGCGAAATGTCCTTCACCGGCCAGCGCTACCTGGTGGGCTTCGTCATCCCCAACCTCACCTTCCATTGCGCCACCGCCTACAACATCCTGCGCCACAACGGCGTCGAGATCGGCAAGCGCGACTTCCTCGGCAGCTTCTGAGCAAGCAAGCGGTTCTTTTTTGAAAAAAAGAACCAAAAAACTTTTCTGACGTGGCGCCTCGGCCAGGAGGTCGAGGCGCCATTATCAAAAGTCTTTTTGCTTCTTTTTCTTCAGAAAAAGAAGATTCTTCCTTGGGGAGGCCCCACACGATGCGCGTCGCCGTCATAGGCCTGGGCACCATGGGCATGGGCGCCGCCCTCAACCTGGTGAAATCGGGCCACGAGGTCCATGGCTGCGACCTGCGCGAATCTGCCCGCGCGGAGCTCATCGCCGCCGGCGGCCACGCCGCTGCCCGGGCCTGCGACCTGCCGGACGGGATCGAGGCCGCGGTGGTCTTCGTCGTCAACGCCACCCAGGCCGAGACGGTATTGTTTGGCCAGGAAGGCTGCCTGCCCCGCCTCGCGGAGGATGGCGTTGTCCTCTGCTGCACCACCGTGGCGCCGGAAGCCGTGCGCCAGTTGGGCGAACGCGTCGAATCCTCCGGCCGCCTTTTGCTTGATGCCCCTGTCTCTGGCGGTGCCGCGGCCGCCCGCGGCGGCACCATGACGGTGATGGCCTCCGGCCCCGAAGCCGCCTTCACCCGCGCCCAGCCGGTGCTGGATGCCATTGCCGGCAAGCTCTGGCGCCTCGGCGAGGCGATCGGCGCCGGCAGCACGGTGAAGATGGTCAACCAGCTCCTTGCCGGCGTCCACATCGCCACCGCCGCCGAAGCCATGGCGCTGGGCATCCGCGCCGGCGCCGACCCACAAACCCTGTTCGACGTGATCTCAACCTCCGCCGGCAGCTCCTGGATGTTCCAGAACCGCGTTCCCCACATCCTGGCCGGGGACGACACGCCGCTTTCCGCGGTGAACATCTTTGTGAAAGACCTGGGCATCGTCCTGGACCAGGCCCGCGCCCTCACCTTCCCGCTCCCCTTGGCCAGCGCCGCCCACCAACTCTTCCTTGCCGCCGCCGCTTCCGGCCACGGCATGAAGGACGACGCCTTCGTCATCCGCGTCTGGGAAGCCCTCGCGGGAATTTCCCTGCCGCCGAAGAAGTCCTGAGGCGTCCGGAACAGGATAAGGCCGGGACTTCGTGCCGGACCCCACCAGGAGCCGATCCCCTGGATCGTGGTTTTCCCAGCATGTGGGTTGCTGTTCGAAGACGACGGCACGGATGGTCTTTGTTTTTGGCCGGGTGCCGATGCCCGCGAGGGAGAGCATGGCTGGGAGGCGCTCACGATATGTGAGCGACCGATGTCGGGCACTCGTGGTGAGAGCTGGTCCGTTGTTCGGCTATCCGCCTTCTCTCTCCTGGCGGACACTGACGCATCGGGCATTGCCCGCACCTACATGGTCGCGACCCGTGATGCCCCGGAGGCCGGACGCCACCTGAACCGCCTCGGTCGTCTCGCTGTCGTCCTGCGAGAGACTGGGCTCCAGGTCGTCTATCAAGGCGAGTGCGCTGGGACGAGAGCCGCATCGGTTGCAGCGGAAACGCCCTGCGACCTGGCCGAGAATGGCGCGTGGATTGTTCCCCATGGCAGTGGCGAGCGGCATCGTCACGAGCGTGCGGCAAACAAGGCAGCGACCGGCAATATGGGACCTACTAAGTTCGGCCAGCGGTAGCAATAGTGTTGAAGATAGAACGGGAATAGACAAACTAATACGATCCCCTTGATTGCGAATCGGCGACACTGGTGCTTATGTCGCCACAGACGCATGCCAGACAATGCACCGAACATTGCACAAACAAACTGTGAGCACCAAGCTTAATAGCCACAAATATCTCTCACGGGAACGCCATAGCCGACCCCGGGTTCTCGAAACGACTGGAGAATCCTGAAACCAATCTCGCCGCACACATTTCCGAGTGGTCTGCTGCGGTTGGGGCTCGGACGCCGTCGTTTCTCCGCCGGTCGAATGTATTTCGAGTGCCAGGCGCGGGGATTCCGACTGATGTCGTTCGTGACCCGGCGCAGGGCCGCGCGTCTCACGAAACCTCTGTCCAAAAACCTGCGATTTCGGCGGGCGTCGCCCCGAATGAGCTTTCGAGCGTGAACGAGAGCGCCAGTGAGTGGCTTTAAGCACCAACTCCGCGCGGACGTGTTGTTCCCGGACTTCCGGCGACTTCTTGTGAGTTGTTCTGGAAGGTCAATCCGCTACTTATGGTTGACGAGAGACAGGAGGCGGGATTGCGGTCTGGGACGCTGACGATACTGGCCTTAAGCATGGCCCTTGGGGGATGCGCTGCGGGTGGCGGCTTTGGGCAATTTGTTGACCTGAAGCGAACCAGCGCCGAGGCGCGGGATCTGTCGCAAGTGTGCCAGTCCGCCCGAAGTGCAGAAATCTACGACATCAACATCGGCCGCGAAACAGCGCTTCGCATGAGCGGTGACGGTGCCTGCGCATTCTCCTTGTTTCGCATCATGGATGCGTATGGAGTGCCGCGGGCCAGGGGCTCGTACGACGCAGCCTTGATCACCCTGGCGCCAGAAGCGGGCGAGGTGAATTTCGTCACCACCGAGAGTGCGACCTGGATCGAGTATACACCCAGGCCCGGCTTCGTCGGCGAGGATCGGTTCACCTTTCGCCTCGTGCCTGGGAACGGCGTTTATCCTGTGAAGGTTGAGGTGCGGCCGCCGGTTCCGGCGCCGGTGCCCCTGAGGCCGAACCCGGCCGAGCTGATGATCCGTTTCGATCTGGATCGTGCAGAGCTGACCGCCGAGGGCCGTCAGTCGATCGAGCGGCTTCGGGACGTTCTTGCCGATCCGCGCTTCGCGCAATGGAAGATCGATCTCGCTGGCCACACCGATGCATCGGGCGCGGAGGGTTACAACCGTCGCCTGTCCGAGCGCCGGGCAGAGGCAGTCCGGGACTATCTGGTGGACCGAATGGGTGTGTCGCCCGGGCGGACCAATGTCGCGGGATATGGCCGCAGCGTGCTGCTCAATGCGGAGCGCCCACTGGATGGCGCCAATCGGCGCGTGCGGCTGACGCTGCGGCGGAACGCACACACCGAGGCGAGGCCGCAGCCATGATGTGCCGTGACGTGTTCAGGCGGCCGCGGCCCATGCCGCGAGTCTGTCTGATCGTGGCCCTGATGTGCGGTGCGGCCATGCCGGCCGAGGCGCTGGCGCAGGGATACGGTGAGCAGCGGACGTTGCCGTTTCGCATTCATGGGTATGACCGCACCACCCAGGAAGTCTATCGCCGTCAGTTCTCCGGCCAGGCGGCGGCAAATTCGGCCGCCGGCGGGTCTTCGGCTGCCTCGGGTTCCAACAGCTCGCTTGTGCCGCAAAAGCAGCAGAGCGGTTCCTCGATGAACAACGTTGTGCAGTACTACGACTACCGGAGCACAAACGTAACGTTGAACGGAAACGGCAGCTCCGTGGCGACCGGTGGCGTGCTGAATGCGGGCCAGGATTCAGCTGGGACGTCGCAGCTTCTGAACAACCAGTCCGATGCCGCGTCAGGCGGGGCAAATTCTTTGCCCCGCACGATTCAGTAACGGCAAGGGGGAGCGGTGCGGAACTCCGACAGACAATATCCGGAACGGCCGCGGCGCGGCGCGTTTGCTCATGCAGTGGTGCTGGCTCTGGGCATGATCGGCCTGGGCGGTTGCACAACCTGGACGCCGCAGTATTCCAACGTCACGCCGGTGACGGGGCCGGCCCCCTATGCCAACCGGACGCCGATGCAGGCCGCGCTGGTATGCCTGCAGGCCAGCGCGCGTGCCACGCCGGATCTTCGGCTTGGCGTTGCGGATTTTATCGACGGTAGCGGCGCGTCGCTGGGCGATGGCGATGTCAACGGCCGCTACTTCAGCCAGCGGCCGGATCTGATGCTGATCGTGGCCCTTTCGAAAACCGGTGTGCGTCTGGTGAACCGCACCTCCACTGCCGTCGCCGAATGGGAGATGCGCCAGGCGATGGATCGTCGCCTGGGCGAGGGCAAGCAGGTGGTGGTGGGCCAGACGCGGTTCGACTACCGGCCGGTGCGGGCGGGCGAGTTCCTTGGCTCGACCTTCTACATCAATGGGGCGATCACCGAGATCAACTGGTCGCTCAGCAGCAACGTGGAGGAAGGTGGCTTCCTGGGTGCCACCGCCGGGCGGCGCACATATCGGGTATCGATCGCGATCGACCTGGTGGTCACCAACTCCCTGACGACCGAGGTTGTGTTTGCCCGTTCCTACAGCAAGCAGCTGGTGGGCTACGAGTCCGGCGCCGGGGTGTTCCGCTTCGTTGAAGCCAGCATCATGCCGAAGTCCCGCGTGGAGCTGTTCCAGGCCAATATCGGCCAGAAGCAGAATGAGCCCGTTCAGGCTGCCCTGCGCTGGCTCGTGGAACTGTCTGGCTACGAGACGGTCTCGGCACTGACCGGGGGCGATGCCCGCTGTGATGCCCTCGTGCCCGGCCAGGACACCGAGGAGATGGAGGACGATACCGTACCCGCGCCGCCATCTCAGGTGCAGGCGCGGGCCGACAGGGCGCCGGGACGTGTGGGGCAGTCGGCGCCGTTTCTCGGGCGCAACCCGTATGTTCAAGCCGCGCCGAACCCGCAACCGGCGGCCCCGGCTGTTGCTGCGCCTGCCGTTGCCATGCCGGTGGCCCCGCTGCCTGTTCCCGCCCCGCCGGTCAGCCGGACGAGGGCGCCGATGCCGGTCCAGGATACCGGACGGCCGGCGACGTTGCGCGGGCGCGCCGGTGGGGTTGCGCCGGTGGCGGCAAATGACTCACGGGGCATCGATGAGGAGGCTGTTGCGTCGGCCCCGCATGCGGGATCTTCGGTACGACTTGCAACGCGCCCCCAGACCGGTGCCGATGGCGGCATGAGGCAGCAACCCCGGCAGGTTGCGGTGCTGGCATCGCAGTCGGTCCCGCACATGGCCGATCAACAGGCCGAGGACGCCGACGACCTGCCCCGGCCGGGTGTGGCGACCGGGACCCATCCGGCCATGCCGTTGCCGGTTCCCCCGGTCCCGGCGGAACCGATGAGGGCCGGCATACCGGTTCATGACGGTTCGCGGCTGGCAACGGTTCCGGACCGTGCGCCCCGGTTCAGCGACAGCACGCCACGCGATGCCGATGAGGAGGCATCGATCGACTGGCGGTCGAATGCGCCGGTTGTGGTCGCGGGTCGGCTTGGGACCATGGATGGCGACAGCCGCCAATACCTGCCGCCGACGCCGGAGCCCCCGCCGATCGAGCGCAGCTATGAGCAGCCGGCCGTGCAACCCGAGCAGCCATCCGGGCGGACGGCACTGATGACCGTGCTGTACACCTGGCTGACTGCCAGCGCCGCCCCGGCACCGGGGAGCCGCGCGTACGACACGACCGTGACAGCGCGCGGCACGGGCCAATAGCACCCATGACCTCCAACCAGATGATTGAGACAATGACTTCAGGATTGCGAGGCATGCCGGCCCAGCGCGGGACCCTTGGCGCCGCGCGCTACGGCCTCGGTGCGGTTCTTGCCCTGGCGCTGCTGCTGGGGCCTGCGACGGGCGAGGCGGCGCCGGTTGATACCTGTGTCGGCGACGTGTGCGCGGATCTGCGGGCGGTGCTGAACCCGCCGTTTCCGACGCCGACGGGCATGTTCTACCCGGAGATGCAGATGCGCCCGGCGCAGGTGCAGCGTGCCAGCATGGTGGTGGCGGGTGGCGGGCGAATGCCCATGGTGCGGCCCGGCTTCGTGCCGGTGCAGCAGCGTAGCCCGGCGCCGGCACAAGCGCAGGCCCCGGCTCCGGCCAGGCCCGCACCCGCGGCCACGCCTGCGTCTGATGCCCGGCCGCCCGAGCCGGATCGGCGCGGGATCGACAGCTGGTTTGCCGAGTGCCCTCCGGGGCAGGCAACCGGCTGCCGTGTCCTTCGCCGGGCCCCTGGCCCGGATGGCAGCCCGGGCGTGACGGTGATTGTCGCGGCTGATCCGCGCTCCCCCGGGCGCAACCAGGCAACGGTGGTGCTGCCGCTGGGCATCTCGGTGCGGGAATCGATCCCGATGCTGCTGGATGACCGGTTCGTTGCCCTGTTGCCGATCGAGACCTGCCTGCCGGCAGGCTGTGTCCTGAACGTGGCGCTGTCGCCGCCGATGATTGCGGCGCTGCGCACGACCACCACGCTCAAGTTACTGGCCCCCACGCCAAACGGGCAAACCGTTCCGTTTGTGGTTCCCGTCAGTGGCTTCGGTGACGCCTACCAGAAGGTGGCGGGGTGAGGAAGATCCTCGCGTTACCTCGTGCCGTGCCGTGCCCTGCCGAGATCGGCAGTGGTTCCCAGAGTCCGCCCACATCCTGAACAGGGGAAAGTTTCTTCGATGACACTCCGACATAACTTGCTGGCGGCATCCGCCCTGGCGCTCGTGGCCATGGCGCCGAATGCCTGGGCACAATCCAATGCGCCAGTAACGGTTGGGCCACAAACCACTGTGGTTGTGCCCCAGCCCGTGGCGGTTGCGGTGCCCTACAGCCAGGCGCCCTACAACAACCCCTATGCCTACAACAACGTGGGCTTCGGCTACGGCTACCGCGCCCCCGTGGGCGTTTCCACCGGTGGGTCCACCCTGACCACGGTCGTGCCGGCTGCCCCCACCGCGGGCACGATCGGTTCCGCGCAGTGGACCGGCCTTGGCGGCAATGGCTACACCTACACCTCTGGCGTGCAGAACCCCGGCGGACAGGCCTACACTCTTGGTGGTGCCAGCCAGTCCCAGCTGGGCGCGACGCAGGCCTACCAGACCGGCGTGAACAACCCGGGCGGTGCGGCCCAGGTGGGCGGCGCCAGCTACCAGAACGCCACCGGGCAGGGCTACAACTCCGGTGCCGCCTTCGTGAACGCCTCGGGCGGCGGTTCGGTGAGCGCCTCTGGCTCGCAGGGTGCCGCGGGCCAGGCCTATGCGGCCACGGCTGGCATGGTGAATCCGTGGGGCAGCGGGACCACCGCGGGCAATGGCTCGCAGACGGCGACCGGCTCTGCCTATCAGGCCAATGCCGGATATTCCGGCGTGGCAGGCTCGGGTGCGGCCACCGGTACCGGTACGCTCTCTTCCGCCACGGGCAGCACGTTCGGCGGCACGGCCAACATCGCCAATCCGGGCGGCTCGGCTTTCTCGAACTCTTCCGGCACGCAGAACGGCGCCACGACGAACACGACGGGCGCGGCCGGTACCAGCGGCCCCGGCTACGGCTTCCTCGGCAGCGGCACCAATAACGGCGCGCTGGGCACCACCTTTGGCAGCGTGGCCGGCACGAACTCTGGCGGCATCACGTACAGCGCTGGCGTGGGCGCTTCGGCGGCGGCCGGTAACGGCTACCTGTTGGCGGCTGGCCCTGCGTTGCCGGCCGGCTGGTACAGCGCCGGCTCGCAGCTGACCTCGGGTGGCTACTATTACGGCGGACCGGTAACGACCAT
>JAIXTK010000096.1 GCA_027483995.1 Acetobacteraceae bacterium
ATCCCCGTCTCCCACGCCCTGCCGGAGGTCGGCCGCAACTTCATGGACCACCCGATGCTGCGCGCCGCCGTGGTGCTGAAGCCGCAGCACCGGCCCACCGACCCCGATGCCCGCCACACCAATCTCTGCGTCAGCTACTCCTCGGGGCTCGCCGGCACTGCGCGGCGCGACATGCTGATGATCGCCATGAACCACCGCGGCGTGCTGCCGGAAGGCACCGGCCCCGGCTCCCTCGTGGTCGGCGTGTTCGAGGCACGCTCGCGCGGCGAGGTGCGCCTCCTCTCCGCCGATCCCGCCATCGACCCGCTGGTGGAGGAGAACATGCTCTCCCACCCCGATGACATGCTGCGCCTGCGCGACGGCATGGCCCGCCTCGATCGCCTCGCCGCCCATCCCGCCATCGCCGATATCGCCGAGCGCATCACCGTGGGCACCACCGACCTCACCCTGCCGCAGGCCATGGCGTTGCCGGAGGCCGAGCAGAACGCCCTGCTGCTCGCCGAAGCCAGCGACGCCCAGCACGCCGCCGGCACCTGCCGCATGTCCGCCTGGGAAGACCCGCGCGGCGTGACCAACCCCGATGGCAGCGTGAAGGGCCTGTCCGGCCTGCGCGTCGCCGATGCCTCGCTGATGCCGGCGGATTGCCGGGCCAACACGCATTTCACCTGCATGCTGATCGGCGAGAAGATCGCCGCCGACATGCGCGCCGGGTGAGAAGGAGGGCCTATTCGCCCGCCCGCTGCAGCAAGCCCTGCCGCACCGATGCCACCGCCCGCACCCGCGCCGCCTTCCGCCCGGCCAGCCGGTCATGCACCGTCAGCGCCTGTGCCACCACCTGGTCCATGTTGTAGTAGCGATACGTGGCCAGCCGCCCGACGAAGGTCACACCCGGCTCCGCATCCGCCAGCGCCTGGTAGCGCGCATACAGCGCCGCGTTCTCCGGCCGCGGCACCGGGTAGTACGGGTCGCCCTCGGCACTTGGATACTCATAGGTCAGGCTGGTGCGCCGGCTCGCCTGGCCCGTGAGGTATTTGTATTCCGTGATCCGCGTATAGGGCATTTCGGCCGAGGGATAGTTCACCACCCCCACCGGCTGGAACCACTCCCGCTCCACTGTCTCGTGGCGGAACTTCAAGGAGCGATACGGCAGCTTGCCCAGGCGATGGCCGAAATACTCGTCCACCGGCCCGGTGAAGATCAGGTGGCCGTATTCCACCTCGTCGCGGATGTCCTGCCACTCGCAGCCCGGCATCACGGTGATGTTGCCGTGGTCCAGCATGTTCTCGAACATGCGCGTGTAGCCGTGCAGCGGCATCTGCTGGAACGTGTCGTTGAAATAGCGGTCATCGTCGTTGCTGCGCACCGGAATGCGCCCGGCCACGGCCTTGTCCAGCGCGCTCGGCGGTACGCCCCACTGCTTCAGCGTGTAGCCACGGAACAGCGCCTCGTACAGCTCGCGCCCGACCTTGGAGAGCACGATGTCCTCGCTGGTGCGCACCTCGGCCACCGGCTCCGCCTTGCTGGCCAGGAACGCCGCCACCTCGCTCTCGCTCAGATCGAGCCCGAAGAACATGTTCACCGTGGTGCGGTTGATCGGCACCGGCAGCATCATTTCGCCCACCCGCGCCAGCACGCGATGCTCATAGGGCCGCCACTGGGTGAAGCGCGAGAGATACGCCACCACCCTGGGCGCGTTGGTGTGGAAGATGTGCGGGCCGTAGCGATGCACCAGCAGCCCGGCGCTGTTGGTCTCGTCGAACGCATTGCCGCCGATATGCGGCCTGCGGTCCACCACCAGCACCTTCGCGCCATCCGCGCGTGCCAGCCGCTCGGCCAGCACGGCGCCCGCGAAGCCGGCCCCCACCACGAGGTAGTCGTACTGCGCCGGGCGGGCGAGATGGGGGGCCACCACGCTGCGTTGCATCAGCGCGGGCGCATTGGCGGCCATCTTGGCCGTGATCATCGCCCACATCGCCGCCCAGGTGCGGTCCCAGGACGTGCCGGCCAGCATCCGGTCCACTGCGGCCAGCCAGCCGGGCTGCCGCGTGCCGATCTCCAGCGCCGCGGCGATGCCAGCCACGAACGCCTTCGCGCCGCGCGCGATCGCCACGCCGGGCAGGTCGCTGTAGTGCCGCACCACATCGGCCACCGGCGTGGACACCACCGGCCGCCCGGCGGCGAGGTATTCCGGCAGCTTGGTCGGGCTGATGAAGCGCGTGGAGTCGTTCAGCGCGAACGGCATCACCGCCACGTCCCAGTGGCCGAGATAGTCGGGCAGCGCATCGTACGCCTTGGCGCCGAGATAGTGGATGTTCGCCCGCCGCGGCAAATCCTCGGCCGAGATCTTCACCACCGGCCCCACCATCACGAACTGCCAGTCCGGCCGCGCCTCCGCCGCCGCCGCCAGCAGGTCGAGGTCGATGCGCTCGTCGATCACGCCGTAATAGCCGATGCGCGGCCGGGCGATTGCGGTCTGGTCCGCCGGCTCCGTGCCGCCGGTGCGCGCGCGCCCGAAATGTGCCGCGTCCACGCTGCTGGGGAAGGGATGGATATCCGGGTGCCGGTCGCGCTTGGCCTCAAACAGCCCGTGCCCGCCGGTGAACACCAGGTCGGCCCGTGCCATCAGCTGGGCCTCGCGGTCGCGCAGGCCAGCGGGCGCGCCGCGAAAGGCCGAAAGCTCGTCCATGCAGTCGTACACCACGGCCGCCGCCGGCAGGTGGCCGGAAACGCCGAGCATCATCGGCGTGTAGTACCACAGCAGTGGGCGCATGATGCCGCGCGCCGCCACCAGCCCATCCAGCGCCACACGCTGCGCCGCCTCGGCCGCCGCCGGGTTTATCCCCGCCGGCAGCCGCATGCGCATCACCTCCAGTTGCGGCGAGCGCGGCTCGATCTCCAGCATCGGAGCCGCATCGGGCGCGAACACCGGCTCTTCCCAGAAGATCACCTTCATCTGGCGTGACAGCCGGTTGATCAGGTGTTGTGGTCTCTGGAAAACAAAATCCCACCGCAGATGGGAAAAGCAGATCGCCGTCTTCTCAATAATGTTGATGTCGATCGAGGACTTCGCGATATGCTCGGGTGCCACTCTGCTCTCCACCGTCAACGCCGGTGCAGGAATGCTTGGCCACGCGAAAGGTTCCTCGTCGTTTCATTTGCACGGGGCGATACGCTACCCGGCACCCCGCCGGTTGCTACAGCTTGGCCTCGCCCAGCCGCCGCGGTACCGCCATCGCCTCCAGCAGTGCCCGCGTGCGGGTGCCGTGGGACTGCGGCAGCCGCAGGAAGGCGGCGAGGTCCACGGGATGGTCGATATCCATCGCAATCCCCGGCTGGCGCACCACCTGGGGCTCCATCCCGGCCGCCCGCGCGGCATTGAGGTGCGGGAAGTAGGAGTTCTCGCCAAAGCGCAGCTTCACGGCCATGGGCGGCGAGACGATCACCGTGTTCGATCCCTGCTCGTCATGCGCCGGCACGATGGTGAAGCCCGCCGAACCCGCATGCGCCGCCAGCGCCGCATCGATCTCGCCCGGCATGGTGGCGGGAATGTCGATCGGCAGTGTCAGGATGCCCGCCACGCCCTCGGCCGCCAGCACACGCCGCCCGCCATCCACGCTGCCGGTATGCCCATCGCGCGCGCCATCCTCGATCACCCGCCAGCCCTCGCGCCGCGCGATCGCCACCGCGCGGGCCTCCAGCGTCACCAGCGCCACCCCGGCCAGGCGGGTGCTGCCGGCCAGTGCCGCCAGCACCTCCTCCATCATCGTGATGGCCAGGGCATGCCGCTCCTCCGGTGAGAGGAAACCAGCCAGGCGCTGCTTCGCGCCCTCCAGCTCCTTCACGGGGATCACGGCCCAGATGCCGCTCATGCGCGCAGGGAGTCAGCCAGCTCCAGCGACACCTGCGCCAGCGCCACCTTGTCCTCCAGCGAGGTCATCAGCGTCGGCGCCAGCACGCAGCGCGCCGCCAGCCCCTCCGCCTCCGCCGCGTCCTGCGTGTCCAGCACGTAGCCATCCAGCAGCGCGCCGTAGCGCTTCGCCACGGAAGCAGCCCCCGCCGGCAGGCCGAGCTCGGCCATCATCTTCGCCGTCGGCCCCTTCACCGCCTTGCCGCCGATGATCGGGGAGACGGCCACGCACGGCGCCGTCCGCGCCGCGAAGGCCTCGCGCACGCCCGGCAGCGCCAGGATCGGCTCCACGGAGATGAACGGGTTGGAGGGGCAGATCACGATCGCCCGCAGCCGGGGGCTCGCCAGGGCAGCGAGGAAATCGGGATGTGCCCGCGCCGTCTCGGCCCCGTCGAACCGCAGCGCCTTCACCACCGGTCGGCACTGGCGGCCGACGAAATAGTCCTGGAAATCCAGCAGCCCCTCGTCGCTGTCCACCCGCGTGCGCACCGGGTCGTCGGACATCGGCAGCACGCGCGCCTCGATCCCCAGCCGCTTCGTCAGGTCCGCGGTGATGGTGGACAGGCTCTCGCCGGCCTTCAGCCGCATCGTGCGTGCCACATGCAGCGCGAGGTCACGGTCGCCCAGCCGGAACCACGCCGGCCCGCCCAGCGTGGCCAGCACCTCCATGAAATTCCAGCTTTCGTCCCGCCGCCCCCAGCCCAGCGTCTGGTTGTCCAGCCCCGAGAGCGCATAGGTCAGCGTGTCGATATCCGGCGAGATGGAAAGCCCCAGATGCTCGAAATCGTCGCCGGTATTGGCCACGATCAGCAGGTTCTCCGGCGCCACCACTTTCGACAGGCCCAGCGCGAGCTTGGCGCCGCCCACACCACCGGACAGGGCGACAACAAGGTCGCGGCTCATCGAAACAAGTCCTCCTGCGGCGGCCGCACCAGCTGCGCCGCCCCCATCGCCGGCTGCGACCACGCCAGCCCGCGCACCAGCACCACCGGCTGCCCTTCGGCACCCTGGCCCTGGATCAGCGAGGCCGCAGCTGCAATTTCATCGGCAAAGCCGCTGATGCTCACTTCCAGGATGCGCCCGAACAGATCGGGGTTGCCGCGCAGATCCACCAGCGCCGGCAGGCCCGCCGCCCCGATGGCGATCCCCGCCGTGCCGCGCCGCCAAGCGCGGCCGAAACTGTCGGAGATCACCACCCCCAACTTCCCGCCGACCGAAGGCGCCAGCCGCGCCCGCAGCCGCTCGGCACTGGCATCCGGGTCTTCCGGCAGCAGCAGCACGCGCTCGGTCCCGTCCTGCGCGCCCACGTTGGAATGGTCGATGCCCGCATTGGCCATCACCCAGCCGCGCTTATGCTCCACGATCAACAGGTTCGGCCGCGCCCTGACCACCCGCACCGCCTGGTCCAGGATCACCTGCACCACACGCGGGTCCTTCTGCACCGTCTGCGCCAGCTCGATCGCCTCGGCCGAGGCCACCACAGTGGGGATCTCCACGATCCGCCCTTCGGCCTTCGAGACGATCTTCTGCGCCAGCACCAGCACGTCCCCGGGCTCAAGAGAAAGCCCGGCGCGGTCCAGCCCGGCCTCGATCAGCGCGGCGAGGTCTCCACCCGGCCGCACCATCGGCAGGCCGGGCAGCGCATGCAGCGAAAGGGAAGCGGCCACGTCAGCCGAACTTCTTCCGCAGCAGCGGCAGCACGGTCTCGCCGTACAGCTTCAGGAACCGCGCCTGGTCCGGCCCCGGCGCATGGAACACCAAGTGGCGGAAGCCGAGGCCGACATACCAGCCGATCTTCTCCACATGCTCCTCGGCATCGTTGGAAACGATCCAGCGCTTCGCCGCCCGCTCCAGCGGCAGCGCATCGGCCAGCCGCTCCATCTCCACCGGGTCCTCCACGGACATCTTTTCTTCCGGCGAAAGCGCCAGCGCCGCCCAGTGGCGGGTATCCTCCAGCGCGCGCTGCTTGTCGGTGTCGAAG
>JAIXTK010000207.1 GCA_027483995.1 Acetobacteraceae bacterium
CCCCCTCACCGCCGCGCGCGAATTCCACCGCACCATCCGCATGCTCCGCGGCATGCGCGCCCGCCTCGCCTACGCCGCCCGCGAGCGCGAGGAGAATGAGCGCAAGGCCGCGCTCGAACGCCGCGCCGCCATCCAGGCCATGGCCAGCACCGTGGAAGCCCAAACCCGCGCCGCCGTGGGCCAGGTTGCCGAGCAAACCGCCGTCATCGCCGGCGAGGCGCGGGGGATGAACGCCGCCGCCGAACGCGTCAGCAACAACGCCACCACGGTGGCCGCCGCCGCCGAGGAAGCGCTTGCCAACGCCCAGGCCGTCGGTGCCGCCAGCGAGGAACTCAGCGCCTCCATCAACGAGATCGCCGCCCAGGTCGCCCAGGCCGGCGCCGTCGCCCAGCGCGCCGTCGAAGGCGGCGAACGCGCCCAGCAGCGCATCCAGTCCCTGTCGGATTCCGCCCAGCGCATCGGCGACGTTGTCCAGCTCATCGGCTCCATCGCCGCGCAAACCAACCTCCTCGCACTCAACGCCACCATCGAGGCCGCCCGCGCCGGCGATGCCGGCAAGGGCTTCGCCGTCGTCGCCTCAGAGGTAAAGAACCTCGCCACCCAAACCGCCCGCTCCACAGAGGAAATCTCGCGCCAGATCACCGAGATCCAGTCCACCACCGGCTCCGTGGTGGATGCGGTCGGCGAGATCAGCCTGCGCATCCAGGAACTCGCCAGCGTCTCCGTCGCCGTCGCCGCCGCCGTGGAACAGCAGGCCAGCGCCACCCAGGAAATCGCCCGCAACGTCGCCCAGACCGGCACCGCCGCCGAAGAAGTCTCCCAGCGCATCGCGGAGGTCTCCGCCGAAGCCCAGCGCTCCGGCAGCCAGGCCGCCAGCCTGCTCGGCAATTCCGACGCCATTTCCGCCACCATCGATGCGCTCAACGGCAACATCATCGGCGCCATCCGCACCGCCACCGCCGATGCCGATCGCCGCCTCCAGCCGCGCTACCCCGTGGACAAGCCCTGCGTCATCCAAGCCGATGGTGGCCCGCGCCTGGAAGGCCGCCTGCGCAACCTCTCCCGCGGTGGCGCCCGCGTCGAAGGCTTCTCCACCCTCACCGCCGGCGCCCGCGGCATCCTCCGCGCCGACAGCCTGGGCCGCGACTGCGAAGCCCGCTTCACCGTCAACGAACGCCTGCCCGACGGCACGCTGCGCCTCAACTTCCTGGACGATGCCGTCTCGGCCGGCCTCACCGCCGTGCTGGACACGCTGGAAAGCCGCGGCCGCGCCGCCGCATAGGCAGCTACCCGGCGGCGGCCTGCTCCACCAGCAGCGCGGCCTCCAGCGCCCGCCGCCCCGCCGCCCCGTCCACCAGCACCGCCGCCCCGTCCAGCACCGCGGCCGCGAACGCCGCATGCTCGGCCGCGATCAGGTCGGCCGCCTCCCAGCCCCCCTGCTCGGCCACCACCGACTCCACGCCAGCCTGCGGCTTCACATGCCGCAGCGTCCGCGCGCCGAAATCCAGCTCCAGCACCCCCTCCGCCCCGCTCACCACCATCCGCCGCTCCACCGCAGCCGCCACCCGGCTCGCCGAGAGCACCGCCGCCGTCCCATCCGCGAAGCCCAGCCAGGCCCGCACCAGGTCCAGCGTCCCGCTCGCCACCACCGCCCCCGCGGCCTCCACCCGCACCAGCGGTGCCGCCACCAAGGACAGCACCATGTCCAGGTCGTGCACCATCAGGTCCAGCACCACGCTCACATCCGTCCCGCGCGGCCGGAACGGCGCCACCCGCACGCATTCGATCAGCCTCGGCCGTGCCATCCGCGCCACCACCGCCGCCCGCTCCGGCGCGTAGCGCAGCAGGTGCCCCACCTGCAGCACCAGCCCACGCGCCGCCGCCAGCCCGATCAGCGCGTCCGCCTCCTCCAGCGTCGCCGCCACCGGCTTCTCCACCAGCACGTGCCTGCCCGCCCGCAGCGCCGCCGCAGCCGCCCCGAAATGCGCCGCCGCCGGCGATGCCACCACCACCGCATCGCAGCCCGCCAGCATCTCGTCCCAGCCCAGCGCCGCACACCCCATCTCGGCCGCCAGCGCCCCCGCGCGCCCTGCATCGGGGTCATGCACCCCCACCAGAACGCTGCGCGCCCCCTGCGCCACCTTCTGCGCATGAAACCGCCCGAAATACCCGGCCCCCGCCACGCCGATGCGCACCACGCCGCTCATTTCCTGCTCCTCAAGCCCCGCCCAGCCCTACCAGCCGCGCCACGTTTCGGCCACCGCCCCGCTCCATGGTTGCCTTCCCCCCCCTTTGCCGCCATTTTCCGCCCCTCCCGACCTCCCGCCCAGCGGAGCCGACTCCTGCCCCCCCTCGCCCCCCCGGACCTCGCAGCGATGACCCTTCGCCCATGATGTATTTCAGCCGCCTGCAAACCTGGCTGATCCTCGGCGTCTGCGCCCTGGGCGTCCTGCTCAGCCTGCCCAACCTCCTGCCCAAGCCCGCCAGCTGGGTCCCCTGGCGCGCCATCAACCTGGGCCTCGACCTCAAGGGCGGCTCCTACCTGCTGCTTGAAGTGGACATGAACGCCGTCATCAAGGAACGGCTGGACAGCATGGCCGACAGCGCCCGCCAGTCCTTCCGCCGCGCCGGCATCCCCCGCTTCCTCGTCACCGCCCAGCAAGCCCAGAACCGCATCACCGTGCGCGTGGAGGATCCCACCAAGATCGCCCAGGCCATGGGCCTGCTGCGCGAACTCTCCACCGCCCAGCCCGGCCAGCGCCCCGATCTCGAATTCGAACAGGCGCCCGATGGCCTGATCACCGTCACCCTCTCCCCCATCGGCCTGCGCGAGCGCGCCACCGCCGCCGTCGGCCAGTCGATCGAGATCGTCCGCCGCCGCATCGACGAAACCGGCGTGGTCGATCCCGTCATCACCCGCCAGGGCGAAGCCCGCATCGTCGTCCAGCTCCCCGGCGTGGAAGACCCCAACCGCATCAAGCAGCTGCTGGGCAAAACCGCCCGCATGACCTTCCGCCTCACCGATGAGAGCGCCAACCTCAGCCAGGCCGTCCCGCCCCCGGGCGTGGATTTCCTCACCCTCGAAGGCCGCGGCGGCGGCCGCATCGCCGTGCGCCGCCGGATCGAGGTCGATGGCGCCAACCTGATCGACGCCCGCGCGGGGCAGGATACGCGCAACAGCCAGTGGGTGGTGAACTTCACCTTCGACAGCGTCGGCACCCGCCGCTTCGCCGAGATCAGCCGCGCCAATGTCGGCCGCCCCTTCGCCATCGTGCTGGACGACAAGGTCATCTCCGCCCCGGTCATCAACGAGCCGATCGTCGGCGGCCGCGGCCAGATCAGCGGCAACTTCACCGCCGCCAGCGCCAACGAGCTCGCCATCCTGCTCCGCGCCGGCGCACTCCCCGCCCCGCTCACCGTCATCGAGGAACGCACCGTCGGCCCCGAACTCGGCGCCGATGCCATCCGCGCCGGCGCCCTGGCCATCGGCGTCGGCTTCATCCTCGTGCTCGGCTACATGGCCGTGTTCTACGGCCTGTTCGGCTGGTTCGCGAACGTGGCCATGATCGCCAACCTGGTGCTCATGATCGCCATCCTCTCGCTGATGGAAGCCACCCTCACCCTGCCCGGCATGGCCGGCATCCTGCTCACGCTGGGCCTCTCGGTGGATGCCAACATCCTCATCAACGAACGCATCCGCGAGGAAGTGATCGCCGGAAGATCGCCGCTCAACGCCATGCAGCACGGCTACAGCCGCGCCTTCTCCACCATCCTGGACAGCAACGCCACCGGCTTCCTCAGCCACGTCATGCTGTTCACCTTCGGCGCCGGCCCCGTGCGCGGCTTCGCCATCACCATCACGGTCGGCATCCTCACCTCGATGTTCACCGCCACCGTGGTCGCGCGCCTGATGATGGTGCGCTGGTATGCCCGCAACCGCCCGCAGGCGCTGCCGGTATGATGATGCCCAGTATCCCCGAATCCTCCCTCCCCCCGTCCTTCACGGGGGGAGCCGGAGGGGGGCAGCCCGGCCGCCCTGCCACGACCGCAAGCGCCTGCTAGGACGAAGCCATGTTCATCCGCCCCCTCTTCCGCATCGTCCCGGACAACACGACCTACAAGTTCATGAAGGGCCGCTACCTCGGCCTCATCGTGTCCGCGTTCCTGTCCACCGCCTCGGTGATCCTGTTCTTCCATCCCGGCCTGCATCTCGGCATCGATTTCGCCGGCGGCATCGTCATGGAAATCCGCACGCCGGGCCCCGCCGACATCCCGGCCCTCAAGCACGGCCTCGCCCAGAAGGGCCTCGGCGAGCCCGCCATGCAAAGGTTCGGGGACGACAACGCCGTCATGATCCGCCTCGGCCCCCAGCCGACGGAGGCCGAAAACCAGAAGATGATCACCCGCGTGCGGGAATCGCTGGAGGCCACGGCGCCAGGCACCCGCATCGTGCGCACCGATGCCGTGGGGGCCGCCGTCTCGGGCGAGCTGTTCCGCGATGGCATGATCGCGCTCGGCGTCTCGATGCTGATGATCCTGGTCTACATCTGGTTCCGCTTCGAATGGCAATTCGCCGTCGGCGCCGTCATCACCCTCATCCTCGATATCACCAAGGCCATCGGCTTCCTGGCGATCACCGGGCTGGATTTCGACCTCGTGATGGTCGGCGCCATCCTCTCCATCCTCGGCTACTCCACCAACGACAAGGTCGTGGTGTACGACCGCATGCGCGAAAACCTGCGCCGCTACAAAACCATGCCGCTGCGCGACCTGATCGACCTGTCGATCAACGAAACCCTCAACCGCACCGTCGGCACCTCGATGACCATCTTCCTGGCCTCCGTGCCGCTGGTCATCTTCGCCTCCGGCACCTCGCTGGCCGGCTTCGCCTGGATGAACCTGTTCGGCGTCGTCGTCGGCACCTCCTCCTCCATCTTCATCGCCGCCCCGATCCTGCTCTTCCTCGGCGAAAACCGCCTCCGCCGGGATGCCCAGGCCCCCGCCAAGCCGGCCGAAACCCCCGCCACCCAGTAACCATGCCCCTCGGCGGCCGCCCAAAGACTATCCATGAGCTCGACCAAAAGCCCTCTCCCCTTGGGGGCTTGAGCCGCGACGTGGATCAAGGGTGGGTGAGGGGTACGCCCAAAGCCGCCAATCAGGCTGAAAACCAGCCGAAGCGCCCCAAACAAGGCCTCACCCGCAGAGCCCTCCTCGCCACCCCCCTGGCCCTCGCCGCAACCACAGCGCAGGCCCGCACCCAACCGCCACCCACCCCACCCCTGCTCTCCCTCATCGTCGGCAGCCCGCCGGGCCGCGGCGCCGACCCCTCCGCCCGCGCCTTCGCGCCGTTCCTGGAACGCCATCTGCGCGATGTGCGCGTCGCCGTGCTCAACCGCCCCGGCGAAGCCGGCCTCGCCGCCCTGCGCCTGCTCGCCGGCTCCGATGCCTCCGGCCTCACCCTGGGCTGGGTCAGCAGCCCCACCCTGCCCGCCCGCATGGTGGACCGCGACGCGCCCGGCCTGCTCGATCGCCTGCGCCTCGTCGGCGCCGTGCAGAAGGAACCGCTGGTCTTCGTCTCCAGCCCGCGCTCCCCGCTCGCCTCGGTCGGCGACCTGCTGCGCCGCGCCGGAGAGGACAGCGCCGCCATGGCCCTCGGCACCCCGCCGGAAGGCAGCCCCGGCCACCTCGCCGCCCTGCGCCTGCAAGCCCGCACCGGCACGAAGCTGCAGATCGTCGCCTTCCCCTCGGCCACCGCCGCCCGCCAGGCGGCCCAGGGCGGCCACGCCGCCGCTGCCGTGCTGGCCATGGCCGACGCGATCGAGGCCCTGCGCGACGGCACGCTCTCAGGCCTCGGCGTCGCCACCCGGCGCCCGCACCGCGCCATGCCCGATGTCGCCCCGCTGCACGCCTCCGGCGTCGCCCTGCAAGCCACCATCCTGCGCGGCCTGGCCCTGCCCGCCGGCGCCGACCCCGGCCGCATCGCCGCCCTGCAATCCGCCCTGTCCCGCATCGCCACCGACCCCGAATTCATCGCCGCCGCCGACGAATCCGGCTTCCAACCCATCACCCTCCCCGGCCCCGCCTGGACCGCCGAGGTCGAGAAAGACCACGCCATCCTCACCACCCTCTGGTCCCTATCCCCCTGGACCCCAACCCCCGCCGGTTAGAAGAACAAGAAAGCAAGTCCTTCTTTTTCTGAAGAAAAAGAAGCAAAAAGACTTCAAAACAACGCACCCCACCACCGTAGGGCGTGTGTGGACGGCCCCTCCGCTGCAAGGTGTCTTGGGAGAAAATGTCTGA
>JAIXTK010000136.1 GCA_027483995.1 Acetobacteraceae bacterium
GACCGGCCCCGTCACCACCAGCTTCCGCGGCACCATCGACCTCGCCAGCTACCCCGGATGACCGTCGACATCCTCACCTTCGGCTGCCGCCTCAACACCTACGAATCCGAGGTGATGCGGGGCCACGCCCAGGCGCTGACCAACACCATCATCGTCAACACCTGCGCCGTCACCGCCGAAGCCGAGCGCCAGGCCCGCCAGGCCATCCGCCGCGCCCACCGCGAAAACCCCGGGGCCGAGATCGTCGTCACCGGCTGCGCCGCCCAGATCGCGCCCGAAACCTGGGCCACCCTCCCCGGCGTCACCCGCGTGCTGGGCAACGAAGACAAGCTGAAGCCCGAATCCTGGCGCCCCGATGCCGGCAGCGCCGTCTCCGACATCATGGCCGCGAAGGAAACCGCCCCCCACCTGGTCACCGAATTCGCCGGCCGCGCCCGCGCCTTCGTCCAGGTCCAGCAGGGCTGCGACCACCGCTGCACCTTCTGCATCATCCCCTTCGGCCGCGGCCCCAACCGCTCCGTCCCCATCGGCGCCATCGCCGAACAGGTCCGCACCCTCGTCGCCACCGGCTACCGCGAAATCGTCCTCACCGGCGTGGACATCGCCAGCTACGGCCCAGACCTCCCCGGCCGCCCCACCCTTGGCCAGATGGCCCGCCGCCTCCTCGCCGCCGTCCCCGAACTCCCCCGCCTGCGCCTCTCCTCCATCGACCCCGCCGCGATCGACGATGACCTCTGGCGCCTGATCGAAACCGAACCCCGCCTCATGCCGCATCTGCACCTCTCCATGCAGGCCGGCAGCGACCTCATCCTCAAGCGCATGAAGCGCCGCCACCTGCGCCAGCAGGGCCTCGACGTCATCGCCCGCGCCCGCGCGCTCCGCCCCGGCATCGGCATCGGCGCCGACCTCATCGCCGGCTTCCCCACGGAATCAGACGAACTCTTCGCCGAAACCCTCGCCTTCGTGGAGGAAGCCCAGATTCCCTTCGTCCACGTCTTCCCCTACAGCGAACGGCCGGGCACCCCCGCCGCCCGCATGCCCGCCGTACCCGTGCCCGTCCGCCGCGAGCGCGCCGCCCGCCTGCGCGAAGCAGGCCAACAGGCCGCCACCACCTTCCTCGCCGCCCAGATCGGCCGCACCCTCACCGTGCTCGCCGAAACCGAAACCGGCGGCCACAGCGAACACTTCGCCCCCGTCCGCATCACTGCCACGCCCGGCCAACTCCTCCAGGCCCGCGTCACCGCCGCCCACGCCGACCACCTCCTCGCGGAGCCTGCCTGATGTCCGGAACGCAGAACCCGATCAACATGGAACCATCCGAGTGCCGGACATCAGGCCCTTGGCTTGAGCGGCCTGCTTATCCGCTTCGTCCGTCCGAAGCCGGACGGCCTGCGCGGGCAGGACGCTGATGGCCCTCGGCTTTTTCTCCCGCCTCAAGGAAGGCCTCACCCGCTCCACCCAGAAGCTCACCGAAGGCATCACCGCCGTCTTCAAGAAGCGCACGCTGGACAACGCGGCGCTGGAGGAACTTGAAGACATCCTCATCACTGCCGATCTCGGCACCGATGTCGCCGCCCGCATCATCGCCAATTTCCGCCGCACCCGCTTCGGCCGCGAAGTCACCGACGACGAAATCCGCACCGCCCTGGCCGAGGAAATCGCCGCCATCCTCGCCCCCGTGGCCCAGCCGCTTGAAATCAACCGCGCGCTCAAGCCCCACGTCGTCCTCGTCGTCGGCGTCAACGGCACCGGCAAAACCACCACCATCGGCAAGCTCGCCCAGCAATACCGCGAACAGGGCCTGAAACCCGTCCTCGTCGCCGGAGACACCTTCCGCGCCGCCGCCGTCGAACAGCTCCAGATCTGGGGCCAGCGCACCGGCGCCCCCGTCATCTCCGCGGCCGCGAACGCCGATTCCGCCGGCCTGGCCTTCGATGGCCTCACCCGCGCCCGCGCCGAAAACGCCGACGTCCTCCTCATCGACACCGCCGGCCGCCTGCACAACAAATCCGCGCTGATGGAAGAGCTCCGCAAGATCATCCGCGTGCTCAAGAAACAAGACGAAACCGCCCCCCACTCCATCCTGCTGGTGCTCGATGCCACCACCGGCCAAAACGCCATCCAACAGGTCGGCGTCTTCAAGGACATGGTGGACATCACCGGCCTGGTCGTCACCAAACTGGACGGCAGCGCCCGCGGCGGCATCGTCGTCGCCCTCGCCGAAGCCTACGGCCTCCCCGTCCACGCCGTCGGCGTCGGCGAGAAAGCCGCTGATCTCCGACCGTTCGATCCGATGGATTACGCGCGGGGGCTGGTGGGCACGTAAGCAAGACTCTTCTTTTTGTGAACAAAAAGAAGCAAAAAAACGTCCTGAATGGTGCCGTGCCTCCCACGTAAAGGTATAAAAGTTTTTTGCTTCTTTTTTTCAAAAAAGAAGATTCTTCCTTCCTTCAGACGGACTCCCCAATGACCGACACCCCTGCCTGGTCCCGCCGCACCCTTCTCGCCCAGGCCATGGGCCATGTGGATGAGGCCACGCGCGCCGTCGTACCCCCCATCCATCTCGCCACCACCTACATCCGCGACCCCGACAACGGCTACAGCTCCGGCTACATCTACGGCCGGCCCGACAACGCCACGATCCGGGAAGCCGAAACCATCATCGCGATGCTGGAAAACGCGGAAGCCGCGATGGTACTGGGCTCCGGCATGTCGGCGGCCACCGCGGTGTTCCTGGCGCTGAAGCCCGGCGACCACATCCTGGCCTCTTCGGTCATGTACTGGGCCCTGCGCAACTGGCTGATGAACGATGCCACCCACTGGGGCCTGAAGGTCGATGTGGTGGACACGTCCGATCTCGCCGCCGTGGAAGCCGCCATCCGCCCGGGCGAAACCAAGCTGATCTGGCTCGAAACCCCGTCCAACCCGCTCTGGTCGATCACCGATATCCGCGCCGTGTCCGATCTCGCCCACAAGCACGGCGCCCGCGTGGCGGTGGACAGCACCGGCGCCAGCCCCATCCTCACCCGCCCGCTCGATTTCGGCGCCGATATCGTCATGCACTCGGCCACCAAATACCTGAACGGCCATTCCGATGTGATCGCCGGCGCGCTCGCCACCAACAAGGCCGATGATTTCTGGGCCCGCATCAAGCGCATCCGCTCCACCCTGGGCCAGATCCTCGGCCCGCTGGAGGCCTACCTGCTGATCCGCGGCATGCGCACGCTGGATCTGCGCGTGCGCGCCGCCTGCGGCTCGGCCATGGAACTCGCCACCCGCCTCTCCAACCACGCCGCCATCAGCGAGGTCCTCTACCCCGGCCTGCCCACCCACCCCGGCCACGAGCTGGCCAAGCGCCAGATGCAGGGCGGCTTCGGCGGCATGCTCTCCATCCGCATCCGCGCCCCATCAATCCAAGAGGGCGAGGCAGCCGCCATCAAGGCCGCCGCCAACGTCGATCTCTGGAAGCGCGCCACCTCCCTGGGCGGCGTCGAAAGCCTCATCGAACACCGCGCCACCATCGAAGGCCCCGGCTCCCCCTGCCCGCCCGACCTGCTGCGCCTCTCCACCGGCATCGAAGACGTCAACGACCTCTACACCGACCTCGACCGAGCCCTGCGCGCGTAGAGACCGAAAGAAAGCAAGGAAGCAAGCGGCCACAGAGACACAGAGGCACAGAGAAGCAAGACAAGGGAGAAGACATGACGTGTAGGGCGGAACGCGAAGCGGTTCCGCCATCTTCCTCCTCCCTTGCCTTGTTCCTCTGTGCCTCTGTGCCTCTGTGGCCACTTTCTTGCTTTCGTGCCCCCCCACACGCCGACAACGCCCCCCAAAAAAAATATCCCCCCCCCCCTGCATCCCCAACGAACGAAAGATAAAATCCCCCCCATCACACCCCCCCCCC
>JAIXTK010000188.1 GCA_027483995.1 Acetobacteraceae bacterium
CCCGCGCCCCGGCAGCGCCGCCACACCGGCCGCACGCTGCTGGAGGTCACAGCCTTCGCCGCCATCGCCGTGGCACTGGCGTGGCTCATCGTGCGCGGCGCCGGCGCCATGCCCTATCGCTGGCAATGGGAACGCGTGCCCGGCTACCTCTACAAAACCTACGAAGGCGCCTTCTATCCCGGCCCGCTGCTGCGCGGCCTCGGCGTCACGCTCTGGATCTCCGCCGCCGCCTTCGCCACCACGCTCGCCGCCGGCCTCGCCGCCGCCATGCTCGCCCTCTCCCCGTCCCCGGTCGGAAGGGCACTGTCGCGCGGCTATGTGGAACTGGTGCGCAACACCCCGTTGCTGGTGCAGATCTACCTGTTCTACTTCGTCCTCGCCCCCATCCTCGGCATCGGGCGCGAAGCCACCGGCATCCTCGCCCTCGGCCTGTTCGAAGGCGCCTTCGCCGCCGAGATCATCCGCGCCGGCATCGCCGCCGTGCCGCGCGGCCAGCGCGAGGCAGCGGAGAGCCTCGGCCTGTCCCCCTGGCGCGTGCAACGCCACGTCATCCTGCCCCAGGCGCTGCGCATCGTGCTGCCACCCCTGGCCTCGCTCGCCATCAGCCTGGTCAAGCATTCCGCCATCGTAAGTGCCATCGCCATCTTCGATCTCGCCAACGAGGCACGCTCGATCATCGCGGACACCTTCCTCACTTTCGAGATTTGGCTCACAATCGCTGCCATCTACCTGGTCGTCACCCTCATCCTGTCCGGCCTCGCCCAGCTCCTGGAGCGGCGGCTCGCGGCCGGACGCCACTGAAAGAATCCCCCCGCATGAAGCGCCGCTCCCTCCTGCTCGCCACCCCCGCCCTGATTCTCGCCACCCCCACCCTCGCCCAGGCCCCGGCGGCCATGGTCGATGAGGTCAAGAAGCGCGGCGTGCTCCGCTCCGGCCTCGCCACCTTCGTGCCCTGGGCCATGCGCGACAAGAATGGCGGCCTGATCGGCTTCGAGCTGGATGTCGCCCGCCGCCTCGCCGAAGACTGGGGTGTGAAGCACGAGCCTGTGCCCACCGCGTGGGACGGCATCATCCCCGCCCTGCTGGCCGGCAATTTCGACGCGATCATCGGCGGCATGACGGTCACGCCCCAGCGCGAAGCCAGCGTGGACTTCACGGAGGCCTATTCCTTCACCGGCGTGCACTTCGCCGCCAACAAGAAGGTCGCCCCCGGCCTCACCGCGATGGAAGGCCTCAACAAGCCCAGCATCACGCTCGCCGCCCGCCGTGGCACCAACGCCGCCACCGTGGTGCAGCAGATGCTGCCGCTGGCCACGCTGCGCCAGTTCGACGACGACGCCCAGGCGCTGCAGGAAGTGCTGAACGGCAACGCCGCCGCCTGGTTCACCTCCACCCCGAAGCCCGCCTTCGCCGTGCTGGACAACCCCGACACGCTCTATCTCCCGGTCGCCAAGCCCGTCGTCGGCCAGCGCGATGCCATGGCGCTGCGCAAGGGCGACACCAAGTCCGTCGCCGCGCTCAACGAATGGATCGCCGCCCGCAAGGCCGATGGCTTCCTGGCCGAGCGCTTCAGCTACTGGTTCGAGAAGCGCGACTGGCGCGCCCTGGTGCAAAGCTGAAGCGCCATAAACTAGGCTGGCTGGACGCCGCGCTGCTTCTCCTGCTCGCGGCGGCCGCCGTCCTGATCGCCTGGCGCGTCCAGGCGGTGCTCAACTACCGCTGGAACTGGGCGCAGATCCCCAACTGGATCATCCGCTGGGATGCGGAGCGTGGCTGGGTGGCCAACCTGCTGCTGCAGGGGCTGCTCAACACGCTGCGCCTCGCCCTCTGGGGCATGCTGCTCGCCACCCTCTTCGGCCTTGTCGTCGGGCTTGCCCGCACGGCGAAGTCGCTGCTGCCGCGCCTGCTGGCCGGCAGCTACGTGGAGCTGATGCGCAACACCCCGCCGCTGGTGCTCATCTTCGTCGGCTACTTCTTCGTCTCCAGCCAGATCATGCCGCTGCTGGGCATCGATGCCTTCCTGGCCTCCGCCTCCCCCGGCACGCTGGCCGCGGTCTCCTTCGGCTTCGGCGACCCGCGCCTGCTCAAGAACTTCCTCTCCGCCCTCATCGTGCTGGCCCTGTTCGAAGGCGCCTATATCGCGGAGATCCTGCGCGCGGGCATCCAGTCCATCCCGAAGGGGCAATGGGAAGCCGCCGCCGCACTCGGCCTCACGCGCACTCAAATCATGCGCACCGTCATCCTGCCCCAGGCCCTGTCGCGTATGCTGCCGCCCTTCGCCGGGCAGTTCATCTCGCTGATCAAGGACAGTTCGATCGTCTCGCTGATCTCGGTGCAGGACCTCACCTTCATGGCCAACGACATCGCGGTCTCCACCGGCCGCGTGTTCGAAACCTGGATCACGGCCTCGGCTTTCTACCTCGTGCTCTGCCTCGGCCTGTCCCTGGCCTTCCGCCGCCTGGAACGCCGCGCTATTCCCTAGGCCGGCTCGGTCAGCCGCCCGGAGAGATACGCCGTCACCTCATCCGCCGGCCGCGCGCCGGTCACGCCCTCGGCCAGCGTCTCCCCGATCAGCGCCGCCAGCTTGAACCCATGCCCGGAACACGGGCTTGCCAGCCACCCCCGCGCACCCAGGGGCCGCACCGCGAAGCGCTCATCATCGGTCACGGCATAGAAGCAGGATTTCGCCTCCACCAACCGGTAGCGCTCGAACCCGGCGATCGCCATCGCACCGGCCTCCATCAGCGCCGCCAGCCGGTCCGGGTCCACCACCCGCGGCCCATCGGGATCACCGGCAAAGGTGTGGGAGTAATCGCCGATCTTCAGCCGCGTCCCCGCCAGCGGCGGCAGCACATAGGCCCCACCCGCCGCCCCCGGCAGCCGGGTCAGCAGCAACGGCGCCTTCGCCCAGGCCGCCTCCATATCCGCCGGCGGCTCCAGATAGGCAACGGTCTGCAACGAAGCCCGCGGGTTCTCCGGCAGCGCCCCCAGCAACCGGTCCACCCAGGCCCCGGCCGCCACCACCACCGCATCGCCTTCCCAGTCATCCAGCCGCCCGCGCTCGGCATCCACCCGCGCCACCCGCGTATGCGGCCGCAATTCAACGCCCTGCGCCGCCAGATGCGCCGCCAACCCTGCCACGATCCGGTCCGCCAGCAGCAGCCCCGCCCCCTGCGTCTCCACCACCCGCAACAACCCATCCGGGTTCACCATCGGCAGGTCGCGCGCCACCTCGTCCATCGGCACATCGCGGAACGGTATCCCCATGCGCGACAGCGAATCGCTCACCGGCCCGTACCAGTCGAACTCCATCCGCAGGCAATAGGTCGCCGGCGCCGCCACATAGTGGCTGGTGCCAAGATCGTCCCACAGCCGCCCCCAGGCCGCGAACGCCGCCGGCATCATCAGCGCATAGCCACGCATCGCCCCATAGGCATGCCGGATGATCCGGTGCGAGTCGAAGGAAGACGATACCGGGTTCGGGATCGCCCCCTGGTCGAACACCGTCACCTCATGCCCACGCCGCCGCAGCGCCCAGGCGGTGCACAGCCCCATCACCCCCGCGCCGAGTACGCCGATTTTCATCCCGCCCGCCGCGCCGCGTTCTTCGCCAGCGTCGCCAGCGCCGTGCCCGAAGCCACCATCGCCCGCTCCGCCTCCGAAATCCGCGCCTCGCGCAACGCACGCGAACACACGTCAGAGGTGAAGATCGGATAATCGGTGCCGAACATCACCCGTTCCGCCCCCAGCACCGTCACCGCCATCTCCAGCGCCCGCGGCCCCAGCGAGGCACAGTCGAATACGATCTCCCCCAGCATCTCCGAAGGAAGCGGTGCTGCGGGATCGCGCGTCATCACGATATGGTCCATCCGCTCCACCACGAACGGGAACGTCCCGCCCAGATTCACCACCTGCCAGGTGATGTGCGGATAGCGCTGCAACACGCCTGAATGCATCAGGGAGATCAGCGCATGCGTAATCCCCGCATGCAGCTCGATGGTCGAGGCCCGGTGCATCGCCAGATCCGGCCAGGGCTTCTTCTCCAGGCTCTCGTCATGCCGCTGTCCGGGATGCAGCATCAGATGCGCCCCGACCTCTTCGGCCACCTCCAGCACCGGCGCCAAAGCCTCCACGCCCGCCAGCGAATGGAAATAGTTGCTGGGAATGATCGCACCCACATGCCCCAGCCTGCGCACCGCCCGGTGCAACTCCTCCGCCGAGCGGCCGATATCCGCCAACGGCAACCCCGCCAACGCCACGAACCGGTCGGGATGCGCCCGGCATGTCTCGCCCAGCTCGTCATTCACCTCGCGCACCAGGTCGAGCGATTCCCCAATCGGCAGCACATCCGGCCCAAGTGCCCCAGGGAAGGTGATCAACTGCCGGTCGATCCCCTGCCCATCCATCCACGCCAGCCGCTCCGCCAGGGAGACGAACCCGCCCACCAGCGGAAACGCGCTGGTCGGCGTCACCATCCAGCGCTGCCCGTCACGCAGTTCCACCTTCGGCACGCCCGCGCGCGCCGCCATGTGGCGGAACAGCGTCTCGCCATAGAAATGCGCGTGCGTGTCGAAGATCACGCCGCCCCCTTCTGGCGATAGGCAAAAGCGGCATCGAAGCGGGACTGCACGTATTCACCACAGGTCACCGGCGCATACTTCGCCGCCTCGCCCGCGCGTACCACCGGGTCGATCACCGTATCCCGATCGGGGTCCACGAACGCCGCCACCGAATACCGCGCCCGGCCCGAGCGGTTCACCACGCGATGCGGGTTGGAGGTGAACCGGTCATTGGTCCAGCGCGCCAGCAAATCGCCCACATTCACCACGAAGGTCCCGGGGATCGGATGCGCCGTCACCCAGCCACCATCGCGCCCGCGCACCTCCAGCCCCCCGGTCTGGTCCTGGTATAGCAGCGTCAGGCAGCCCCAGTCGGTATGCGGCGAAACCCCGAACTGCTCATCGTCCAGATCGGGCGGCTGCGGCGGATAATAGATCATCGTACCGCGCGTCGTCGGGTGCGTGATGGTGCGCACGAACCGATCCTCCGGCTCGCCGATCGCCACCGCGAAGGCGCGCAGCAGCCGCCAGCCCACCGCGTTGGTCTCCTCGAAATACCGCACCAGCGTCGGCCGCAGCTCCGGCATGAAGCCCGGCCACCGGTTCGGCGCCACGCCATGCGCATCCGGCGCGCCGGCATCGGTGGCGGTATCCAGCCCCCAGACGAAGCTCTCCTTCAGATCCGGCCGCGCCCCCTGGTACATCTTCGCCTCGCCCGCGCGCACGAAGCCGCGATGCCAGGCATTCACCACCACCTGCTTCTTGTCCTCGTCCGCCCGCGCATAGAACGCCTGGGACAGCGCGAACACCTCGTCGATCAGCGCCTGGTCGATCCCGTGATTGCGCACATAGAAGAACCCGCTGCTCTCCGCCGCCGCCAGCATCTCCTCCGCCACCGCCGCCAACCCGGCCGCATCCCCCCCGGCCAGGCGCCCGATATCGATCACCGGGATCTCATCCACCGCAATCTGCCGCGCCGCCCGCACACTCATCCCGCCGCTCCTGATCTCGCTGCGCGAGAATAGGCCCTGCCGACGAACACGCAACACACCGCGCCAACCCCAACGGCTGAACCGGTCGCTGGCGCTACCGCGGGGCAACAGGCCCGCCCGCTGGCATCCAGTGCCCAGCGCCTGTACCGCGCCCTAGACCACCGCGCGCGCATCAACCGTCCGCTTGTTCCCCGACGAACACCAACAGCATCACCGTCTCGTTGAACGCACGGGGCGCCAGGAGGGTCATCGCCAGGCAACGAAGCCGCACCCATCTGCGGATAGGGGATCATTCGGCCCACTACGCCCGACGTTATCCTTCGTTGGCTTTCGTCTCACAAAACCCGCGTACTCGCTCAAAAAATCGCAATCCCATCCGGCGCATCGGCACAGCCATCTCCCGCGCGTCCGCAGCAGCCACTTCAAATTGAAACTCTATCGAACTCACAAGATAGCGCCACACACGCGCCGGCTCGAGTGTTTTCGCATAAATAATGTGACAAATTGCATCTTATGTATGCTTCCATATCTATATATTATGTTGCCCCAGATACACGCACCAAGTATATCAGGTAAAACAACGTCGACTATGGATTAATACCGCTAACTGCCGAATTCTCCACTTCCAGCGTGCTGGTGCGAGCAGAAGCGGGAACCCATTTTGTTGGCCTGATGATCGATTCGCTGCCGGTCAGCACAACGCTGCATCACACCGCCAACGGCCTGATGATCCCCCTGCCCCCCTCCGTGCGCGACTCTCTGCCACACGCAGTGGAGGTCGTGCTGGAGGTCGGCGGGATGGAAGTGACGCTGCGCGAGGAGATGCAGTCCCACTACATCGGCAACCTTGAACGTGTGGACGACCAGGTGAGCGGCTGGATCTACGACACCTCCGACCCCCATCGCAGCGTCGTGCTCGAGGTGGTCCTGGATGATGTCATGATCGGCACCTGCGTCACGGGAATAGAACGGCAAGACGTCACCGCCTCCGGCCATGCCGCCAAGCGGCCGGGTTTCGACATGCAACTGCCGCAGCGTTCATTGACCGCGCCCGCCATCCTCTCCCTGCGCGTCGCCGGCACCGGTTGTGCCCCCTTCGGCAGCAAGCTCATTGGCGTGACGGCTGCAAGCTACGGCATGCTGGCGAACACGGTGGACAACCCGGTCCTGGCGCTGCTGCACGACCGGGTGGCAATGCCGGCGCTGCTGGCCGTTGCACGCGGCCATGCCCCAACACTGTCAGTGCCCATTGGCGCGGTGGCGCTGGCACCGCGCGCCCAGGAACGGATGGGCCCGCCCGTCATCGACGTGGTGATCCCCGTCTATCGCGGCATCGAGGAAACGCTGGCCTGCGTGGAAAGCGTGATTGCCGGCCAGGCACGCATCGCCGCCAATATCGTTGTCATCTTTGATCGCGGGCCGTAACCGGAGCTGGCTGAAAGCCTGGCCGCCCTCGGTGAGGCCGGCGAGATCCTCTATCTGGAAAACGCCAAGAACCTCGGCTTTGTCGGCACGGTGAACCGCGGCATGCGGCACACCACGACCAATGACGTGGTGCTGCTGAACTCCGACACCGTCGTCCCACCCGGATGGCTCGACAGGCTCTACGCGGCAGCCCATGCGGATGAGCGGATCGGCACTGTCTCCGCGATGTCCAACAACGCCACCATCTGCAGCCTGCCGCACATCGGCGGCATGGATGGCCTACCCTACCAGTCGACCCTCGAGGACATCGACCGCACCTGCGCCAGGGTCAATGCCGGCGTCACGGTGGACCTGCCGACGGCAGATGGCTTCTGCATGTACATCAAGCGGCGTGCACTCGAAGATGTCGGCTTCTTCGATGCCGAAGCCTTCGGCCGCGGCTATGGGGAGGAGAACGACTTCTCCTTGCGCGCCGCGACCCGGGGCTGGCGCAACGTCGTCGCCTGCGATGTCTTCGTGCAGCACAAGGGGTCGGTCTCGTTCCAGGCCTCGGCGGAGGAACAGACACAGAAGAACCTGCGGATCATCGATCGGCGCTACCCGGATTACCATCGCCAGGTGGTGCAGTTCACCCAGGCAGACCCGCTGCATGCAGCGCGCAACCGCGTGCAGCCGGCCTTCTGGCAGGGCCGGGATGCCGTTGTGCTCATCTCGCTCGCCATCGGCGGCGGCGTGGGCCGGCATATCGACGAGGCAGCCGCCCGGCTGGAAGCCCAGGGCCTGCTGGTACTGCTGTTCAGCCGCGCCGTGGCCCCAAGCCCCTATGCCTGGCAGTTGTGCGCCTGGCGCCGGCCGGAGGAGAGGCTGGTCTATCCTGCGGGCCCCCGATCCATGGCGCAGGCCATGTCGGATATCGTGGCCCTTGGCCCCCACTTCCTGCACATTCACCACCTGATCGACCTCGATGCCACAATGGCGGCGATGGTCATGGGCAGCGGCCTGCCCTACCAGGTAACGCTGCACGACTTCTTCTACATCTGCCCACGCGTGACCCTGCTGGATGAGAGCGCGACCTATTGCGGCGCGCCGGATGCCGCGAAATGCACACGCTGCATCTCCCGCGCCGGGCCGCACCCGGCGCTGCATCCCTCAATGGCGAACCTGGCTGCCGACGTGGCGCACTGGCGCACACGCTGGGCAGGCTTCCTGGCCGGCGCGGCGCAGGTCCTGGCGCCCTCTGCCGATACGGCCAGCCACTATGGCCGCATCCTGCCCGACCTTGCCATCACCGTGCATCCGCATGAGATCGCGGCCCCCCTCGCACCTGCCTGGCAGGCGCGGCCACAGCCGGCCCTGATCAAGGTCGTGGTCGTCGGGGCCATTGGCCCGCACAAGGGTGTCGAGCAACTCCTGGCCCTGGTGCGCCACGCCGAGCGCTGGGCAGGCGACCTGCACTTCATCATTGTCGGCTTCACCAGCCAGGACGACAAACTCGCCAGCTTCGCCAACGCCACCATCACCGGCAGCTATGCGCAGGAGGAGCTGGCCGCGTTGCTGGCGCGGCACGGCGGGCATGTGGCGCTATTCCTCAGCCCATGGCCAGAGACCTATTCCTACACGCTGTCCGAGGCATTGGCGCATGGCCTGACGCCGGTAACCTACCAGATCGGCGCCATCGCGGAGCGGCTCAACCAGTTGGGGTGCGGCGTTCAGCGGCCGGTGGATACGCCCGCGGCAGAGATGATCGAAGCAATCCGGATCGCGGCAGGCCAGGCCACCAACCCCATCGGCTTCACGGTGATCGATCCCCCGCTGCCGCTGGAGGGACAGCCCGCGCAATGGCCGCCACGCGGAAGGCAGCAAAGCCCAGCACTCCTGCTGCAACCCGCAACCGGCTGCTTCACGGATGGCTGGGTGGAACGCAGCGTGGTCTGGCAATTCCATTCGACCATGCCGCTCGAACAGTTGGAACTGGAGTTCTGGGCCCCGGCGCAGTTTGCCGGCCAGCATGTAACGGTGAGGGTCAATGGCAGCCGCATCGCCCGCGAACCGATCCGGCCAGACGACCTCACCTGCCTCCTGCTGCACCTTCATCTGCGGCCCGGCCTGGTGGAAATCTCGTGCCACTTCGACTTCGACGCCCCGCCCGACGGCTCCGACCAACGGCGCTGCAGCGCGGTGCTGGCAGGTTTGGTGCTGCGCGCGGGATCGAAGACCAGCATCTGGCGGCCTTCCGGTGAGGTGAGCAACCCTGACAGGTCTGGCGCCGTGAGCAGGATCGAAGACAAGTATTTGGCAGCCCTCCGGTAAGGGGATCGTGGCAGAAACGGCTGCATTCACGCTGGCCAGCGCCCGCAGTTCGGAAAGGTGCAAGGCATGCGCATCCCACTGACTCCGAAGCTGATCGAACGCCTGCATGCGATGGGCGTGGAGACGCTGCATGGCGGGCATGCCGGCGTCATGGTGCCCGCCGATACGCAGTTCGAGCCTCCCTGCAGCTTCAAATGGATGCAGATGGGCTACGCGGGGAAGATCGGCGCCTTCAGCTACGCTGTCTCCGGCTATTTTTTCGCGACGACGATTGGCCGCTACACCTCAATCGGGGAGCAGGTGCAGGTGGGGCGGCAGGACCATCCCCTGGACTGGCTCAGCACCAGCCCCTTCCAATACCTGGACGATCCGCTGTTCAACGTCGGGCATGACTGGCCCGGGGCGGTGGCATTCCACGCCTACCAAAGCCATCTGGTCGGCAAGGTGCCGGGCACCGTGCTGCGCCCCGTGCAAATCGGGCATGATGTCTGGATCGGTCATGGCGCCATGATCCGTGCCGGCGTAACGGTGGGCCATGGCGCGATTGTCGCCGCGGGCGCCGTGGTAACCGCGGATGTCCCGCCCTACGCGATCGTCGGGGGCAATCCCGCCCGTGTGATCCGGCTGCGCCTGCCGGAAAAGACGGCAGAGGCGCTGCAGGCGCTGGCGTGGTGGCGCTTCGCCCCCTGGCAACTCGGTGCCGCACCGTTCCACCAGGTGGAGGAACTGGTGCCCTACCTCCGCGACCTGATCCCGACCCTGTCGGAATATGCGCCGGCGCTCATCGATCTGCGCAGCCTGGCAAAGGACGCCTGATCATGCCACGCGCCATCCTTTTCCTGCACATCCCCAAAACCGCCGGGCAGAGCGTCCACGCCTTCATGCAGGCCTCCTTCACCCGGGCAGAGATCTGCCCCGCCAGGGGCAATGAACAACCTGTCAGCCTTTCCGTGCCGATCATGGGAACTCACCCCGGATGACTATTTCTGCGGTGGGCCCGACGACCTACGGCAATTCATCGACGACCATTTCGACAATTTCTACACCTTCTATTTTGCCGGTCGCACCTATGATGCGAGGAAGCGCATATCCGGGCGGATCGGACCCGGGCCCGGAATGCTGTCGATGGCACAGGTGGTGGAGTGCGCAAGTGATAACCTGCGCACGCTCAGCGCCGACTATCGCGTGGCGGATCTGGCGCGGCCGGAGAAGGATCTCCGTTCGTTGGGCGTCGGCCTGGCAGACACATCCCTGCTGACGATTCGCGACAAGATGGGCGAAGGCAACACCTCAAGCCGCATGGCCGCCCTGGTCAGGATCGGCCCATGCGAAAGCGCGCTGCAACGCATCGGCGAGATGATACAATACGACCAGATCATCTGGCAGGATCATGACTTGCTTCAAGGGGCGGCATAGCCCGGCCACCAACCGCTTCAAGGCCGGCGACTTCAGCGCCAGCCAGCCCTGACCGTTCCACTGGAGCGTTTGACCACAAAACCGTGGTGGCGTCCCGTAGGGGATTCGAACCCCTGTTACCGCCGTGAGAGGGCGGTGTCCTAGGCCTCTAGACGAACGGGACAGGCCGATGCCGCGTCCAAGTTCAGCGGCAGGCGCGCCTTCTAGGCCGATTGGCCGCCGGCATCAAGCCGTCCGCGCACGAATTCCGCCCGCCAACGCCTGCCTATTTCGAAACGCTGATCCGCCCCACCACGCGCCCCGCCCGCGCATCCACCACCACCACACGCTCCACCCCGCCGCCGCGCAGCGTCAGCGCCACCGCATCGCCGGAAAGCGAGGCCGCCACAATCTGCGTCCCCGCCGGCTCATCCAGCGCCACGCTCCATTCCTTCGCCGCCGCACTGCCGCCCATGCGCTGCGACAGCGCCACCCCCAGCGCGATCGTGCCCCCCACGATCATCACGCCCATCACCACCACCAGCACCCGCAGCGCCTGCATGCCATCCCCTCCGCCAACCGCGCCCTTCTGCCAGAGGCCCCGGCGCGCTATCCAGGGTCATGTCCGCTGATTTGCCCACCGACGCAACCACCTTCACCCGCGTCGCCACGGCGGAGCAGGCCGGCCAACGGCTGGACCGCTTCCTGGCCGAGGCGATCGCCGGCCTCTCCCGCTCGCGCCTCAAATCCCTCATCGAGGAACGCCGCGTCCGGCGGGATGGCCACCAGGTCACCCAGCCCGCCGAAGCCGTGCGCGAAGGCGCCACCTACACGCTCGATTACCCCGCCGCCGCCCCCTCCGTCCCCCAGGCGCAAGACATCCCCTTCCCCATCCTCTTCGAGGACACCGACCTCCTGGTGCTCGACAAGCCCGCCGGCCTCGTCGTCCACCCCGCCCCCGGCAACGAAGACGGCACGCTGGTCAACGCGCTGCTCGCCCATTGCGGCGACAGCCTCACCGGCATCGGCGGCGAACGCCGCCCCGGCATCGTCCACCGGCTGGACAAGGACACGTCGGGCGTCATGGTCGTCGCCAAGACCGAACTCGCCAACGCCGCCCTCACCCAGGCCTTCGCCGCCCGCGACCTCGATCGCTTCTACCTCGCCCTCTGCTGGGGCCTGCCCAACCCGCTTGCAGGCGAGATCGCAGGCGCCATCGGGCGAGACCCGCGCGACCGCAAGCGCATGGCCGTCCGCCCCAGCGGCCCCACCACCAAGGAAGCCCTCACCCGCTACCGCACCCTGGGCCAGCACGAAGGGGCCGCCAGCCTGCTCGAATGCCGCCTGGCCACCGGCCGCACCCACCAGATCCGCGTCCATCTCTCCCATCTCGGCCTGCCCATCGTGGGGGATCCGGTCTACCTCCGCCGCCTCCCCGCCGCCGCCAAGTCCCTCGCGCCAGACCTCCGCCCCCTGCTGCTCGATTTCCCGCGCCAGGCGCTGCATGCCGCCCGCCTCGGCTTCCGCCACCCCCGCACCGGGGAGACGCTCAGTTTCACCACCCCGCCGCCGGCCGACATGCAGGCCCTCCTCACCGCGCTCAACCTGTCGCCGAGTTAATCCTGACTTCATTGGTCCGGTATATTGACCCTGCCAGGGTGTGCAGGCTATGAAGTTTCCCACGGCCGGAACGACGCTGATTCGCACGACGAAGCGCTCCCGGCCAAGGTCGGTGGCCCTTCGCGGGAACCGGCGCCGGCAAGGAAAGGTTGCGCCGAGCCAGGGCAACCAATCCGCGTCGGTGGAGCTTTCTGAACCCGGGTCGCCTTGCGCGGCCAACACGAACCGGAACGTGCCTCATTGCATCGCACCACGATGCCGCCAGGGCGTATCGGTGGAAGGAGCCTGAGATGGTCGCTGCCGTCATCAATGTCGCCCCCGAGGGAAACCTCACCCGGTATCTCCAAGAGATCCGCAAATTCCCCATGCTCACCGCCGAGGAGGAGCTGGCGCTCTCCAAGCGCTGGCGCGACACGGAGGACATGGACGCGGCCCACAAGCTCGTCACCTCGCATCTGCGCCTCGTCGCCAAGATCGCCATGGGCTACCGCGGCTACGGCCTGCCGCTCGGTGAGCTGATCAGCGAGGGCAATGTCGGCATGATGCAGGCCGTCAAGCGCTTCGATCCCGATCGCGGCTTCCGCCTGGCCACCTACGCCATGTGGTGGATCCGCGCCGCCATCCAGGAATACATCCTGCACTCCTGGTCGCTGGTGAAGATGGGCACCACCGCCGCCCAGAAGAAGCTGTTCTTCAACCTGCGCCGCCTCAAGGGCCAGATGCAGGCGATCGACGACGGCGACCTCCAGCCGGAACAGGTCGCCAAGATCGCCCGCGTGCTCGCCGTGCCGGAGCAGGATGTGGTGAACATGAACCGCCGCCTCTCCGCGCCCGACCACAGCCTCAACGCCCCCGTCCGCATGGACAGCGAAGGCGAATGGCAGGATTGGCTGGTCGATGAGAGCGAAAGCCAGGAAGAAACCATCGCGGAGCGCCAGGAGCTCACCGGCCGCAAGGCCCTGCTGGCCAACGCGCTGAAAACCCTGAACGAGCGCGAGCGCCACATCCTCATCGAGCGCCGCCTGAAGGACAACCCGACCACGCTGGAGGATCTCTCCCAGCAATACGCGATCTCGCGCGAACGCGTGCGCCAGATCGAGGTCCGGGCCTTCGAGAAGCTGCAGAAGGCGATGCACACCGCCGTGGTGGAACAGCGCCTGGAAGCCTCCTCGCGCGCCGCCGCCATCACCGGCCGCGCCTAACCCAGACGGCTGTAAGGAGGGCGGTTTAGCCCTCCTTCTCCTCCATCCCCCACTCCGCCTGCAGCCGCCCGCGCGCATCGCGCAGGCGGCTTTGCCGTGCCCGCACCTGCGTCTCCAGCACCAGCCGCGCCACGAACGGGGTCGCCTCGCTCAGCAGCCAGGCCGCCGCCTGCGCGCCCCAGCACACGCCCACCAGCCGCATGCCGGACAGCAGGTCCAGCGCCATGCCCCAGTGGCGCGCCGCGCCCCACAGCGCCTCCAGCCACGGCAGCGCCGCCGCCATGCCATACACCAGCATCACCCCGGCCAGCTTGCGCCCGCCATCATCCGGCCCCTCCTCCTGCCCGGCCCCGCCCAGCGCCAGCGGCCCGGCCAGCGCCGCCAACCCGGCCGGGGCGAATACCACCGCCAACACCACCGCCAGCGGCGCAGCCGTGGCCACCAGGATGCCGCAGGCCAGCCCCTGCGCCCAGAACCAGGATCGGGCATTGCCTTGCTTCGCGCTGCGTGCCGCCTTCGCCATGCCCGGCCCCTACATCACCAACGTGCCGATAAGGCTCAGCGTCAGCGCCGTCATGCCCACGCCCAGCACCAGCTCATGCCCCAGGTTGCGGGCACTCGCCGCCCGCGCCGGGCCGCCGGCGGCCAGCTCGGCCAATTCGCTGTTGATCCGCGCCACCAGCCGTGCCGCCTCCGCCGCGCCATCGGCATCGTGGCGCTGCGCCACCTCGTCATCCAGCAGGTCCAGCACCCCCTCCAGCGACCCCGCCTTCACCTGGATGGCCAGCGCCTCGGTCAGGCGCGCGCGCATGGACCGGTTGTGCCACTGCTCCAGCTGCGTCTCCAGCCGCGCCCCCAGCCAGGCCGCCAGGTTCGGCAGCGTGGACAGCTTCTGGCGCTGTTGCAGCACCACCAGCAGCCGCAGCACCACCATCGCCGCCTGCACCGGGTCGGGCGCCTCGGCCATGCGCTGCAATTCCCGCCCGGCCGGCAGGTCGCTGCGGGCGGCCAGGAATGCGCCCACCTCGGCATCCATCGGCAGCCCCTCGGGCGCGGCCACCGCCCCGGCCCCCGCCTCCAGCGCCGGCAACAGATCGCTCAGCCGCACCACCAGCGCGCCCTGCAGCAAAGGGCTGCGGCAGGCCAATAGCGGATTGAGCCCATAGCGCAACCGCGCGATCCCGCCGCCCGGCCCGCGCTGGCGCAGCGTCTGCCGGTTCTGGTGCGCATCCACGCGCAGCAGGATGGGGTCGCAGCGCTCCGGCCGCATCGCCGCCCAGGCCGCGGTCCCCTCGGCGGCCACCATCTCCGCCAGTGTCCGCTCCGCCTCGGTCCCCGCCGCCCCCGCCAGCGCCGGGCCCAACCCATCCGGGAACAGCGACAGCCCGCGCCAGCTCACCGGCGCCAGCGAATCCAGCATCGCCACCGCCCGCACCGCCAGCACCGCATCGGCCGTGCTGTCCTCGGCCGGCATGTCGGCCACGCGGGCCCGCACCAACTCGTCCAGCTGCGCGCCCAGCGTCGAATCGCCCAGGCTGCGCCGCAGCCAGCGATCCACCGCCCCGCTGCGCAACTGCCGCACCCCCTCTTCCGGCTGCGTCGCGATCGCGAAGGCCAGGGTGCGCAGGTTCACGGCGGAAGCCCGCCCGATCTCCAGCGGGCGCTGCGCCCGCGGCGGCGGCCGCGCCGCCACCCGCCGCGCCCGCGCCGCCGCGGGATCGGCCAGCAGCACCGGCGGCGGCCGATGATCGGGGTCCTCGGCCAGCATGCCGCGGATCAGGTCGCCAATCGCCGGGCTCAGCCGCTCATCGCCGGCCAGCGCCGCGAAACTGCCCAGTTCCAGCTTGCGCCGCACAATCTCGGCATCGTCCAGCCCCGCCATCGGCATCCGCCCGGTGGCCAGCACCAGCAGCGTCACGCCCAGCGCATACACGTCGTCGCCGATGCTGCCCTCGCCGCGCCCGCCCGGCAGGCACATGGCGGAATAGGGCGGCTCGAAGATCGCCGGCTGAAAGAACGCCGAAGGCGCCGCCCAGGAACAGCCCAGCGTCACCGGCTCGTCGGCGCGCGCGCGGAACAGATTGTCAGGCCGGATGCCCCGATGCGTCACATGCCGTGCCTGCAGCCGCTCCAGCGCATTCGCCACCGGCCGCAGCACATAGGCCAGCAGGTCCTGCTCGTGCCACTGCCCCGCCTGCCCGGCATGCGGCCCGAACACCGGCCGCCCCGGCGGCGCCGGCGCGATCACGAACCATTCGGGCATCCCGCCCGGCCCCAAGGCCGGACCATGCGCCAGCGGCGTCAGAATTCCGTCGATCGGCATGGCCGCCAGCGAGGTCACCGCCTGCGCCCGCGGTGGCGCATCGCGGCGCACCATCAGCGCCATCGCGTCCTCGCGGCCGGATTTCACATCCCGCGCCGCGAAACAAGTCAACCCGGCGCCCCAGCCCTGCATGGGCCGCGCCAGGTCAACTGCGTATTGCCCGGCGATCAGCCGGGGCTCCTGCGGGGTCTGGGCCATCCTGGTCCGGTCCACTCTCTGGCCCAGACCCTACAACCCTATTCCTTAACCACCTCCGAACGCCCCGCCGCGCGCGCTACCCCTCGAACGGGTCACGCACCAGGATCGTGTCGTCCCGCTCCGGGCTGGTCGAAACCAGCGTCACCGGCGCCTCCACCAGCTCCTCGATCCGCTTCACATATTTCACCGCCTGCGCCGGCAACGCGGCCCAGCTGCGCGCCCCCATGGTGGAGCCGCTCCAGCCCTCCATCACCTCATACACCGGCTCGGCCCTGGCCTGCGCCGCCATCCCGGCCGGCATCCGCCGCACCACCTCGCCGTCGATCCGGTAGCCCACGCACACCTTCAGCTCCGGCAGCCCGTCCAGGATATCGAGCTTGGTCAGCACCAGCCCCTGCACCCCGCCCACCTTCACCGCCTGGCGCACCAGCACCGCATCGAACCAGCCGCAGCGCCGCGGCCGCCCCGTCACCGTGCCGAACTCCCGCCCGCGCTCGCCCAGCAGCCGCCCGGTCTCATCGGTCAGCTCCGAGGGGAACGGCCCCGACCCCACCCGCGTGGTGTACGCCTTGGCGATCCCCAGCACGAACCCCACCGCCGAAGGCCCCATCCCAGACCCGCTCGCTGCGGTCGCAGCCACGGTGTTGCTGCTGGTCACATAGGGATAGGTGCCGTGGTCCACGTCCAGCATCACCGCCTGCGCGCCCTCGAACAGGATGCGCTTGCCGGCCCGGCGTAGCTCGTCCAGCCGCTCCCACACCGGCTCCACGTAAGGGAGAATCTCCGGCGCCAGCGCCAGCAACCGGTCCAGCACCGCCTGCTTCTCGAAGGTCTCAGCGCCGAGGCCCTTCAGCAGCGTGTTGTGATGCAGCAGCAACTCGTCGAGCTTGAACGACAGCGTCTCCGGCTCCGCCAGGTCGCACACCCGAATCGCCCGCCGCGCCACCTTGTCCTCATAGGCCGGCCCGATCCCGCGCCCGGTGGTGCCGATCTTGCGCTCGCCCCGCGCCCCCTCGCGCGCCCTGTCGATCGCCCCGTGCACCGGCAGGATCAGCACCGCGTTCTCCGCGATGCGCAGCGTCTCCGGAGACACCGCCAACCCCTGCGCCCGCACCCGCGCGATCTCCGCCAGCAGCGCCTCGGGGTCGATCACCACGCCATTGCCGATAATGCCCAGCTTCCCGCGCACCAGCCCGCTCGGCAACAGGCTGAGCTTATACGTCTCGTTGCCCACCACCAGCGTATGCCCGGCATTGTGCCCGCCCTGGAAGCGCACCACCACGTCGGCCCGGCTCGAAAGCCAGTCCACCACCTTGCCCTTGCCCTCGTCGCCCCATTGCGCGCCGATGACAGTCACATTGGTCATTGCGGCCTACCTTCGATCCCGACGGCCACGCCGCCGTCCAACACATGCGAACACCCCAGGCGCCGCGCCTGCGCGCGCGCATCCCCGGGCTCGAACCCTGAAACGGTCGCGAATCCCTGCGCCCGCAACGCCGCCGCCACCGCCGGGTCGGTCCCCGCCGGCACATACACCCGCGCCCGCGGCGCCCGCGCCGGCATCGCCCGCAGCACCGCATCGGGGTACAGCGTCACCCCGGTCGCCGGTTCCGCCTCGCCGCACACATAGCGCCCGCCACGCCCCAATTCCTCGTGCCGCCCCGGCGCATACACCGAAAGGCTCACCCCGGTGTGGTATTTGAATCCCCTGAATTCAACAGGATCCACCGTGATCTTCAACTCCGGTGCCCGCACCCTTATCGCCGCCACCGTCTCCGCCAGCCGCTCCGCATGCCGCCGCGCCCCCGGCGTCAACGCCGCCGCCGCCAGAGCCTCCAGCGCCCGCGCCGCCGGCCCCGCCGCCAACAGCAGATCGGTCAGCGTGCCCGCCAACGCCCCCCCACGCGCCCGCACCGCCGCCGCATCCTTGCGATCCAGCGCCCGCCCCAAGGAAGCTCGCTGCTCCGGCGAGAACCCAGCCTCGTCCAACAGCGCCGGCACCAGCGGCGGCATCGTCAGGTCATAGGACAGCCGCCCCAGTCCCAACCCGGCCAGCGCCTCGGCCGCCACCAGCACGATCTCCGCATCCGCCTCCGGCCCGTCGGGCCCGATCAGCTCGATCCCCGCCTGCGCCACCTGCCGATCGGGCGCAATCTGAGAACCCTGCACCCGCAGGCACTGCCCGGCATAGGAAAGCCGCAACGGCCGCGCCGCCTGCCCCAGCCGCGTGGTCGCAATCCGCGCCACCTGCGGCGTCATGTCGGCCCGCAACCCCATCATCCGCCGCGTATCCGGGTCCATCAGCCGGAACGTCTGGTCCGCCACCGCGGCGCCAGAGCCTGCCAGCAGCGAATCCTCGAACTCCAGCAAGGGCGGCTTCACCCGCTGGTAGCCATGCGCCGAGAACGCATCCATCAGCCCCTGCACCGCCGCCGCCTCCGCCTCCGCATCGGGCGGCAGCAGGTCGCGCAGGCCGGCAGGCAGCAGGGCCGGGTGGGGCGGCGGATCGTCGGTCATGGAAGGTCAGGTGTTCCGGAAAGACCCGCGCCTATACCACTGTGGCGCCGGTGGTAAAACCTAGCGCGGCAACAGCCGCAGCACATCCCCCAACCCCGGCGCAAGCGGCGCCGGCGCCGCCGGCCGCACCTCGCCCAGCCCGCCGCACGGATTGGCCGCCGAGGCCCCGGGATCGAGCACGATCCGCCCCAGCCCCGCCAGCGGGTTGCCGCGCGGCGCCACCCGCCCCCCCACCACAGAAACCGACGGCTCCAGCAACGACCCGCGCACCTGCACCGGCACCGAAACCCCGGCCGAAATCCCCCCCACGGCCAGCTTCAGCCGCGGCGCGAGATCCAGCGCCAGGGCCTCCGTCCCCAGATTCACCGTCCCGGTCCCCACCAGCGAGAGATCCCCCGCATCCGCCGCGATCAACCGCGCGGTGGCCACGCCCTTGGCCACATCGAAGCGCGCGATCGCGCAGTTCAGCTTCGATTCCGCCAGCCGCTGCAGCTGCGGCACCGCCTGGCGCAGCGCACCGAGCCCCAGACCCTCCACGAAATCCCCCTTCAACACCCCCTGCCCCACCACCAGGCTGGCATTGCCCTCCAGCGCCGCCGCCAGCGCCCGCGGGCTCGCCCCGGCCCCGCGCAACGCCAGCACCAGGTCCGCCTTCGCCGTCACCGGCAACGCCACGCCCGACAGCGTCAGCAACCGGCCGAGATCCGCCTGCTGCGCCGCCACGTCCAGCACCATCGCCGGCGGCGCCACCCGGCCGTTCACCCGCGCATCGCCCGCCACGTGGCTGCCCGCCAGCACGAACCCGAACGGGCGCAACGCCAGGTCGCGGTCGGCCAGCACCAGCCGCACCACCACCTGCTCCACCTCCAGCGGCGTGCCGCCCGGCCCCGGCAGCACCAGCCGCGCCACCCGCAGCCCCACATCCGCATCCAGCGCACCGAACCCGCCGAGCTCGAACGCCTCGGCCGAAAACACCCGCTTCTCCGCCACCGCCGCCTCGGCCGCCTTGCCACCCTCGGCCGGCGCCTTCTCCACCCCTGCCTCCGGCCAGGCCTCCACCAGATCCAACCGGGCTGCCTCCAGCTCCGCCGTCACCTTTGGCCGCGCGCCCGACAGATCGAGCGTCCCCGTCCCCGAAAGATCCGATCCGCCCAGCTTCACCTTCAGCTCCGCCGCCCGCAGCGCCCCGTCCAGGTCGCCCTGCACCCGCGCCGCCAGCTCCAGCCGCAAGGATGGCAAATCCACTCCCAGCAATTCCTCCAGTGCGGAGACCGGCTCCGCCTCGCCGGTCACGCTCAGGTCCAGCCCCTTTCCGGCCCCCGCATCCGCGATCCCGCCCGCCAGCTTCACCACCGCCCCCGGCAGCGTCACATTGGCATTGGCCACCACCGACCCACCCCCGGCCCCGCCCGGAAGATCCACCTCTCCGCTGAACCCCACCACCTGTTCGCGATGCACCAGCGCACCGGAAACCGAAATCCGCTCCCCGGTGCGCGAGGACAGCCGCAACTCCCGCAGCAGCACCGAACGCGCCTCCCCGCCCGCCCGCGCATCGCGCCAGCCCACGGCCACGTTCACCAGTTCCATCGTATCCACCAGCGGCAACCCGCCGGCACCAGACCGCACCACCGGTGCCTTCCCGGCGGGCTCAGGCGCCGGCACCGCGGCCCCCGCCGCCGTCCTCATCTCCCAGTTGCCACGACCCTCGGCATCACGCTCCAGCAGCAAATCGGCATCCCGCGCCACCAGCTTCACGATATGCAGCCGCCGCTGCACCACCAGCGGCCACAGCTCCAGCTCCGCCTCCAGCCGCCCGATCCGCAGCATCTGCGGCCGGCTGCCCCCCGGCGCATTGGCCAGCACCACATCGCGCAGCGACAGCGAAGGCCGCGGCAGCAGCCGCAGCGAAACCTCGCCCTCGAATGCCAGCGCCCGCCCGGTCACCCGCTCCACCTGGGCCGCCACCGGCCCGGCAAACCGCCCGAAATCCAGCGTCGCCAGCGCCACGCCCAGCCCCGCCACCAGCAGCAGCACCACGCCCGCCACGCCCAGCAGCACCATCCTCAATCGCATCCGACTCTCCACCAGGGCCCGCCCGCACGGCCCCCCAGCCTACCGCGCCCCCCAGGCCCGAACAACGCGCCCGCCCGCCCACGCACCGAAGGTTGCGCGCCCCGCCCCACCGGCTACAGTCCCCGCAACATCAGATAAAAGCCGTGAGGAGAGCGTCCCGATGGACAGCATGCCGAACCGTTTCGCCGCCCACGCCGCCAAGGCCGCCCCCGGCCCCACCGGCCGCTTCACCGGCTTCGCCGAATACTACTTCATCGGCGGCAACAACGACCCCACCCAGATCCCCACCGAGCTGCTGGCCAAGGCCGCCGCCGACGTCATCAAGCGCGACGGCCACCTGATCGCCGTCTACAACATGGGCCTCGGCCCGCTCGGCTACCCGCCGCTGCGCAAGTTCGTGGCGGACAAGATGGCCAGCCACCGCGGCGTCACCGCGGATCCCGAGAACATCCTCATCACCACCGGCTCCAACCAGGGCATCGACCTGGTCGTCGGCGCCATGCTCAACCCCGGTGACGTCGTGATCCTGGAGGAGCACTGCTACGCCTCCTCCATCACCCGCTTCAAGAAAGCCGGCGCCACCGTCCTGCCGGTCAAGCTGGACGATGACGGCATCGTCATCGAAGACCTCGCCCGCATCCTCGCCGCCCAGAAGGCGGCCGGCCAGCCGGTCAAGATGCTCTACACCATCCCCACCATCCAGAACCCCACCGGCTCCATCCTGCCGATGGACCGCCGCCTGAAGCTGGTCGAACTCGCCCGCGAGCACGACATCATCATCTTCGAGGATGAGTGCTACGCCGATCTCATCTGGGCCGGCGGCGGCCCCGCCGCGATCTACTCGCTGGCCCCGGAACGCACCGTCCACATCGGCAGCTTCTCCAAAACCCTCGCCCCGGCGCTCCGCCTCGGCTACGCTACCGGCGATTGGGAAATCATCGGCCGCATGGCCGCGATGAAGTCCGATGGCGGCACCGGCGCGCTGGACCAGATGGTCACCTGCGAGTTCTTCAGCAAGTATTTCGACCAGCACGTCGAAAGCCTCTCGAAGGTCCTCAAGGACAAGCTGGACTGCATGATCGAGGCGGTGGAAGCCGAATTCGGCACCCACATGCAGCTCTTCAAGCCCAAGGGCGGCATCTTCCTCTGGATGAAACTGCCGGACAGCGTCGACGTCCGCAAACTCATCGCCCCCGCCGCCAAAGCCGGCATCGTCTTCAACCCCGGCCCCGAATGGTCCCTCAACGGCGACGGCGCCAAATCCCACCTGCGCCTCTGCTTCGCCCTGAACTCCAAGGAAAACATCCGCGAAGGCGTCGCCAAGTTCGCGAAAGTCTGCTTCGAGGAAACCGGCATCCCGCCCCGCAGCCGCAACATGGCGAACCCCTGAGTCGTAGGGCGGAACGCGAAGCGGTTCCGCCACCTCTCCACCTCCCCTCGTCCAAATGGCGGAACCCAACCCGGTTCCGCCATGTCACATCCGCTCCCCCGCCACCGCCACCCCACCCTCCTCGCCCGCCCATTCCGTCGGATACATCCCAAGCCCCACGCACCGCCGAAACGTCGAAAACGGCCACTCCCCCGGCGTCCCGACATACCCATGCCGCACGGGATTGAAGTGCACGTAATCCATGTGCGCCGCATAATCCGCCTTGCCGCGGATCGTGTGCTCCCAATACCCGCGCTGCCAGATCCCCCGCTCCCCCCGCCGCGCCTGCACCGCGCTGCGCCCTTCCGTCGCCGGAACCGCCCCCGAAAACCGCCGCTTGATCGCCGCCCACCGCCCCGGAAAATCGGAATCCCCCGCCGGCAAGGTCCAGATGCAATGCAGATGCTCCGGCAGCACCACCCAGGCATCGACATGAAACGGCCGCGCGACCCGCGTCGCCCGCACCGCCTCCCGCAAAGCGCCGATCCGATCCACCAGCAGCGTTGACCCCCGATCCGCCAACACAACCGTAAAGAAGAAAGTGCCCCCGGGAACACGATTCCGCCGATAATCCGGCATCCCCCCTCGCCATCACATTTCCAAAAGTAGGGCGGGTCGCGAAGCGGACCCGCCACGGTCCACACATCACCCACAGTTTCAATACCAGGATACAACAAACCTACAAAAGCCTCCCTACCTCCGCACCACCGGCACACCCCCAGCCAGATGCGGCTCCCGCGGCAAATTCATCGCCGCCATCGCTGTCACCGACTGCACGCGGAACGCCGGGTCCAGCGTCTGCAACTCCGCCAAAAGCCCGGGGAAATGCGCCGGCCCATAGGTGATGGAGATCTTCCCCGCCGGCGCCTCCGCCACGAACCGCGCCAGCGCCCCGCCCTGATGTCACTTTGCAACCACATCATCGTTGCACGGGATTTGAAACGTTTCCCTGCTCAGAGCCTTTCATGGTCGGATCACGAAGCGGCTCCGAAACCACCGCAACATCCGACAAACGCTTCCCCCTCTTCGCCTCAAGAAGTCGGCTATCGCTCTAACGCCGCTCGAACGGCAACAACCGCACCCTCAGGCGCTTGGCATCCAGCGTCAGGATCGCGCCACGCGCCAGCGGCTCCGCACATTGCCACACAGCGGACACTCACGGGCCAACCAACGCCTCAGGGGTCACGTCCAAACCCCGGACCTGCACCACACTCGGGCCAACGGCACCGTTTGCCGCAAGGATGGCCGTAAAATCCAAATCATGTGTCACAACAATCCAGCCGCGCTCGTGGGCATACGCCATGATGTCCACGTCGGGCGCCGTGCCTGGGCCGCACTGCACCCAATGGACAGCCTCCACGCCCGCCTGAACCAGAAGCTGCGCCAGCCTTGGCGCCAGGTTCATATCAACGAGAAGCGTCATTCCCCCGCAACAAGGCCAATCTCCTGGCCTTCCGCCAGCCACGCCGCGTAGCGAAGCGCCTCGAACACGTCCTCGCGTTCCAGATACGGAAAATCGCCCAGCACATCATCCACGCTGCGCCCCGCGGCGATCTGGCCCACGATCATGGCGGCCGTCACGCGCATGCCCCGCAGGCAGGCCTTGCCGCCCATCACCCCCGGGTCGCGTGTGATCCTCGGAAACTGCATTCTCTTACTATAGGCCTCCCTCCGGGCCAACGCCATTGCTGCCACACAATGGATGGGGTCGGGGGCCTGAGGCTCCAGCTTGGTTCGGGTGCAGAGCCCCTGGCCTTGCGTCTCGATACCACGGCATCGCCATGCGCAGTCTCGCACCAGCCAAGCCCCTCCCGCGCACACGCCGAGAAAAATTTCCACTACCCCTTGCATCGCCACTAACTGTTAGTTATATATCCCCCCATGTCCCCGTTGCACGAAAGGCTGACCTGGCTGCTGGCCACCCTGGGCGTCGCCCTGGGGGCCATCGCACGCCGTCTGGCCACCCCGCCCCAGCCTGCCGTCATCGGACACCACACCTACGTCCCGATCACGGAGCCGGAACGCCTGCCGCCCCTCTCCGCCGCCCAGTGGCAGCTCTTCTGGAACCGCACCGGCCGCGCCCTGCGCCGCGTCGCCGCCCTCTTCCAGGCCTGGCAGGCCGGCACCCTCAAGCCCCCCGCACCCGTCCGCCCGAAATCCCCCACCCCCGCCGAAGCCAGGCCCGAACCGCGCCCGGCCCCCCTGCGCCTCCCGCGCGGTTTCGCCTGGCTCAACCACCGCGCGCCCGAAATCGCCCCCGCCGCCGGCATGCTGGATCTCCTGGTGCAGGAGCCGGAGCTGCGCCGCTTCGCCACCGAAATCCCCCGCGCCGGCCGCCTGCTGCGCCCGCTCTGCCACGCGCTCGGCATCCGCCTCCCGGCCGAACTCCGTCTCCCCCCGCGCCCCCGCCGCCCGCGCCCGCCGCGCCCGCGCGCGCCGCGCCGCCTCTCCCTCACCGACCCGCAGCTGAACCTGCGCCCCTACGAAATCCGTGCCGCCCGCTACTTCATCAAAAAATATGGCCGCGACGGGTAACACCCCATCGCGGCCACATCATTACGATGATAGAAAGTTACGCGTTAGCCGATCAATCCCCCGCCGCCGCGGCCTGCTGCGGCCCACGGTTCACCGTCAGCGCATTCGGCCCGAACCGGTCGCGGAACGGCTGCGTGTCGATCTCCTCCAGCTGGATCTCGCCGGCCAGCACCTTCTGCTTCCATTCCTGGTGCGCCGGCTCCATCGCATGGAACTCCGGCATCACTTCTTTCGCGAACAGCTCCAGGCTCTCGCAGATATGCTCATGCGTGTTCTTGCCCGCCTGGTTCAGCAGGATGATCTGGTCCACGTTCGAAGCCGCGAACCGCTTCAGCTTGCGCCGGATCGTCTCCGGCGAGCCGATCAGCCCGCCCCGCACCGCGCGCTGGAACGCCTCGGGGTTCTCCGCCTTCCACTTCAGGTATTCGTCCCAAAGGTTCACCGTCCCCGGCGGCGGCCGCTGCCGGCCCGAAGACGCACCATAGAACCGCAGCGCGAACTGGAAGAACGGCGCGCCCTCGGCGCGGGCATAAGCCTCCTCATCCGTCTTGGCGCACATGAAGTAGCTCACCAGCGCCATGTTCGGGTTGGTCTGGTAATCCGCCAGCTTGTCCAGCCGCTTGGTGATCGCGTTGTAGTAGGCATGCACCCAGGCATGCGCCGCATCGGCACTCACGAACTGGAAGCCCAGCGCCCCGATCCCGCGCCGCCCGGCCATCTCGATCGTTTCAAGCTGGCTGCACGCCACCCACAGCGGCGGATGCGGGTTCTGGATCGGCTTCGGCAGCACATTGCGCAGCGGGAACTTGAAATACGGCCCGTCGTACTCGCAGCCGCCATCCTTGAACATCGGCATCACCGCCCGCACGCCGTCTTCCCAGACCTCGCGCTTGCTCTCCATGTCGCGCTCGAACGGCCCAAGCTCGGTGATGCTGGCCCCCTCGCCCATGCCGAACTCCACCCGCCCGCGGCTCAGCAGGTCGAGCGTGGCCACCTTCTCCGCCACCCGCGCCGGATGGTTGGTGGTCAGCTGGATGATCCCATGGCCAAGCCGGATGTTCTTCGTCCGCATCGCGGCGGCCGAGAGGAACATCTCCGGCTGCGGGGAGTGCGAGTATTCCTCCAGGAAGTGGTGTTCCACTTCCCAGGCATAGTCGTAGCCAAGCCGGTCGGCCAGTTCCACCTGCTGCAGCGCGTTGTGCAGCAGGTTCATGTCGCTGTCGCGCGCCCAGTGCATGGAGTCGTGCGGCCGCGGGTTCTGCAGTTCGTAGAAGATGCCGAATTTCATCGTGCGTTCCCTCCTGTCGTTGACAGGATGCTACGCCCGCCCCACCGCTCCCGCCAAGTACACGATCGCCCTTCCTGTCATCAGACTGTTGTCCGTTTCGCTCGCGGCGTTCAGGATGGGGGCGAACCGACGGACGGCGCCTACGCGCCGGCCGCATTCGCCACAGGGAGAACACCATGCGTCGCCGCGACATCCTGAAAACAGCCATTGCCGGCACGGCCGCCCTGGCCGCCCCGTCCGTGGGCCGCGCCCAGGGTGCCAAGCACCTGCGCTTCGTGCCCCACGCCGACCCGGCCTCGCTCGATCCGGTCTGGACCACGGCCGACGTCACCCGCAACGTCTCGCTCGCCGTCTACGACACGCTCTACGGGCTCGATAAGGAAGGCAACGCCCACCCGCAGATGCTCGCCGGCGCCACCCTCTCCTCGGATGGCCTCACCTGGGAAGGCAAGCTGCGCGACGGCCTGAAGTTCCACGACGGCACCCCCGTCCTGGCCCGCGATGCCGTCGCCTCCATCGCCCGCGCCTTCAAGCGCGACGCCCTCGGCCAGGCCGCCGCCGCCCGCACGGATGAGATGGTCGCCACCGACGACAAGACCATCCGCATCCGCCTCAAGACCAGGTTCGGCCTGCTGCCCACCGCACTCGCCCAGTACACCACCGCCGTGATGCCGGAGCGCATCGCCGGCAAGACCGAAGCCACCAGCCAGATCCCCGAGTTCATCGGCTCCGGCCCCTTCAAGTTCCTGGCCAATGAGCGCATTCCCGGCGCGCGCATCGTCTTCGAGCGCAACGCAGATTACGTGCCCCGCGCCGCCGGCGGCGCCGACAGCTTCACCGCCGGCCCCAAGGTCCCGCATTTCGACCGCGTCACCTGGACCATCATGCCGGATCCGGCCACCGCCATGGCCGCGCTGACCAACAACGAGATCGACTGGTGGGAAAACCCCACGATCGACCTCGTGCCGACGCTGAAGCGCAACCGCAACCTGGTGATCGAGAACAAGGACCCCGCCGGCTCCATCGGCTGCCTGCGCTTCAACCATCTCATGGCGCCGTTCGACAATGTGAAGTTCCGCCAGGCCATCCAGGTCGCGATGAACCAGCGCGACATCATGGAAGCCGTCGCGGGCGCCGAGCCCTCGATGATCCGCGTCCCCGCCGGCCTGTTCATCCCCGGCTCGCCGCTGGCCAGCAATGCCGGCTTCGACCAGGTCGCCAAGTGGGGCAACATCGAGGCCGCCAAGAAGCTGCTGGTGGAATCCGGCTACAAGGGCGAGCGCATCGTGGTGCTCTCGGCCACCTCCATCCCGTCGATCTGGCAGATGGCCCAGGTCGCCAACGACACGCTGAAGCGCATCGGCCTCAACCTCGATGTGGTCGCGGTGGAATGGGGCACCGTGGTGCAGCGCCGCGCCAGCACCGAAACCATCGACAAGGGCGGCTGGAACATCTTCTACACCTACCTCGGCGGCGGCGGGAACATGTCCCCGGCGGCGATGTCGGCCGGCCGCGGCAATGGCCGCGCCGCCTGGTTCGGCTGGCCCACCATGCCGAAGATGGAAGCCCTGCGTGACCAGTGGTTCGAGGCCCCCGACCTCGCCGCCCAGAAGAAGCTGGTCGACGAGATGCAGATGCACGCCTGGGAACAGGTGCCCTACGTCAACCTCGGCAGCTACGTGGGCGTCACCGGCTACCACAGCTACCTCAAGGGCATGCGCGACGGCTTCCCGCAGATGTACGGCATCCAGCGCGGCTGACGAACAAGAAGGGGGGCTCCGGCCCCCCTTCGCTTGTCTAGGGCAGGCGCGAGAGCGACTGCTCCAGCACCTCGAAGAACACGCGGGCCTCCAGCGTCTCCAGCACCCGCGCATTGGCCGGCTTGCCCAGCCGCCCCCAGCGGTCGATCAGCGTCTGCCCGCGCCCCGGCCCCACCCCGCAATCCACCTCGGCGAACACCTCGCGCGTGGTGAATGCGTCCGGCGCCAGCAGCCAGGCAATCGCGCAACTGTCGTGCTGCGGGCTGCCCGCCCCGCCCAACCGGCGCGAGGGCGGGGTCCCCGCCAGGATCGCACAGGCCGCCTCCCGGCAGGCCCCCGTCCCGCCGCGCGACAACGCCTCGATCCGTGAAGGCGTGGCCAATGCCTGCGCCGTCACTTCCAGCGTCGCCAGCGTCACCGGCCGCCCGCAGCCCAGCACCACCGCCAGCGCCTCCGGGTCCGACCAGGCGTTGAACTCGGCCGCCGGCGTCACGTTGCCCTCGCCCCAGGCCCCGGTCATCAGCACGATCTCGGCCACATTGGGCAGCAGCCCGGGCTCGGTGGCCAAGGCCAGCGCCAGATTGGTCGCAGGCCCAATGCCCACCAGCGTCAGCCCCGCCGGCCCCGCCGCCCGCAAGGCCTCGCGGATCGCATCGGCGGCAATCCCCGGTGCTGCCACCGGCCCCTCTGGCAGAAGCACGCCCGCCAGCCCATCCTCGCCATGCACATAGGCCGCATCCTCGAAGCTGCCCAGCAACGGCCGCTCCGCCCCCGCCACCACCGGCACCGCGCGGCCCGTCAGCCCCACCAGCGCGCGGGCATTGCGCAGCGTATGGGCCAGGCCCACATTGCCGCCCGCCACCGTCACCAGCCGCACATCCAGCCTGGGATCGCCCAGCGCCATGAACAGCGCAATGGCATCATCGGTGCCGGGGTCGCAATCGATCAGTATCTTGCGTGCCATCATCCTGCCAGCATGCCCCGCCAAGCTCGCTTCGCAAACCCTGCCAGTTCCGCCGCGGCGCAGCATGAAGTATGGAAGCCCGCGCCCCCGACCGGATGTGACGCATGCCGCAGCCGCCTAAGTTCGTCCTGCTCTGCCTGCTGCCGCTCGCGGCCTGCGGGCCCGACTATTCGCCCAACACCTATTCCAACACGGCCGTCCAGCAGGCGGCGAAGGTGGACCAGGGCGTGGTGGTCGGCGCGCGCCGCGTTGGCGTCACCAGCAGCGGCGCCACCGGCGCCATGGCCGGCGGGGCCGCCGGGGCCGCGCTGGGGGCGGCCGCCCCCGCCCCAGGCCGCGTCTCCACCACACTCGGCGCGATCGGCGGCTCGCTGATCGGCGGGCTGGTGGGCGCGGGCGCGGAAAAGGCGGTGGGGGAGACCACCGCCTTCGAATACATCGTGCGCAAGCCCAGCGGCGAGTTGATCTCCGTCACCCAGAAGGATGAGGAGCAGCTCCCCATCGGCACTCGCGTGCTGGTGATCGCCGGCAGCCAGGCACGCATCGTGCCCGACTACACCGTGCCACCGGAGCGCCCGGCCACCGCGCCGGTGCCCGTGCCGCTCACCGGCACCACCGAGGAGCCGGAGCCCGCCCGGCCAACTGAACCCTAAGCGGCTGCCACGCGCGCCGGCTTGGTGCCTTTGCGATGCGGCTTGGAGGGCTTGCCGGCAGGCTGCGGCTTGCCGGCGAATTTCGGCTTGCCGCCAAACCCCGGCTTCTTGGCGAAACCAGGCTTGCCGGCGAACGGCCGCTTGCCCTCCGGCTTCGGGCCCTCATGCTTGGCAACGGGCGGGCGCGGGCGTTCCTGGCGCGGCGCGTCCTGCGGCACCACCTCGCGCACGGGCTCCCGCACCGGCTCGGGCTCCGCCGGCACCAGCACCGCCTGCGCGACCTCCGGCCGCGGCCGGTAGGGACGGCGCGCCTCGGGGCGCGGGCCGTCATTGTGGCGGAACGCCGCCTGAGGCCGGTCGCGCTGCGGCGCCACGGCATCCTCGGCGCTGGCGGGGGCGATGCGCATCCCCTCCATCTCCGCGGTTTCCAGCGAGGCGAGGAACCCCTCCACCGCCGCCGGTGCCAGTTCGAACAGCGTCTCGCGGTCCTGGATGCGGATGGCGCCGATATCCTTGCGCGTGACGCCGCCCAGGCGGCACAGCAGCGGCAGCATCCATTTCGGATCGGCGTTCTTCTGCCGGCCGAGATTGATGCGGAACCACTTGGTGGCCCCCATCTCCGTGCGCTCCCCACGCTCCGCCGGCGGGGCGGAGAGTTCGGCCGGCGCCGGCAGGCGGGCCCGATGCAGGCGCAGCAGGGCGAGCGCCACTGCCTCGGCGCCGTGCTCGGCCAGCAGCGCCGCTGCCTCCTCGCCCTCGGCCGGCAGCACCGGCATGGCGAAGACGGGGTCGCGGGCCAGGCGGGCACGGTCGGCGGCGCGGATCTCTTCGGCTGCCGGCGGGGAGACCCACTGCACGCTCACCTTGGCCGCCATCAGCAATTGCTCGGCCCGGCGGCGCGCCCGCGGCTGCACGATCAGCGCGCAGACGCCCTTGCGCCCGGCCCGCCCGGTGCGGCCGGAGCGATGCAGCAACGCCTCCGGCCCGTTCGGCAGGTCGTAGTGCACCACCAGATCGAGCTCCGGCAGGTCGAGCCCACGCGCGGCC
>JAIXTK010000037.1 GCA_027483995.1 Acetobacteraceae bacterium
TCACCGACTTCGCGAGATTCCGCGGCTGGTCCACGTCGGTGCCTTTCAGCACCGCCACGTGATAGGCCAGGAGCTGCACCGGGATGGCGTAGAGGATGGGCGCCACGAAGGGGTCCACCGTTGGCATCACGATCGCATCCACCGAGATGCTGCGCAGCTTTTCTGCCCCCGCGGCATCGCTCAGCACGATGATCTGGCCGCCGCGGGCGGCGGCTTCCTGCACGTTGGAGGCGGTTTTTTCGAAGAGCGGGCCGGAGGGGGCGATGGCGATGATGGGCACGGATTTGTCGATCAGGGCGATCGGGCCGTGCTTCATTTCGCCGGCGGCGTAGCCTTCGGCGTGGATGTAGCAGATTTCCTTCAGCTTCAGCGCGCCTTCCAGCGCGATGGCGTAGTTGGCGCCGCGGCCGAGGTAGAGCACATCCCGCGCCTCGGCCACGCGGCGGGCCACGCGCTGGATGGTCGCGGCCTGGTCCAGCACTTCGGCGGCGGCCGCCGGCACGGCGAGCAGCGCCTGGGTGAGGGCGGCTTCCCGCGCCTGGTCGATGGTGCCGCGGGCGCGGGCGAAGGCGATGGCGAGGCAGGCCAGCACGGTGAGCTGCGCGGTGAAGGCCTTGGTGGAGGCGACCGCGATCTCCGGCCCCGCCACGGTTTGCATCACCACATCGGACGCGCGGGCCATGGTGCTTTCGGGCACGTTCACCACGGAGAGCACGGGCATGCCTTGGGCGCGCATGTAGTCCATCGCCGCGATCGTGTCGGCGGTTTCGCCGGATTGGGAGACCAGCACGCCGAGGCTGCCCGGGATCACCGGCGGCTCGCGGTAGCGGAACTCGCTGGCCACATCCACGTCGGCCGGCAGGCGGGCGATTTCCTCCAGCCAGTGGCGGCCGGCCATGGCGGCGAAATAGGCGCCGCCGCAGGCGCTGAGGCTCACGCGTGTGAGCTTGGCGGGATCGAAGGGCAGCTTGGGCAGGTTCACCGCGCGGCTGGCCGGGTCCACCATCTGGTGGAGTGTGTCGCCGATCACGCCGGGGTGCTCGTGCAGCTCCTTTTCCATGAAGTGCCGGTAGTTGCCCTTGCCCACGGCGGCGCCCGAGAGCGCGGTGAGCTTCACCTCGCGCTTCACCTCCGCGCCCGTGGCATCGAGGAACACCGCGCCGGTGCGGCTGAGCACCGCCCAGTCGCCATTGCCGAGGAAGGCGATGCGGCGGGTGAGGGGGGCCAGGGCCAGGGCGTCGGAGCCCAGGAACATCTCTTCCTCGCCGAAGCCCACCGCCAGCGGCGCGCCGTGGCAGGCGCCCACCATCAGCTCCGGGTGGCCGGCGAACACCATGGCCAGCGCGTAGGCGCCTTCCAGCCGGCGCAGCGCCGCACCGGCGGCCTCCACCGGGGCCATGCCCTGCTTCAGGTGCAGGTCCACCAGCTGGGCCACCGTTTCGGTGTCCGTCTCGCTGCTGAAGACCTGCCCGGCCGCTTCCAGCTCCGCGCGCAGTTCGGCGTGGTTCTCGATGATGCCGTTATGGACGATGGAAACGCGGGCGGTGCCGTGCGGGTGGGCGTTGCCTTCGGTGGGCGCCCCGTGCGTGGCCCAGCGTGTGTGGCCGATGCCGGTGGTGCCCGAAAGCGGGGTCGTCTCCAGCACCGCGGCCAGGTTGCCGAGCTTTCCCGGCGCGCGCCGGCGCTCGATCTGGCCGTTCACCAGTGTGGCGATGCCGGCGCTGTCATAGCCGCGGTATTCAAGCCGCCGCAGCGATTCCAGCACCAGCGGGGCCGCCTGCCGCGTTCCGATCACGCCGATGATGCCGCACATGAGCTGCCAATCCCTGCTGCTGAAAAGAAGCTACTTCGCCTTCTTGCGGCTGGCCCGGAACGCCGCCGCGCGGCCGGCCTTGATATCCTGCCGGGCGCGCCCGAAGGCCATGGCATCGGCCGGCACATCCTCGGTGATCACGCTGCCTGCCGTCACCATCGCACCGTCGCCCACCGAGACCGGCGCCACCAGGATGGAATCGGAGCCGATGAACACATCCGCCCCGATCACCGTGCGGTGCTTGGCGAAGCCGTCGTAGTTGCAGGTGATGGTGCCGGCGCCGATGTTGGTGCGCGCGCCGACCTCGGCATCGCCGATATAAGACAGGTGGTTGGCCTTCACACCACGCCCCAGCTTCGCGGCCTTCACCTCCACGAAGTTGCCCACATGGGCGTCTTCGCCCACATCGGCGCCCGGGCGCAGGCGCGCGAACGGGCCGATGACCGCGCCGGCGCGCACCGTGCAGCCTTCCAGGTGGCTGAAGGCGCGGATCTCCACGTTCGATTCCACGCTCACGCCGGGGCCGAACACCACGTTGGGGGCGATGCTGACATCGGTGCCGAAGCGCGTGTCGGTGGAGAGGAAGACCGTTTCCGGCGCCGTCATCGTCACGCCGCCATCCATCGCGGCGCGGCGCAGGCGAAGCTGCACGGTGGCCTCCGCCTCGGCCAGCTCGGAGCGCGAATTGATGCCGCGCAGCTCCGCTTCCGGCCCCACCACGGCGGCGACGCGCTGGCCCTCGGCGCGGGCCAGGGCGACCAGGTCGGTGAGGTAGTATTCGCCGGCCGCGTTGTCGTTGCGCACGGCGGCCAGCCAGCGGGCCATGTCTGCAGCGGGCCCGCACAGCACGCCGGCGTTGCACAGCCCGACGGCCAGTTCCTCGGCGGAGGCGTCCTTCGCTTCCACGATGCGCTGCACCTCGTCCTCGGTGCCGATCACGCGGCCGTAGCGGCCGGGCACCGCGGGGCGCATCGCCACCAGCGCCAGACCCGCGCCGCCGCCGCGCCGTGCCAGCAGCGCTCGCAGCGTTTCCTCTGACATCAGCGGGTTGTCGGCATAGAGCACCGCCACGTCGCCTGTGCCGAAATGCGGCACCGCCTGCAACGCCGCATGTGCCGTGCCCAGGCGCTCGGCCTGCACCACGCAGGCATGGGGAGCCGCGACCTTTTCCAGGGCCGCCATATCCGGCCCCACCACCACCACGATCCGCTCGAACACCGCCTCGCACGCCGCCAGCAGGTGGCGCAGCATCGGCCGCCCCGCGATCGGGTGCAGCGCCTTGGGCAGGGCCGACTTCATCCGTGTGCCCATGCCGGCGGCCAGCACCACGGCGGTTGTGCCAGCCATGGGGGTGGAAAGGGCAGGGTGTGCATCCGTGCTCATGCCCCGGGGAGTAGCGGCCCGGACTGTGCCGTGTCAAAGGAAGCGCAATCACGCTTCGTTTCCCGAACACGCCGGGCACCAGGAACCGACCGCATGCAACCACTGATGGTCTTCGACCTCGACGGCACCCTGGTGGATTCCGTCCCCGACCTGGCCGCCGCGCTCAACCGCCTGCTCGCCAGCCGCAACCTGGCCCCCTTCGGCCGGCCCGAGGTGGCCGGCTTCGTGGGCGACGGGGCCCGCGTGCTGCTGGAACGCGCCTTCGCCGCCCGCGGCACCGCGCCCGATGCGAAGGCGCTGGCGGATTTCCTGGACGACTACGGCGCCCATGCCGCCGTGGAAACCGAGCCCTACCCCGGTGTGCGCGAGACCCTGGATCGCTTCGCGGCCGCCGGCTGGCGCATGGCCGTGTGCACCAACAAGCCGGAAGCCCCGGCCCGCACGCTGCTGGATGCGCTGGACCTCTCCCGCTACTTCGCGGCGCTGGGCGGTGGCGACAGCTTTCCCGTCCGCAAGCCCGATCCCGGCCACCTGCTGGCCACCATCCAGGCCGCCGGCGCCACGCCCGCCCAGGCGATCATGGCAGGCGACCACCACAACGATGTGCTCTCGGCCGCCGGGCTCGGCATGCCCAGCATCTTTGCCGCCTGGGGGTATGGGCCGGCGGATACCGGGGACCATGCTTCGGCGACGGCGAAGGCGTTCCCCGAGTTGTTTGCGTTGGCGACAGGCCTGAGGAAGTAAGTCTTCTTTTTGTGAACAAAAAGAAGCAAAAAAACTTCATGACTTTGCGCCGGGGCTAGCCTCGGCGCAAAGGAACGAACCAACCGCTTATCTTACCAAGGCGCCGCCATCCACCGGCAGTTCAACGCCGGTGATGAACCCGGCCTCGTCGCTGGCCAGGAACAGTGCGGCATTCGCCACGTCCCAGCCTGAGCCCATCTTTCCGCGCAGCGGCACCTTGGCATCGCGCTCGGCGGCGATTTCGCTGCGGGGGCGGTTGGTGGCGCGTGCCCGCGTATCCACCGCCATCGGCGTGTCCATCAGGCCGGGCAGGATCACGTTGGCCCGGATGCCATAGGACGCGTTCTGGATCGCCAGCTGCTTGGTGAACTCCACCATCGCCACCTTGCTCGCCTTGTAGGCGACGTAGGGATAGTTCTCGTAGGCGGCGACGGAGGAGATGTTCAGGATCACCCCGCTGCCCTGGGCGCGCATGATCGGCACCGCATGCTTCGCCGCCATGATGCAGCCGCGCAGGTTGATGGCGAACAGGCGGTCGAACGCCTCCTCGGTGAACTGCTCCAGCATCGTATCGCCGCCGCCCAGAGAGACGCCGACATTGTAGTGCAGGATATCCACCCGCCCCCAGCGCGCCTGGCAGGCCTGGATCGCGGCGGCCAGCGCGGCCTCGCTGGTCACGTCCGCCTCGAACGCCTCGCACACGCCGCCATCCTCGATCACCAGGGCTGCGGTTTCCCCGGCGCTGTCCAGTCGCCGGTCCACGGCCCAGACCTTGGCGCCTTCCTGGGCGAAGCGCATCACCGTGGCGCGGCCGTTGCCCACGCCCTCGCCGAGGCTCTGGCCCGCGCCGATCACCACCGCCACCTTGTCCTGCAGTCGGTTTCCCGTCCGGGCCATGGGCTTCTCCTCCGCTTCGTGTTCTATGCGCGCGAGATCAGCACCCGCCCCACCAGGGGTCAATCGGCAGCCAGATGACCCACTACGACGCCATCATCCTCGGCGCCGGCGCTGCCGGCCTCATGTGCGCCATTGCTGCCGGGCAACGCGGCCGCCGCGTGCTGCTGCTCGACCATGCCGACGCCCCGGGCAAGAAGATCCTGATCAGCGGCGGCGGGCGCTGCAACTTCACCAATCTGGGCATCGCGCCGGATCGGTTTCTCTCGGCCAACCCGCACTTCGCCCGCTCGGCGCTGGCCCGCTACACGCAGCACGACTTCATCGCGCTGGTGCGCAAGCACGGCATCCCCTTCCACGAGAAAACCCTCGGCCAGCTTTTCTGCGACGGCTCCGCGCGTGAGATCGTCGCCATGCTGCTGGCCGAATGCCAGGCCGCCGGGGTGGAGCTGCGCCTCTCCTGCCGCGTCACTGGCGTTGCCCGCGCCGAGCACTTTCGCGTCGAGACGTCCCTGGGGACGTTCACCGCCCCCGCCCTGGTTCTGGCTACTGGTGGCCTCTCCATCCCGAAGATGGGCGCCACGGGCCTGGCGCACGAGCTTGCGCGGCAGTTCGCGCTCCCGCTCGTGCCGCCGCGCCCCGGCCTGGTGCCGCTGACCTTCGAAGGCGAGGCGTTGGACCTCATGCGCCCGCTCTCGGGCCTGGCCACGCCTGTGGTTGCCACGGCGGGCAAGCGGAGCTTTGCCGAAGCCATGCTGTTTACCCATCGTGGCCTGTCCGGCCCTGCCATCCTGCAGGCCTCGTCCTACTGGCAGGAAGGCGAGCCCCTGACTGTCGCGCTGGCCGAGGACCCGCTCCCGCAGCTTCTCGCCGCCAAGAAATCGCGCCCCAACGCCACGCTGCGCACGGCGCTGTCGGACCTTCTCCCTGCCCGCCTTGCCGCCGCCCTCGCCCCCGGCGACACGCCGATGGCGCAGCAGCGCGACAAGGCGCTTGCCGACCTTGCCGCCACCCTGCGCGCCTGGCGCCTGAGCCCGGCTGGGACCGAAGGCTATGCCAAGGCGGAAGTGACGCTGGGTGGCATCGACACCGCGGCGTTGGACCAGAAGACGATGGCCGCCAAATCCGTGCCGGGCCTGTTCGCCATCGGCGAGGCGGTGGATGTGACCGGGTGGCTCGGCGGCTACAATTTCCAATGGGCCTGGTCGTCGGGCTGGGTGGCCGGGCAGGCGATCTGAAGAAAAAGACGTCATCCATTTGCGTCCGTGTCAGCCACGGCGCAAAGTATGAAAAGTTTTTTGGTTCTTTTTTTCAAAAAAGAACACCTTTCTTTCCAGGAGATCCGCATGGACAAAGACACCCTCACTGCCTGGGCGCTGGCCAATGTCTGGCAGA
>JAIXTK010000230.1 GCA_027483995.1 Acetobacteraceae bacterium
AGGAGGACAAGATCCTGCCGGTTCTGGACCGCTGGGCGGCGATTATCCGGGCGGCACAGGCGGGTTAGACGGAATATTCCTATTACGGAATAAATAGGGCGTGGTTCGGGACGGGCTGGAAGGCCCGTTTTGAAAACGCGCGTGGGCGCTGGGTGAACGTGTGGGGGCTGCGCGGCGCGGATTGCGCGCGGGCTCGCGTGGGGGTTTGGCGGCGCGGGAGGGCGCGGGGCGCCGGCGGCGTGATCTTCGCCGGGGCCTGGCTCGGGCGCGTGAGGGCCTTGAGGTCGGCGCGGATTCGGGGCGTGAGGAGCCGGCGCGGCTGTTTCTCGCGGGGGTAGCGGGCGGCCAGGATTGTGTGGCCGGCCTGCGCTTGGGGGCGCGCGGATTGCCAGTGGCGGACCATGGATTCCAGCACCCAGAGCACGCGGACGAGGCCGAGCAGGATCAGGGCGTGAAAGGCATGCTGGGCGCCCTGCCCCGTGCCATCCCCGGCGCGCAGACGCAGCTCCGCCGCCAGGGCGGCGAAGGCGGTGGCCAGGGGGGAGGGGATGGGGTTCATGTGAGTTAATTTAATTAACTCATCTGTCGATGGGAAGCGGTTTTTTTACGTACGTATTCGGGGGTGGCGGGTCCGCTTCGCGACCCGTTGGGGTGGACGGCCCCACGGCATCGAGTGCCACAGTTCGCCGTCACAGCTGAACCAGGAGCCGTCCATGGTTGAGATTACACGGGTTGCCATCGATACGTCCAAGTCCGTCTTCACCATCCATGCCGTCGATGCCCGGGACCGTCCGGTGTTGCGGCGCAATTTGCGGCGGCAGGATGTGGCGGGGTTCTTCGCTAAGCTGGCGCCGGTTGAGGTGGCCATCGAGGCCTGCGGGGCGTCGCATTACTGGGGGCGCACCTTGCAGGCGATGGGGCACAGCGTGCGGCTGATCCCCGCCCAATACGTCAAGCCGTTCGTCAAGCGTGGCAAGAACGACCGCAACGATGCGCACGCCATCAGCGAGGCCGCCGCCAGGCCGGATATGCCCCACGTGCCCGTCAAGTCCGCCGAGCGCCAGGGCGATGCCATGCTGCTCTCGGTGCGCGATCTGCTGGTCCGCCAGCGCACCCAGATGATCAATGCCCTGCGGGGGCACGCCGCCGAGATGGGCGTGGTGGCGCCGCAGGGCGACAAGGGCTTGGCACAGCTGCGCGCCGAGGTGGCCGGCGAGGCAACACTGCCGGCTTCGGCGAGCCAGGCGCTGGAAATGCTGGGGCACGAGATCGACCGCATCGAGGCAAGGCTGGCTGAGATCGACGCCCAGCTGCTCGCGCGCCACAAGGCAACACCGCAAAGCCGGATATTGGCTGAGGTGCCGGGGATCGGGCCGGTTGGCGCGCTGAACATGGTCCTGCGCGTCGATGCCTCGCAGTTCAAGTCGGCGCGGCACTTCGCCGCCTGGCTGGGGCTTACCCCACGCGACCACTCGACCGGGGGCAAGCAGCGACAAGGTGGCATCACAAGAGCCGGCAATGAAAGGCTACGACAATTGCTGGTGCTTGGGGCCACCTCGGTGATCCGATACGCCAAGCCGGGACGTGCATCGGCCTGGCTGCTCGCCCTGCTGGAGCGCCGGCCGCGCAAGCTGGCCGCCGTCGCCCTGGCCAACAAGATGGCCCGCATCGTCTGGGCCATGATGACGAGCGGAGAGGCCTACCGGCAGCCTGTGCCGGTTGCCGCCTGACCCGCTCGTGATGCCGCCGGTGCAAGACTGACAAGGAGAGATGCTGATCGGGCGAGCCGACGATCCCCAGAGCCCGCGTAGGGTGGTGGCCAGAAGAGGCCGCCGATCCGTTTGGGAGGGGATCGCGGAACCCATCTGGGCCAGCGGTCACGTGCCGCACAAACAGGCCGGACACACGGACGCTCTCGCACCCGGATCAGACATTTTCTCCCAAGACACCTTGCAGCGGAGGGGCCGTCCACACACGCCCTACGAGGGGCGGGGTTAGCCGGCGCCGATCTTGGGGATCAGGACGATCTCGCTGTTGGGCTTCAGGGGGGCGTGGTACGCGTCCTGGTAGATCACGCCGTCGATGGCGATGGCCATGTATTCCTCGACGTGTTCGCCGAGGCCGGGGAAGCGTTGTTCCAGCTCGCGGATGAGCTGGCGGAAGGTGGTGGCCGCCACCTCGAACTCGCTCTCGCCATGTGTGAAGTCACGGCAGGAGGAGCCCGAGATGACGACTGTAGGCATATCGGTATTCCAGTTATCCAAGCCCCCCTCCGGCTCCCCCCGCTTGCGCAGGGGGAGGGAAGAGTTCGTTGGAGGTTACTCGGCGGCCTTGGGGGCCTTTGCCGCGTCCACGGCCGCACGGATGCGGGGCGGGGACATCGGCAGGTGGAACATCTCCAGGTCGATCGCGCCGCGGATGGCGTTGCGGACGGCGGCCATCGGGGGAACGATCGGCACTTCGCCCACGCCGCGCACACCGAACGGGTGGCGGGTGTTGGGGACTTCCACCAGCACGGCCTCGATCATCGGGAGATCGGAGGCCACGGGGATGCGGTAGTCGAGGAAGCCCGCGTTATCCATGAGCCCCTTCTTATTGTAGATGTACTCCTCGTTCAGCGCCCAGCCGATGCCCTGGACGGCGCCGCC
>JAIXTK010000310.1 GCA_027483995.1 Acetobacteraceae bacterium
CATGCCGGCCAGCACCACCAGAACCTTGCGCATCACGGCTTCCCCCCAAGCTAGCCCCAGCCTTCGGCGGCACCCGGCCGCGCACGCAGCTGGCCGGCATCGGGTCCTACCTTCCGGCCCGGATCGTGACCAACGAGGAACTCGCCCAGCGGGTGGACACGTCCGACGCCTGGATCCGCGAGCGCACCGGCATTCGCCAGCGCCATCTGGCCGCGCCGCATGAGACCTGCGCCTTCATGGCCACGGAGGCGGCGCGCGCCGCGCTGGCCGATGCCGGTGTGGATGCGGCCGAGGTGGACGGCATCATCGTGGCCACCGCCACGCCCGACCAGGCCTTCCCGGCCGCGGCGGTGCGGGTGCAGGCGGCGTTGGGGGCAGGGGGCTTCGGCTTCGACCTCTCGGCGGCGTGCAGCGGCTTCATCTACGCGCTCTCGGTGGCTGACGGGATGATGCGCGCGGGCCAGGCGCGCTGCATGCTGGTGATCGGCTCCGAGGTCTATTCGCGCATCATGAACTGGGAAGACCGCGGCACCTGCGTGCTGTTCGGCGACGGCGCAGGCGCGGTGCTGCTGCGGGCGGGCCACGGCACCGGCGCGGCCGGCGAGCCCGGCATCCTTTCCACCCACCTGCATGCCCAGGGCGATCTCGGCGACATCCTGTATGTGGATGGCGCGGTCGGCCAGCCGGACAAGCCCGGCCATCTCGTGATGAAGGGCAACGAGGTCTTCCGCCACGCCGTGGGCAAGCTTGCCGGCGCGGTGACGGAGGCGCTGGAGGCCAACGGTCTCGCTGCGTCCGACGTGGACTGGCTGGTGCCGCACCAGGCCAACCTGCGCATCATCGATGCCATCGGCAAGCGCCTGTCGCTGCCGGCGGAGCGCGTGGTGGTGACGGTGGACCGCCACGCCAACACCTCGGCCGCCTCGATCCCGCTGGCGCTCTCCCAGGCCTATCGCGACGGGCGCGTGAAGCGCGGCGACCTCGTGCTGATGGAAGCGCTGGGCGGCGGCCTCACCTGGGGCAGTGCGCTGGTCCGGCTGTAGCAGCCCGCAGGGTTCCCGCGCCCTTGGACCCAGCCGATCCAAGGGATTGATTACAGAGTATTCTTGACGCCGAAGCGGCATGTGCATAGCGTGCCCCGATGAACACTGTCACCCGCGCCCACCTGACCGAGACCATCTACACCCAGGTGGGCCTCTCCCGGAACGAATCGGCCGACCTGCTGGAGGTTGTGCTGGCCAGGATGGCGGCGGCGCTGGAGGCAGGGGAATCCGTCAAGATCAGCGGGTTCGGAACGTTTTCGGTGCGTCAGAAGGGCCGCCGGATCGGCCGCAACCCCAAGACCGGGGTGGAGGTGCCGATCCTGCCGCGGCGGGTTCTGGTGTTCCGCCCCAGCCAGGTGCTGCGCGCGCATGTGAACCACATGGCGCCGCCGGTTGGCGGAGACGATGAATGAGCGGCCGCGCGGCCCTGGCCGCCGCCCCGGCCGCATCCGCCAACGGTTTGGACAGCGATGACGGCGACGGCCGCGGCAAGCCGAAGAAGGCCCCCAACGCCTTCCGGACCATCAGCGAGGTGGCGGACGAGCTTCACATCCCGCAGCACGTACTGCGCTTCTGGGAAACCAAGTTCCCGCAGGTGAAGCCGCTGAAACGTGGCGGTGGCCGGCGCTACTATCGGCCGGACGACATCGCCCTGCTGCGCCGCGTCTCCGATCTGCTCTACATCCAGGGCTACACGATCAAGGGCGTGCAGCGCCTTCTGCGCGAAGGCGGTGGCAAGCTTTCCGACGACATTCCGCCTCCCTCCCCGGAGGAGCGCGAGGACCAGGAGGCCCAGGCCGCCGCCATGCCGGAAATCGACGCACCCGAGCTGCCGATGCCGGGCCTGACCCCTGCCGCGCCCACCGCTGCCGCTCAGGGCGCCACCAAGCGCCCCGCCGCCCGCACGGCCGCAAAGGAAGACGTATCAGCCGCCGACGCATCCGCCGCCGAGGCCGCGCGGCTGCGGCTCGTGCTGTCCCAGACACTGCGTGAGCTGGAAGCGCTGCGCGCCCTGCTGCCCTGAGCAAGCCGCATTGCAGAGCGGCACCGTGGCTGCTACACGGTGCCTCCCCAACGGTCGGAGCGTAGCGCAGCCTGGTAGCGCATCAGTCTGGGGGACTGGGGGTCGTGGGTTCGAATCCCGCCGCTCCGACCAATTCCGCCGCTTCACGGCGCCCCCCGCCCTTGCCACACTGCCACTGATCGACAGGAGGCAGCGATGGTGTCACGCAGCGAATTGAAGGGCCGCATCCAGACGGTGCGCGGGCTGATCGAGCCCGGCGAGCTGGGCCCGACCCTGATGCATGAGCATCTGCTCTGCGATATCACCCCGCCCAAGCTGGCCGCGCTGAACCAGCCCTGGCCCGAGATCACGCTCGAGAACTACCACGAGATCGTCTATGGCCGCGTGCCGCATGCCGGCAAATACAAGCTGGTGGTGCCGGAGCTGATCACCGACGAGGTGGCGAAGATGCGCGCCGCCGGCGGCAAATCCATCGTGGAACTCACCTGCGAGGGGCTGAAGCCCAATCCCGCCGGGCTGCGCGCGATTGCCGAGGCGACCGATACCCATATCGTGATGGGCTGTGGCTTCTACGTGGATGAGTACCAGGCGCCGGCCACCTATGGCCGCGGGGTCGATTCCTATGCCGCCGAGATGATCGCCCAGCTCACCGAGGGCGCCTGGGGCACGGATGTGCGCAGCGGCATCATCGGCGAGGTCGGTTGCCAGTCGCCCTGGACCGATCATGAGAAGCAGGTGATGGAGGCGGCGATCATCGCCCAGCAGCACACCGGGGCGGCGATCAACGTCCATCCCGGCCGGCATGACGACCAGCCGCAGGAAGTGGCCGATTTCCTTCGCGCGCGCGGCGTGGATCTCGGCCGGGTGGTGATCAGCCATATCGACCGCACGATTTTCGATTCCGAACGCCTGCTGCGCCTGGCCGATACCGGGGTGATCGTGGAGTTCGACCTGTTCGGGCAGGAGACGACCTATTACGGCGCGTCGGACATCGACATGCCGAATGACGGGATGCGGCTGCAGATGATCCGGCTGCTGATCCAGCACGGCCATCTGGAGCGCATCGCGATCAGCCACGACATTTGCTACTGCACCCGCCTGACCAAGCTCGGCGGGCATGGCTACACCCATATCTTCAAGAACATCCTGCCCCTGATGCGCGAGCGCTGCTTCAGCGTGGCAGAGATCGACCAGATCATGGTGCACACGCCGGCACGGGTGCTGACCTTCGTCTGATGCCCGCACGCCCCTTGCGCGGCGCGCGGCCGGGGGCGAGAACGGGCGGCATCAGAACGGGGAGAAAAACGATGGGCGTGAAAATCTATGGCGTGTTGCGATCGCGCGCGACGCGGCCGGTTTGGGCCGCGAAGGAACTGGGCATCGCCTATGAGCAGATCCCGGTGATCCAGGTCTATCGCCTGCCGGACCCGAACGCTCCCGGCGCGCCGCTGCACACGGCCAGCCCGGCCTTCCTGGCCGTGAATCCGGCCGGCCAGGTGCCGACCATGGATGATGACGGCTTCGTGCTGCACGAGAGCCTCGCCATCGCCCTGTATCTGGCCCGCAAGGCCGGCGGCCCGCTGGCGCCGAAGGATGAGCGCGAGAACGCGGCCATGGTGCAGTGGGCGCTGTGGGCCGCCACCTCGGCCGAGCCGAAGACGCTGGCGATCATGCAGAACCCCGCCGGGTCCGATGCGCGGCAGGCATCGATCGATGGGCTGGCCCGCCCCTTCGCGGCGCTGGACAAGGCACTGGCGGCCGGCGGCGGCTGGCTGGTGGGCGGGCGCTTCACGGTGGCCGACATCAACGTGGCCGAGGTGATCCGCTACGCCCAGCCGGCCACGGCGCTGATCGATGCCTATCCCAACATCAAGGCCTGGATCGGTGCCTGCCAGGCCCGCCCGGCCTTCAAGGAGATGATGGCGGAGCGCGACCAGGAACCGGCGTAAGCGAGCCCGGTGGCAACGGCCGTTCGGGTGGAAACGCCCGGACGGCGAGCGTTGCGCTGGCAATATGGGGCTGGAGGGGTGGGGGCTGCCGTTCAGACCGGCTAGCGCTTTGGGCATGAGTCATCGCCTCCGGACGCGGGTATGAGCGACGGATTCGTGGTGATTTCGGGCGCGGCTTCGCTGTGGGGGCGCGCGGACGACACGGGTGGGGCACGGCGCGAGCGCACACTGGCTGTATAGGGCCGTGCTCTCGGCGCGGTCGCAGCACATTGGCCAGCCGAGCCGGGCGCGCATGGGAAAAGGCCGGCCGCGCGCTGCGCTTCGCCAGGGGCTTCGCGCGTGGCCTCTTGCACCATCACCTGGGGCACAAATTATCATTTTGTCTCAATATCGCTAAACGAGGTGTTCGAAGTATCCGGGATACCTGCCGCTCCATTGCAGTTCGCATCACGGTGTGTTGAAGAAAGTCGTCGGGCGTAGGTTTTCGTTGCCGATATGGGGGCAACGGGGCTCGGAATGCCAAGCAGTGGTTTGCAGGCCGCCAGCAGAGCGAGACGTTACTTTCAGATGCAAATCGTTGGCTTCGTACTACACTCCTTGGTGGCGCTGCTCTTCCTCGGCCAGGCCGTACTGATCGGCAAGGCGCTGCAGTTCGAGCCGCCTCCGCCAAATATCGAAGTGCGGGCCGACGGCTCCCAGCTCAACCCACTCGACATTGTCTTGATCGCCGACGCCTCGGGCGAAGCGAGGGAGATCGGCAACGACATCGCCCGCGGCTTCGATGACGCGATCCGTGAGGCTGGCCTCGACCGCGAACTCCGGCTCGTCACCCGCGACGATGGCGGTCGCGCCAATGCGGTCGCTGCGCTCGCCGAAGGCGCGGCGCTCGGCTTCCATACCCTCGCCATGGTTGGCCCGACCCAGAGCAATGGCTACGCTGAAATGGTTGCTGCCGCCGCCGAGGGCACCTTGCTTGCGCTGGCGCCGATTGGCGCGCCTTCCGGCATCGAGCCGAACTCTTTCGCCTATTCGATGCAGCCGCCGAACACCAAGACTGGCGAGATGCTTGGCCGCATCCTGCAGCGCGTGCTGCCTGGCGACCGGCTGGTGCTGTTGGCGCTGCCCGGTAGCAGGCCCGACGGATATTGGGATGGCGTGGTCTTGTCCTACGCGGGCCGCGCCGGCGCCGAGTTGACGCTGGAGCCATGGCCGACCGACCAGACGCCTGAGCAGCAGCGCGAACGACTGGCCCGCCACGCTCAGGCCGATGCGGTGCTGGTCAACTTGCCGATGAAGGAGGCCGAGGCGGCGATCCGCCAGCTGCGCGTCAGCGGCCATAGTGGTCGCATCGTTGTGCTGGGCGAGGCCTCCCTGGCGAGCTTCGCCGAGCGCTTCACGGACGACCGGCGTGAGCGGATCACTCCCGGCTTCTTCACCAACGGCATCATCGCCGCCGTCCCGTTCACGCCGCGCATGTCCAGCGCCGAGAGCCAGCGTCGCGTTCAGGCCTATATCGCCCGCAATAACGCCGAGCCGAGCTGGGCCTATGCCTCGGGCTACGATGCCGGGCTGCTGCTCGCCGAATTCATCCGCCACAGCAAGGCCGATGGCAGTTTTACCCTGACCGACCCCGACCGGATGCGCTCCCTGCTGCACGACTGGATGCGGGCGCGCGACGCCGATTCTGGCGCAACCAGCGGCTTCACCGGCCGGATCACCTTCGACAGCACGCACCAGCGCGACACCCCGCTGAAGCTCGTAGAGTTCGTGGGGCGTCGGCAGCTGCCCCTCATCGTCCAACTTAGCGATCGCCCCCGGCCGGTCGAGCAGGTGGGCCCCGGCGAGGAGGCGATCCGCCTCGGCGAGCTTGCCTACCCTCTTATCCCCGCAGTGCAGGTTGGGTTCCGGTTGCACGCCCTCGAGGCGGTCAATTTCGACTCCGGGACCTTCACCGGGAGCTTCGACTTCTGGCTGAAGTCGACGGACGAAATCGGCATCGAGCAGATCGCCTTCCTCAACCAGGTTGGGCCGCTGAAATCCGTCCGGCTGGTTACGGAGAGCACCGGGGGCAGCAGCCGCTACCGTCTCTGGCGGGTCGAGGGCGAGTTCCGCTTCGTCCCGAAGCCGTCCGACATGCTCCTCAGGCGCAGCCGCATTGCCATCGAATGGCGACATCGCACCCTGGATATAGCGCAGCTGCGGCTGGTGCTGGATGCCGAAGCCCAGCGCAGCGAGGCTGCGCCGGGTAGCGTGGAGAACAGCCGCCAGGATTACCGAGTCGTCTCGGAGGTGCTGGCCGTGGACGACCGGCTGGTCGATGGTCTTGGCGATCCGCGCAGCCGGGACGGCCGGCTAAACTACTACCTCGGCTCCTACAGCGCCGAGATCGCCCGGGTCGACCAGACGCTGACCGCGCGTATCATGGCGATGCTAGGCGGCACCGGAGTCGCGCTTGCCTTCATCGTGCTGGCCATAGGCTTCGCCCTGCTCTGTCTGCTGCGGCTGGCTTGGCGCAGCGACGCGCTGAAGTGGGCAATCTACCCGACGCTGCTGCTGACCGGCATGTTCAGTGAATTCGCACTTTTCACCGGGGCACTCGCGGACCGCATGGCGCCGGCCACCGTGTCGATGATCCTGCTCGCCTACGAGTTCGCCTATGTGCTCATCGTGGTCACGATGGTCGACATGCTGCTCGAGAAGCTCTTGCTCCGCCGCCAGGAGGGCCAGGGCCTGCATCCCGTGGTGCGGCTCATATTCCGCACCATGCTCTACCTGGCCGGCATCGCCTTTTTCTATACCACCGTGCTAGACCGCGATATCTGGCCGGTGCTTGCCACCACCTCGGTGTTGCTGACCGTGATCGGCTTTGCGCTGCGCGAATTGATCTTCGACGCCATCGCCGGCATCGCAATCGCCGCCGACAACAGCATGCGCATCGGCCAGTGGGTGACGGTGCGCACGCGCGATCGGATGATCAGCGGCCGGCTAGATGATTGGGGCTGGCGCTTCGCCTGCATCCGCTCGCGCGACGACGAGGTGCACTTCGTGCCGAACAGCCTGATCGCCACACAGATACTCTCCAACATGTCGCTGCATAACGGCTACACTCGGCTACAGGTGCCGTTCACCATGTCGGCCACGGTGGATACTGCGGCGCTGGTGCCCCGGATCCATGAAAGCGTGGCGAAGGCGATGGGGGGCAACGATACGGTGGACCACAGCCGACCGATCCGCGTGGTGCTATCGGGGCTCGAGGGCCATCGCGTGCACGGTCTCGTGATGTTTTACTACCTTGCGGAATTCGGAACCGACTCTGCCCGCTCTGCCGTACTCGAGGCGGTGCGCAAGGTGCTCCATGATGCCGGTGCGCTGGATAGAACCGCGATGAGGCCGTTGGATTCTTTTTCGGACGCTGATCACCTCCTTTAGCAGCCTGTTGACGAATGCGGCGCGGCCGGATTCTGGCACCTGCAGCTGGCGGTGGCAGGTGTCGTCTGCCGCTGGGTCGGCAGCGGGATCGGCAGTCGGAGATGCTGGTGTCGTGGTCGGGGATGCCATGTTCACCGGGACATCCGTTCTACGACCGGCTGCAGGTCGAACTCGTCGCTGCCGCCGGGGCGCTACTTCCGCATAGTGCTGGTCGGCGACGTTGAGGGCATCGACAGCGAGCGGAGGCTGGAGTGGCACTACGCCGACAGCCTGCCGCTGCACGCGTTCCTCCGCCTCGGCGAGCAGGATTTGCCCTGCCTGGCCTTCGCTCAGTTGGAGCATGATCATGTTGCCGTTGGTGTTCACCGCGGCATGGATCGTTGTGGTCAGGCGCGGCGCGCGAGCGCCCCATGTATCGGGCGGCATCAAGGTGCCCAGCGGCGGCTGCCCATGCCCCCCTTTTTGCCGTTGGCGGCGTGCTGGTGGACCCGGATCGAGGAACTGTCGACCGTTTGCAGATCGTCGTCATTGGCGCGCGAGACGGCCGCAAACAGCCGGTCCCAGGCACCGGCCTTCCGCCAACGGACAAACCGGTTGTGGCAGGTGGTGCAGGGGCCATACCGCTCCGGGATGTCGGCCAAGGGCGAGCCCGTGCTCAACCGCCAGAATATCCTGTTAAGCACCCTGCGGTCGCCCACACGCGGCACTCCACGCGGCTTGGTCGGCAGCAGCGGCTGAATGACCGACCACTCGATGCCCGTGATCTCATGCCAGCCGCCCTTGGTGTCGATCGATGAAGAACCGGTCGACGGCGGCCGGCATGCCTCTTTGCTTTGCGCGCCGCCGCCGGCCAGCCCGGCGCGCGATACCAACCGCCCGAAACGCCGGAAGAGTCGGCGTTTCGGGCGGTTGGTATCATGCCGGCGTGGCTTCATGGCGCACCTCTCGCCAGCGTGGCGCATCCCGAGCCGCGTCTCTGCTGGTTGCCTATGGGTGCATCACCTAGAGGCTCGGCCGCGCGCCGGACGGTTACGCCAGCGCCAGCACCCGCTTCGGCGACAGCAGGAAGGGCGGCAGGTAGGCCGGGATGTTGCTGAACGGCAGCACTTCCGGCTTAAGGCGGATCCCCAGCACATCGGCCATGAAGGCGCGGCGGCGTTCGATGCGGCGCCAGGCTTCCGGATAGTGCGCCGCGAAGGCCTCGCGCAGGGCGGCGTCGGCGAGTGCGATGCCGTCTTCGATATTGGTGGTGAACCAGGGTGAGTGGGTGGCCGGGATCACGTCCACCTGGATCGCCATGCCGGAGGCGAGCGGGATGGTGCTGCCGGCGAAGACCGGGGAGTGCAGCCATTCATCCAGGTGCAGCAGGTGGCCGGGGTTCAGGCCCACGCCGAAGAACGGGTCGCCCAAATGCTTGGCGATGATGGCGTGCAGCGTGCCGCCGGTGACGCCGATGCCGACTTCGCCGTACCATTCGGCCACGGCACGGAAATACGGCACCACGAGCTTGTCGGCATAGTCGCGGATGCCCTCCGGCAGTTCAGAGGCATCGTGCGCCAGGAAGCCGGCCCGGGCCGAGAGCCCGCCCTGCAACCCGCAGGCCATGGTGAACGGGTCGCCATGGCCCAGCACGCGCGCGGAGGGGCTGGGCAGGCCGCGCGAGGCGCGCTCGCCGGCCGACAGCATCAGATGGGCGGAGAAGGGGATGCCGGGCACGGCCATCAGCCTTGCGGCCTGGAACTCCGTCATGCCCGGGCGCACGCCGAACAGCACGTTGCGCAGGCCCTGGCTGGCATAGGTGGCGGCGAACTCGAACGCGGCCAGCTGGTCCACGTCGTTGATCACGCGCAGGCCGTCGGTGGGGTTGATGAACAGGTCGGTGGCGTTCACCACACGGCCGGTTTCGCCCGCCACCTCCCGCACTGCACGGGCGATGAATTCCGGCAGGTCCAGCCAGGTTTCGTCCGCGCCGGGGTCGCCGGGGCCGAAGGATTTCCAGCCGACGGCGCCCACCGTCATGCCGCCCTTCAGCCCGGCTTCGGCCAGCAGCCGCACCAGCGGCTTCTGCCGGTCGCGCGGCTGGCCGGGCAGGGAGAAGCTTTGGCACAGCACGCGCTCGAAGCTGCCCAGGGCCAGTTCGGCATAGCTCCAGCCCTCGTTGCCCACGAACAGGCTCGCCGGCTGGCGCGGCCAGGCGGCGGTGGGGGCCACCAGCAGCGCCTCCTCGAAGCGGGGGTCGTACCCCGTGAGGTGGGCGATGCCGGCGCTGTGCTCGCGGTCGCCATAGACCACCAGCGCATCCATCCCGGCCGCCTTGGCGCGTGCCAGCGCCGCCTGCATCCGCGCGGCATAGGTGGCGCCGGGCACCTCCGGCTGCACGGTCGGCTCGCCGAAGATCGGCAGCTCGGTCTCGATCAGGCGTACGCTGGCCATGGGCTGGTCCTCGGCTGGGCGTGGGTCAGTTCGACAGGCTCAGGTTCTCCGGGCGCCACAGGCCATCCGGCCGGCCCTTGAAGCCCTGCACCTTCTGCGACAGGCCCCACAGCATCGACCAGTGGTACAGGATCACGTGCGGCTGGTCCTGCAGGAAGATCTCGGTCGCCTGCCGGTAGAAGGGCAGCCGCTCCGCCGTGGTGGTGGCGGTGGCGCCCTGGGTGAACAGCTCGTCGATCTTCGGGTTCAGGTACTGGCCCCAGTTGGTGAAGCCCTTGCTGGTCAGCCAGATCGGCGCGTTGCCGTCGGGGTCGGCACGGCCGGACCACAGCAGCATGGAGGCCTCGAAATCGCCGCTGCGGGTGGCGGAGACGAGGGCGGCGGAATCCTGGATCACGATCTTCATGTCGAACCCGGCCTCGGCCACCATCGACTGCACGATCTGCGCCACCTGGGCATCCAGCGGGTCGGTCCCGATGCGCAGGGTGAAGCTGACGCGGCTCACGCCGGCCTCCGCCAGCAGCTTCTTCGCCGCGGCCACGTCGCGCTTCGGCACCGGGAAGCCCGGGTGGAAGAAGGTGCTGCCCGGTGCCTCGAACTGGTTGCTCGGCACGTATTGCCCGTCGAACGCCACCTGGTTCAGCGCCTCGCGGTCGATCGCGAGCGAGAAGGCGCGGCGCACGCGGGCATCGCGGCCCAGCGGGGTATCGGCGGCCTTGCCATTGCCGACGTTGAACTCGATCGGCACGAAGCCCAGGGAGGGGCTTTTGGCCAGGCGCAGCTTCGGGTTGGCGGCGATGGAGCCGGCATCGGTGGGCGAGATCTTCTGCGCGATCTCCAGCCCGCCGCCCATCAGGTCCACCTTGCGGATGTTGCTGTCGGTCACGGTGCGGAAGATCACGCCGGGCAGCTTGATGGCCTGGGCGTTCCAGTAGCCGGGGAAGCGCTCCAGCGTGATGTTGTCCTGCGCCAGGCGGGACTTGAAGCTGAACGGCCCGGCGCAGACCGGCTTGGCCTCGATCTCGCCGCGCGGCAGGTCGATGATCTTGGGCGAGTAGGGCGTGCCGACGCGGTTGGCCAGCAGCATCACCAGCGGCGCGAAGGGGCGGCTGAGCGAGATGCGCAGCGTCAGCGGGTCGATCACCTCGGCGCCGGTGATGGCCGCCATCTCCGCCTTGCGGATGGAATAGGCGACGTTCTTGTAGCGCATGATGTTGGCCACCATGCCGGCGGCGTCGAACGGTGTGCCGTCCTGGAAATTCACGCCGGGGCGCAGCTTCACGGTCAGCGAGAGCTTGTCCGCACTCCATTCCCAGCTGGTGGCGAGCTGCGGCACGAATTGCAGGTCGGGCGTGAGGTCGATCAGGCTGTCGCACATCACGGTGGTGACGACGCGGTTGGTGTAGCTGCCATCGGTGGCGGGATCGAGCGGCGCGGGATCGAATTCCAGCGCCACGCGCAGCGGTTGCGCCGCGAGCGGGGGGGCGATGGCAAACGGGGCGGCGGCGAGGCAGGCGGTTGCCAGCCAGCGGGCGAGGCGCATCGCGATACTCCTGTCGGGCGCGTGGCCCCGGTTGTTCTTCTTGCGGTGCAGCATGCCGCGCTGGTGCCGCGGCTGGCAACTCATACCAGCCCGCTTTGACCCATGAAGAATGGATCAACGCGGGCCGGCATGAGTCTTTGCTTGGCGCGCGGCCACCGGCCAGCCCCGCGCGCGACAGCAGCCGGTGCCATGGCAGGTAGAGTCAGCCATGGCACCGGCTGCTGTCATCCGCGGACGATTCGCGCCGAAAGCCCCACGATTGCGGCCAGTAGCGCCAGCCCGGCGAAGGCGACGGGCAAGGTGGTCGCCTGGGCGATCCATCCCACCGCCACCGGCCCGGCCAGCAGGCCCGCGTAACCCGGCGTGGCGGCGGCGGCGATGGCGGCACTCGGCGCCATGTTGGGCATGCGCCCGGCGGCGCTGAACAGCACCGGCACCATGTTGGCCACGCCCAGGCCCACCAGCGCGCACCCGGCCAGGAACAGCACCAGGGGCTGGCCGGGGAAGGCAGGAGCGGCGGCGGCCAGCGCGAAGCCGAGCGCGGCCAGCGCGCCGCCACCGGCCATCACCAGCACCGGGCCCAGCCGGCGCACCACGGCGTCTCCGGTCAGCCGCCCCAGTGTCATTGCCAGGGCCAGTGCCGCGAAGCCGAGCCCGGCGCGGGAGGCGGCCTGGCCGAGTTCGAAGCGGAGATACACGCCGGACCAGTCCAGGATCGTGCCTTCCAGCAGGAAGGCGGCGAAGCACAGCGCGCCCAGTGCCGCCAGCCGCCCGCGCGGCAGCACCAGGCGCGGTGCCTCCGCATCATGCGCGCGTGGGATCAGAGTGCCGGCGCGGATCGCCAGCGCCAGCGCGCAGGAGGTCCCCAGCAGCGCCGCGCAGGCCACCGGGGCCACGCCTGCCGCGAGCAGGCCGGTCATCGCCAGGCTGCCCACCAGCGCGCCCAGGCTGTAGGCGCCGTGGAAGCCGCTCATCAGCGTGCGGCCGGTCGCCTTTTCCACCAGCACCGCCTGGGCGTTCATCGCCACGTCCACGCAGGCCGTGGCCGCGCCGAACAGGGCCAGCAACCCGGCCAGCGCCAAGGGCGTGGGCGCGAGCGCCAGGGCGGGCATCAGGGCGCAGAAGGCGAGCCCGGTGCCCAGGATCACCCAGCGCGGCCCGCGCGATTGCACCAGCGGCCCGGCGAAGGGCAGGGCGGCGAGCGAGCCCACGCCGAGGCCCAGCAGCAGCGTGCCAAGGGCTGCATCATCCAGCCCCAGCCGCGCCTTGGCATCAGGCACCAGCGGCGCCCAGACGGCGAAGCCGATGCCGACCATGAAGAACACCAGCCGGGTGGAGAGTGCCACGGCCGGCGCCGCGGCATCCCCCGACGAAAAAGGCCCGCCTTGCGGCGGGCCCTTCGTCTTGGCATCCAACGGCAAGGCTCAGGCCTTGGCCATCGCCTTGCCCAGGTTCTCGTCGATCTTGGCGAGGAAGGCCTGGGTGTTCAGCCAGGGCTGGTCCTTGCCGATCAGCACCGCGAGGTCCTTGGTCATCGCGCCGCTCTCGACCGTCTCGATGCACACCCGCTCCAGCGTTTCGGCGAAGGCCGTCACGTCGGGCGTGTTGTCGAAGCGGCCGCGATAGATCAGGCCGCGGGTCCAGGCGAAAACGGAGGCGATCGGGTTGGTGCTGGTCTCGCGGCCCTTCTGGTGCTCGCGGTAGTGGCGCGTCACGGTGCCGTGCGCCGCCTCGCTCTCCACCGTGTTGCCATCGGGGCTGAGCAGCACGGAGGTCATCAGGCCGAGCGAGCCGAAGCCCTGCGCCACGATGTCGCTCTCCACGTCGCCGTCGTAGTTCTTGCAGGCCCACACATAGCCGCCTTCCCACTTGATCGCGCAGGCGACCATGTCGTCGATCAGGCGATGCTCGTAGGTCAGGCCGGCTTCCTTGAACTTCCCGGCGAACTCGCGGTCGAAGATGTCCTGGAAGATGTCCTTGAAGGTGCCGTCATAGGCCTTGAGGATGGTGTTCTTGGTCGACAGGTACACGGGATACTTGCGCGCGAGGCCATAGTTGAAGGTGGCGCGCGCGAAGCCCGAGATGGAAGCCGAGGTGTTGTGCATGCCCATGGCCACGCCGGGGCCCTTGAAGTCGTGCACGTCCATCACCTGCGCGGGGGAACCGTCGGCGGGCTGGTAGGTGAGGGTCACCTTGCCGGGGCCGGGGATCTTGGTTTCGGTGGCGCGGTAGATGTCGCCATAGGCATGGCGGCCGATCACGATCGGCTGGGTCCAGTGCGGCACCAGGCGCGGCACGTTCTGGCAGATGATCGGCTCGCGGAAGATCGTGCCGTCGAGGATGTTGCGGATGGTGCCGTTCGGCGACCGCCACATCTTCTTGAGCTTGAACTCCTCCACCCGCTGCTCGTCCGGCGTGATGGTGGCGCACTTGACGCCCACGCCGTACTGCTTGATGGCATTGGCCGCGTCGACGGTGACCTGGTCGTCGGTCTGGTCGCGATACTCGATGCCGAGGTCGTAGTACTTCAGATCGACGTCGAGGTAGGGCAGAATGAGCTTGTCCTTGATGAAGCCCCAGATGATCCGGGTCATCTCATCCCCGTCCAGCTCCACGACCGGGGTCTTCACCTTGATCTTCGCCATGCCGTCCTCATCTCATGCAGCGTCAGCCGCCCGTTGCGGCCTGTGCGGAATCAGGGGCTTTCAATGGCACCGCGGGCGCCCCGCCGCAAGCCCGTGCGCGCCGGCATGAGCGTGCTCGACCTGATCGAGCTGCTCGCCCTCCCGGCGGCGCTGCTGCTCGGGGCCTTCGCCTGGCTCGCCCAGCGCCTTTCCCGGCTGCGCCGCGAGGCGGCCCGGCTTACCAACGCACGGCATGAGGAAGCCTCCGCCCGCATGCGCGCGGCCTCCCGCGCCGCCTGGCTCGATGCGGCGCTGGAGGCATTGGAGGAGGGCATTCTTGTCGCCGACAGCGACCAGCGCGTGATCCACTGGAACCACCGCTTTGCCGAGCTGTCCGGCCTGCCGGAGGACATGCCGCGCGAGGGCGCCACGCTCGCCTCCCTGCTGCGCCTGGTTGCCGAGGCCGGCGAGTTCGGGCTGGTCGATGTCGACCAGGAGGTCACACGCCAGCTCGCCCTGCTGGAGCGCGGGCCGGCCGCCTTCCCGCAGCTGCGCCACCGGCCCGATGGCGCGATCGTGGAGGTGCGGCTGCAGGCCTTGCCCGGCGGCGCGTTGCTGCTGCGCTGCACCGATGTCACCACCCGCCATCGGCCGCCCGCACCGCCCGCTGCCCCGCCGCAACCCGCGCCCCCGGTGCAGGCTGCCGCAGCACCTGTGCCCGCGCCGGGCCGCCCGCGCCGCAACCTGGTGCTGCTGGTGGAGGACATGAAGGTGAACCAGGTGGTCACCGCCACCCAGCTGCGCCGCGAAGGCCATCGCGTGGATATCGCGTCCTCCGGCGCGGAGGCGGTCGCCCTGGCGGCGCGCACGCCGTACGACCTTGTGTTGATGGACCTGATGATGCCGGAGATGAGCGGCTACGACGCCGCCCGCCGGATGCGCGCCCTGCCGGGCCATGCCGGCCGCGTGCCGATCTACGCCCTGACCGCCAACACCGGCGAGGAAGACCGCGCCCGCTGCCTCGCCGCCGGCATGCAGGGCATGCTGACCAAGCCGGTGCCAGCCGCCGCGCTGCGCGACGTGCTGCAACAGGGTGCGGCCCGTCTTGTGCCCACCGCCGCGCCGATACCAGCCCCACTGGTGCCGGGCTTGCTGAACACCGCCCGGCTGGAGGAGCTGCGCCGCGACCTGCCGGTGGCCGTGCTGGGCACGCTGTGCCGCCAATGCCTGGACGACATGGAGGAACGGCTCGCCGCCCTGCGATCCGCCCTTGCGAAGACTGATCCGGCCGAGGTGGA
>JAIXTK010000497.1 GCA_027483995.1 Acetobacteraceae bacterium
CATCGACCGCCGGCACGAGCGACCGGCCGTGGCGCGACACATGAGCGTGACCGGGGGCTAGCCGCCCGCCCAAGGCACGCTACGCCCTTGCCACCGGGGCGGGGATGCACGATATCTGCGGCGGGAGGTCGGCGGCGGACGGGCGCCTCGCCAACCCGGTCAGGTCCGGAAGGAAGCAGCCGCAACGAGTTTCCGCTCGGGTCGTTTGTTCGGCCTCCCACCCTCTTCCCCCCGCCATGGGCCCTGCCTACGGCAGTTGAAATCGGCGCCGCGCATGTCGGGCTTGTTCTCAGACGAAGACGACAAGCTGCCGCCGCCGGAACCGGCAGGCCCCGGGCTGTTCGGCGACGCCGAACCGGCTGCCGCCCCGGCCCCCGCGCTGGCCACCCCCGCCTATCGCGTGCTGGCGCGCAAATACCGTCCCACGGTGTTCGATGACCTGATCGGGCAGGAGGCGATGGTGCGCACGCTGCGCAACGCCTTCGCGCTGGGCCGGGTGGCGCATGCCTTCATGCTCACGGGCGTGCGCGGCGTGGGCAAGACCACCACGGCGCGCATCATCGCCCGTGCGCTCAACTGCATCGGGCCGGACGGCAACGGTGGCCCCACCGCCGACCCCTGCGGCGTGTGCGCCAACTGCACCGGCATCCTGGCCGACCGCCACCCCGACGTGGTGGAGATGGACGCCGCCAGCCGCACCGGCGTGGAGGATGTGCGCGAGATCATCGAAGCCACGCGCTTCCGCCCCATGCAGGCGCGGGCCAAGGTGTTCGTGATCGACGAGGTTCACATGCTGTCGCGCAACGCGTTCAACGCGCTGCTGAAGACGCTGGAGGAACCGCCGCCACATGTGAAGTTCGTGTTCGCCACCACCGAGATCCGCAAGGTGCCGGTGACGGTGCTGTCGCGCTGCCAGCGCTTCGACCTCCGGCGCATCGCCACCGCCGAGCTGGCGGCGCATTTCGGGCGGATCTGCGAGAAGGAAGGCGCGCGCATCGAGCCGGAGGCGCTGACGCTGATCGCGCGGGCGGCCGATGGCTCGGCGCGCGACGGGCTCTCGCTGCTGGACCAGGCGATTGCGCAGACCGAGGCCGGCGTGACGATCACCGGCGGGCAGGTGAGCGACATGCTGGGCCTGGCGGATCGGGAGGCGGTGTTCGACCTGTTCGAGGCGGTGATGGCGGGCAAGCCGGCCGCGGCGCTGGAGCTGACCGACCGGGCCCATGCGCGCGGGGCGGACCTCGGCGTGATGCTGCAGGATTTGCTGGAGCTGGTGCATACGCTGACGCGCCTGCGGGCCGTGCCGGCGCTGCGCACATCGAACGATTTGCCCGAAGCCGAGCGCACGCGCGGCGTGGCGCTGGCGGAGGCGCTGACCATCCCGGTGCTGGGCCGTGCCTGGCAGATGCTGCTGAAGGGCGTGGCGGAGGTGGAAACCTCGCCCGACCGCAAGGCGGCGGCGGAGATGGTGCTGATCCGGCTGTGCCACGTGGCGGATTTGCCGCCGCCGGGGGATCTGGTGCGTCGCCTGACCGAGGGCGGTGTGGTCTCCGGTGGTGGGGCACCGGCCCCCTCTGGCAATGGCGGCGGCGGGGCGCGGGCCATGGCAGGCGGCGGTGGGGCCGTGATGGCCGTGCCCGCGGCGGCGCGGCTGCCGGCGAGCTTCCGCGAGGTGGCGGCCCTGGTGGCGGAGCAGCGCGAGCCCTCGCTGCATGCCCATCTCGTGCATTCCGTGCATCTGGTGCGCTATGCCCCGCCGGTGATCGAGCTGCGGCCGCAGGCCGAGGCGCCGCGCGACCTGGCGGCCCGGCTTTCGGCCGTGCTGGGGGAGGCGACCGGCGTGCGCTGGACCATCGCGCTCTCGGCCCAGGCCGGCGAGTTGACGCTGGCCGAGCAAGGCACCGCCGCCGACACGGCACGGCGCCAGAGCGCCGCACAGCATCCGCTGGTGCAGGCGATCCTGGCCGCCTTTCCCGGCGCCAGGATCGAGGCGGTGCATGACAGCCGCACCGATGCCTATGGCCTGCCGGCCGAACCCGCGAGCCTGCTGCAGGACGCGCCACCGGCCGACGACCTGGAATTCGCCCCGCCCGACGAGGACGGGTTCAACGCCTCCGACGATTTCGATAGCTGGGACACCTCGCCATGAAGAACCTCGCCGGCATGCTCAAGCAGGCCTCCCAGATGCAGCAGAAGATGGAGGAGATGCAGGCCAAGCTGTCCGCATTGGAAATCCAGGGCCAGGCCGGTGCCGGGATGGTGCAGGTGACGCTGAACGGGAAGGGCGAGATGCGCTCGATCCTGATCGACCCCAAGCTGGTGGGCGAAGGCGGCGATGCCGAGATGCTGCAGGACTTGGTGCTGGCGGCGCATAACGATGCCAAGCGCAAGGTGGAAGCCAACAGCCAGGACGAGATGCAGAAGCTGACGGCGGGGCTGCCGATTCCGCCGGGGATGAAGCTGCCCTTTTAAGGCAAGGAAGCATGTTCTTTTTTGAAAAAAAGAACCAAAAAACTTTTGCGACTTTGCGCTCGGCCTCCGTGGCCGGCGAACGAACAAAAGTCTTTTTGCTTCTTTTTCTTCAGAAAAAGAAGACTCTTCCTTAATGGGCGGCCCCGAAATTGACCGCCTGATCGCGCTGCTCTCCCGCCTGCCCGGCCTTGGCCCGCGCAGCGCGCGGCGCACGGCGTTGAAGCTGTTGCAGGAGCCCGAGACGCGGCTGCTGCCGCTGGCCCAGGCGATGCAGGACGCGGCGCGGTCTGTGCGGGCGTGTTCCGTGTGCGGCAACCTGGACAGCACCGATCCCTGCCAGGTGTGCACCGACCCGCATCGCGATCGTGGCCTGGTCTGCGTGGTGGAGAGCGTGGGCGATCTGTGGGCGCTGGAGCGCGCGCATGTGCATCGCGGCACCTATCACGTGCTGGGTGGAACACTGTCGCCGCTGGCGGGCATCGGGCCGGAGGACCTCAACATCGCGCCGCTGCTGGCGCGGGTGGAGGCGGGTGGGGTGCAGGAGGTGATCCTGGCGCTGGCCGCTACCGTGGATGGCGCCACCACGAGCCATTGGCTGACGGAGCGGCTGCGCCCCACGGGGGTGGCGGTGACGCGGGTGGCGCAGGGTGTGCCGATGGGTGGCGCGCTGGATGTGCTGGACGACGGAACCCTGGCGGCCGCCTTGCGGGCGCGCCGCGCCTCCTGATGGGTTAGTCCAGCGAGGCGTAGCCCCCGCCGCTGGTGTGGCCCAGGACCCAGACGGCGCCGAAGGTTGCTGAGCTGGCGATGATCACGAAAAAGATCCCGAACAGGATCATCCGGGGCATATTTCGGTTCATGTCAAACGATCCGGCTGGGCTGGCGAGATGAATCGTTAATACATTCTGTCACGTGGCCCGCGCAACCCACGGGTCATGCGGCCGCGATCTCGGCGACGTGGTCGGCCAGGGCGATGGCGGAGGTGAGGCCGGGGGATTCGATGCCGAACAGGTTGATCAGGTGCGGAATGCCGTGCACCGCGCTGCCCTGGACGACGAAATCCTGGCCGGGGGCGCCCTTGGGCACGATCTTGGGGCGGATGCCGGAATAGCCCGGCTGGATCTGGCCGTCCTTGAGGGCGGGCCAGTAGCGGCGCACGGCATCGTAGAAGCTGTCGGCGCGGCGGGGGTCGACCGTGTAGTCGATATGGTCGATCCACTCCACGTCGGGCCCGAAGCGGGCCTGGCCGCCGAGGTCGATGGTGATGTGCACGCCGAGGCCGCCCGGGACCGGGACCGGGTAGATCAGGCGGGAGAAGGGCGACTTGCCGGTGAGGGTGAAGTAGTTGCCGCGGGCGTAGTATTCCTGCGGGATCAGCTGGCGCGGCATGCCCTCGATCTTGCGGGCCAGCGGGCAGGCGTGCAGGCCGGCGGAATTGATCACCAGGCGGGCGCGCAGCTGCATCGGGTCGGCGCCGCCGACGGCGATCTCCACGCCCTGGTCCGTGACCCGGCCGCCTTCCACCGGGGAGTGGAACACGAACATGGCGCCGGCGTGTTCGGCATCGCCCTGCAGGGCCAGCATGTAGGCGTGGCTGTCCAGCACGCCGGTGGTGGGGGAGAACAGGGCGCCGGTGCAGGTGAGGTTGGGCTCCATGGCGACGGCCTCGGCGGCGGTGAGGAAGCGCATGCCTTCCACGCCGTTGGCCTCGGCACGGGCCTTGATGCCGGCGAGCATCTCCGTCTCCGCGTCGCTGGTGGCGACGATGAGCTTGCCGCAATTGCTGTAGGGCACGCCGCGCTCATCGCAGAAGCGGTAGAGCATGCGGCGGCCTTCGACGCAGAAGCGCGCCATCAGGCTGCCCTTGGGGTAGTAGATGCCGGCGTGGATCACCTCACTGTTGCGCGAGGAGGTCTCGGTGCCGATCCCTTCCGCGGCATCCAGCACGATCACCTCGCGCCCGGCCAGTGCCAGCGCGCGGGCCACGGCAATGCCCACCACGCCCGCACCGACCACCACAACGTCCACGTCTTCCATCGGTACCCTCCCACGTGCCCCCAAGATGCCCGGCGCGCGGCGGCTTGCAAGGGGGGCAACGCCATGGTTGCCCCGTGCCGGCCGTTGGCCCTACATCCCGGACTTCCATTCCTTTCAGGAGGCACGGCGATGAAGCGGCGTCAGGTTCTCGGCGGACTCGCAACCGCGGGCGCGGCCCTTGCTGCCCCGAAGATCGTGCAGGCGCAAAACCGGCGCGTGCTGAAGTTCGTGCCGGATGCCGACCTCGCGGTGATCGACCCGGTGATCACCACCAGCTACCAGACCCGCGATCACGGGTTCATGGTGTTCGACAGCCTGTATGGGCAGGACGACCAGTACCGCATCCGCCCGCAGATGGCCGAGGGCCATGTGATGGAGGATGACGGCAAGACCTGGAAGATCACCCTGCGCGAGGGGCTGAAGTTCCACGACGGCGAGCGCGTGCTGGCGAAGGATTGCGTGGCCAGCATCCAGCGCTGGGGCAAGCGCGACAGCTTCGGCCAGGCGCTGATGGCGGCCACCAACGAGCTGGTGGCGCAGGATGACCGCACCATCGTGTTCCGCCTCAAGAACCCGTTCCCGCTGCTGCCGGATGCGCTGGGGCACTACTCGCCCAACATGCTGCCGATCATGCCGGCGCGGCTGGCGGAGACCGATCCCAGCCGGCAGATCACGGAGATGGTCGGCTCCGGCCCGTTCCGCTTCAAGGCCGATGAGCGCGTGCCGGGCAGCCGCGTGGTGTACCAGAAGTTCGAGGGCTACGTGCCGCGCAACGAGCCGGCCGAGCGCACCGCCGGCGGCAAGGTGGTGCATTTCGACCGGGTGGAATGGTCGGTGATCCCCGACGTTTCCGCGGTGGCGAACGGGCTGATCCAGGGCGAGATCGACTGGTGGGGCGGGCCGACGGCCGATCTGCGGCCGGTGCTGCAGCGTTCGCGCAACGTGCGGCTGTTCACCATGATCCCAACCGGGACCATTGCCACGATGCGGTTCAACCAGCTGCAGCCGCCCTTCGACAACCCGGCGATCCGCCGCGCCATCGTCCAGGCCGTGACGCAGAGCGACTACATGATTGCCATCCAGGGCGAGGACAAGGCGCTGTGGCGCGAGGGCGTGGGCTATTTCTGCCCCGATACGCCGATGGACACCCAGGCGGGCATGGAGAACCTCAATGCCCCGCGCAACCTGGAGAACGTGAAGCGCCTGCTGGCCGAGGCCGGCTACAAGGGCGAGAAGGTGGTGCTGCTGGCGCCGCAGGACATTCCCTCCACCAAGGCGATCGCCGAGGTGACCTTCGACCTGTTCAAGCGCATCGGGCTCAACGTGGAGGCGCAGGCGATGGACTGGGCCACCGTGGTGCAGCGCCGAACCAAGCAGGAGCCGGTGGACCAGGGCGGCTGGAGCGTGTTCCACACCTCCTGGGGCGGGGTGGACCAGTTCAACCCGGCGGTGCACGCCTTCCTGCGCGGCAACGGGCGCCAGGGCATCATGGGCTGGCCGATCAGCCCCACGATCGAGGCCCTGCGCGCCGAATGGCTGCTGGCGCCGGACCTCGCCGCGCAGCAGAAAGTGTGCGAGGCGCTGCAGCTGCAGGCGTTCCGCGACGTGCCCTACATCCCGCTGGGCCAGGTGCGGGCGCAGAGTGCCCATCGCAGCAACCTGGAAGGGGTGCTGACCGGGCTGCCGGTGTTCTGGAATGTGAAGCGGAGCGCGTAAGGCAAGCAAGCGGTTCTTTTTTGAAAAAAAGAACCAAAAAACTTTTGATCACTGGCACGCGTGCAGGGTGACCAGCACGCGTGCCAGTGAATGAAGTCTTTTTTGCTTCTTTTTTCTTCAGAAAAAAGAAGACTCTTTCTTCTCAAGCGCTGCGATGATCTCCCGCCGTAGCTTCTGGCGCATCGCTTCCTCGAACTCGGCGAAGTTCTGGCAGGTCATGGCGAAGGCACCGGGGCCGCCGATGACGTGTTGTTGGTAGTGCGCCAGCAGGTCTGGCTCCTCGTGCAGCACACAGAGGCCATTGATGGTGACGCCGCCGGCCACCAGGCGGTCGCGCGGGATGTGGGGCAGGATGCCCTGGTTCGATTTCCCGTCGCCGACCATGTCGATCACCACGCGGGTGGCGCCGGCGGGCGCGGCGAGGATCAGGGTTTCGCAGGCGCGCAGGGCTTCGCCCACGGCGGTGGCGCCGGCGCGGATGGTGCGGGGAACGTTTTCCACTTCCTCCGCGAAGGCGTGCAGCGCTTCGGGGCTGGCGATGCGGGTCCAGTCCACCATCACTTCCTGCGCGGTGGGGCCGGACCAGATCAGCAGGGCGCAGAGGCTGGCGCCGCGCGGGCCTGAGAGCAGGCCGGCGATCACCGCTTCGTCGCGCAGGCCAGCCGCGCAGCCGCTGGCCATGCGGCCGAAGCTCTCCAGCGAGACGCTGGCCGAGCAATCCAGCGCGATGATCAGGGCGAGATCGGCGTCGTCCATGGCGGCACGTTACCATCACCCTTGAGCGATGGCGCCATCCGGCCGATCATCGCGCAGCAATCCGGGAGGATGAAGATGCCCGACGACGCCGCCCCCAAGGTTCAGAGCGACACCAAGCTGCCGCTGTCGCGGATTACCGTGCTCGACCTCACGCTCGCCCGCGCCGGGCCCACCTGCGTGCGCCATTTGGCGGATTGGGGGGCGAACGTGATCCGCATCGAGCCGCCCGGCAACGGCGACGACATCGCCGGCAACCGCGACGGGTTCGATTTCCAGAACCTGCACCGCAACAAGAAGGCGATCCGGCTGGACCTGAAGTCCCCGGAGGGGCATGCGGCGTTCATGAAGCTGGCCGCCACCGCCGATGTGGTGGTGGAGAACATGCGCGCGGCGGTGAAGCATCGCCTCAAGATCTCCTACGACGAGGTGAAGGCGGTGAACCCGCGCATCGTCTATGGCAGCATCAGCGGCTTCGGGCAGGACGGGCCCTACGGCCTGCGGGCCGGGGTGGACCAGATCGCGCAGGGCATGGGTGGGCTGATGTCCATCACCGGCGAGCCCGGGCGCGGGCCGATGCGCGTGGGCATTCCGATCGATGATCTCTGTGCCGGCACGCTGCTTTCCATGGGCATCATGATGGCGCTGTTCGAACGCGAGCAGACCGGGGTGGGGCGGTGGGTGACGACCTCCTTGCTGGAGACGCAGGTGTTCCTGCTGGATTTCCAGGCCACGCGCTGGCTGTTCGATGGCGAGGTGGCGGGCCAGGCGGGCAACGACCACCCCACGGGCATCCCCACCGGGGCGTTCCCGGCCGCCGACGGCTACATCAACATCGCGGCCAGCTCCGGGCGGCTGTGGGACCGGTTTGCCGAGGCGATCGGCCATCCGGAGTGGAAGACCAAGCCGGAGTGGTCCACCCAGAAGGGCCGCAGCGCCGACCGCAAGGCGATCAACGCGGCGATCTCCGCGATCACGCAGACCAAGCCGGCGGAGCACTGGATCGAGCTGTTCGAGGGCGCCGGCATTCCGTGCGGGCCGATCAACACGATCGACAAGGTGTTCGCCGATCCGCAGGTGAAGCACCTGAAGATGGCGCGGCCGGTGGCGCATCCGCGGCTCGGCGTGAAGGAGGTGGTGGCCTCGCCCATCAACCTCGTCGGCCATCCGAAGGATGTGCGCTCGCCCACGCCCGATGCCGGGGCAGACACGGTGGAGGTGTTGCGCGGGTTGGGCTACAGCGAGGCCGAACTGACTGACATGAAGGCCCGGGGAATCGTATGACCACGCAGTACGCCGACGGAAAGATGCTCGCCGAGGTTTCGGAGGGCGTTGGGCTGATCACCTTCAACCAGCCGGAGAAGCGCAACGCCATGTCGGTGGCGATGTGGCATGGGCTGTCGGAGATCCTGGACGCGTTCGAGGCGGATGAGGCGATCCGCACCGTGGTGATGACCGGGGCCGGGACGAAGGCGTTCGTCTCCGGCGCCGATATCAGCCAGTTCGAATCCACCCGCGCCGACGGCAACGCGCAGCTGGAATATGACCGGCTGACCGGCGCCGGGCGTGCGCGGCTGGCGGCGTTCCCGAAGCCGGTGATCGCCTCCATCCGCGGCTTCTGCCTGGGTGGCGGGCTGGGCATCGCCATGCAGGCCGATTTGCGCATTGCTGGCGAGGGCGCGCAGTTCGGCATTCCGGCGGCGAAGCTCGGCATCGCCTATAGCTTCGAGATGGTGGAGCGGCTGATCTCGCTGGTGGGCCAGGCCCATGCGCGCATGATCATCATGACCGGCGAGCGGTTCGGTGCGGCCGAGGCGCAGCGCGTCGGCCTGGTGAACAAGGTGGTGCCGGACGAAGAACTGACGGACACGGTGCTGGCCCTGGCCAAGACCATCTCCGCCAACGCGCCGCTCTCCCTGCGTGCCACCAAGCTGACGGTGAACGCGGCGATGGCCGGCGAAAGCCAGCGCGACCGTGCGGCGGTGGATGCGGCGATCCTGGCCTGCTTCGACAGCGAGGATTATCGCGAAGGGCGCACGGCGTTCATGGAGAAGCGCCCGGCGCAGTGGAAGGGTAGATAAGTCCTTCTTTTTCTGAAGAAAAAGAAGCAAAAAGACTTTCTACCTTGCACGCGTGCCGGTTACTCAGCGCGCGTGCAAGCGAACGAGAGTTTTTTGTTCTTTTTTTCAAAAAAGAACCGCTTTCTTTTACCCCACAAACTTCGCCAGCCGCACCGCCGTGTGCCCCCGGCTTGGCCGCAGGCTGGGCATCACCAGCAGGCAGTCGTCGTGCGGGGTGCGGATTTCCTCGGTGCCGTCCAGCGCGATCAGCGTGTTGCGGCGGGGGATCACCTCGCCGCCGCGGAAGGCGCGCACGAAGGCGAAGCTGCCGGTGGCGGCGGTGACGGCGTGGGTCACCTCGGCGACGCGGCCCGGTTGCGGCGCTGGGGCTGGCAGGGTGGGGTGGGCGCGCAGCATTCCGAGATGGCGCAGCAGGCCGGCGGTGCTGGCCGCGGCCATATCCATCGCGGCGGGATCCCAGTGCTGGCCAGATTCCACCAGCAGGGCGGTGGCGCTGCCATCGGGCCCGGCGAAGCGTTCCATGTCGATCAGCCGGGGGCCGTTGCTGTGGCCACGATCGGCCACTGCGAGGGGCGGCGCCCCGATCGCCTGGGCCAGCATCCGGCCGCGGGCGGCGGCGCCGCACAGGATCAGCGGATCGGATGGCCACAGCATCGAATGCAGGTCCAGCACCACATCGGCCGCTTCCACGGCGGGGCGGATTTCGCGGGCGCGGGCCAGTTCGGCGGAGTGGCGTGGGCCGTCGAGCAGGGCGGGGTCCCAGACGCGGTTGAGGTCTTCATCCAGGAAGCGCGATGCGGTGGGGTTGGCGGGATCGAAGGCGCTAAAGGCGGCAAGGTTGGCGAAGCCGTAGGTGAGACGGCCGCAGAGCGGGCGCAGCTTGGCGCGCAGCATGCGGTCCAGCACGGTGGCGCCGGCGTATTCGTTGCCGTGCATCAGGCCCAGCAGCAGCACGTGCGGGCCAGGGGCCTCGGCGGCGAAGCTGGTGAAGCCGGGGATGCCGGTGTTGCCGGTGCGCCAGGGAGAAAGATCAGGCGCGGGCAGCCGCACCTCGAATTGCGGCAGCTTCGCCGGGCCGTACGCAGGGGCCCCGGGCGGGTTGGAGCCGGTCATGCCAGCACCACCATGATGGGCGCTAGCCCGAAAGCCGGTCGGCGAGGCGGCGGATGAAGGCGTCGCACGCATCGAGCTGCGATTGTTCGATCCATTCGTCCGGCTGGTGCGCCTGGGCGATGTTGCCGGGGCCGCAGACGATGGTGGGGATGCCGGCCTGCTCGTAGAGCCCGCCTTCCGTGCCGTAGCTCACATAGCCCATGGAGTTGGAGCCGGTGAGCTGCTTCACCATGTCTGCCAGGCCGTGGCTGCCGGGCAGGGCCATGCCGGGGATCCAGTTCATCACCTCCAGCGAAAATCCGCAGGCGGGATCGACGGCTTTCATCGCCGGCTCGATCGCGGCGGCGACATGGGCGCGCAGGCGTTCTACCTGGGCGAAGAAATCATCGGACGGAATGGTGCGCCATTCCATCACGAATTCGCAACGCTCTGGGATGATGTTGAGGATGGTGCCACCCTGGATGGTGCCGACATGTACCGTGGTGTAGGGCGGGTCGAAATTGGGGTCGAACGGGCCTTGGGTGGCGAAGCGCTTTGCTTCGGCGTTCAGATAGGCGATGGCCTCCGCGGCGGCGGCGATGGCGTTGACGCCGCGGGCAGGCTCGCTGGAATGGCCGGGCTTGCCGCGCGCGATCACGCGCAGGGCAAGGCGGCCCTTGTGGCCGAGGATGGGCTGCATGAGGCTGGGTTCGCCGACGATGCACATGGCCGGGCGCAGGCCGCTGGCGGCGAGGTCTTCCACCAGCCCGCGCGCGCCGGCCATGTCGGTTTCCTCATCGTGGGTGATGAAGAGGTGGACGGGCTGGCGCAGCTTGCGGCGGGCGAGATCGGGCACGGCGGCGAGGCAGGCGGCGACGAAGCCCTTCATGTCGGCCGCACCACGGGCATAGAGCTTGCCGCCCTCGGCGCGCAGGGCGAAGGGGTCGGCGCTCCAGGCTTGGCCGTCCACCGGCACGGTATCCACATGGCCGGAAAGTGCGACGCCGCCTTGCACCTGCGGGCCGATGATGGCGTGGATATTGGCCTTGGCGCCGGAGGGATCGGTGCTGACGCGGTACGGCACGCCGTGCTGATCGAGCCAGGCGCGGACGAAGCCGATCAGCTCCAGATTGGGGTTGCGGCTGGTCGTGTCGAAGCCCACCAGGCGGGCCAGCATGGCAGCGGTGGTGACGGGTTCGGCGATGCCTGGCACGGTGCCCCCTGAGGCGTTTTTGCTCTCCATGGCGGCACTCTATACTGACGTTCCCCGGCCGCAAACGGACCCGATTCATGACCGCACCGCGCATCGCCATCCTGGGCCTTCACCTTGAGGCCAACGCCTTCGCGCCGCCCACGGTGCGCGAGGATTTCCTGCGCCAGTGCTGGGAGGAGGGCGAGCGGATCACGGAACTGGCGCGCATTCCCAGCCATCTGCCGAGCGAGGTGCCGGGCTTCTATGCGGCGATGGATGCCAAGGGGAAGTGGACGCCGGTGCCGCTGGTGATGATCGCCGCCCCGCCTGGCGGGCCGATCGTGCAGGACGTGTTCCTGGATTTTCTGGACCGCGTGCGCCGGCGCCTGGCCGCGGCCCTGCCGGTGGATGCGGTGTATATCGCCAGCCACGGTGCCTCGTCGGCCACCGGGGACGAAGACAGCGACGGCACGCTGGTGGAGCTGGTGCGCGCGATGGTGGGGCCGGCGGTGCCGGTGGTGGTGACGCATGACCTGCACTGCAACGTCTCCGAGAAGCTGGTGGAGCTTTCGGATGCGCTGATCGCCTATCGCACCAACCCGCATGTGGACATGCGCGAGCGGGCGGCGGAGGCGGCGGACCTCATCGCGCGGCTGCGCGGCGGGCTGCGCACGGCCAAGGCCTTCATCCGCATGCCGCTGATGCCGCCCAACGTGATGCAGCTGACGGCGAGCGGGCCCTATGCCGACCTGATCAACCTCGGCCAGACGCTGTGCACGCCGCCGATCCTGAACGTGTCTGTCACCGGGGGCTTCACCTATAGCGACCTGCCGAAATGCGGTCTGTGCATCACCGTCACGGCGGACAACGACCCGGCGGCGGCGCGGGAGGTGGCGCGCCAGATCGCGCGGGCGGCCTGGGCGGGGCGGGAGCGGTTCCTGCCGAAGCTCACGTCGCTCGCCGATGCCGTGGCCATCGCGGGCGAGGCGAGCCGGGGCGATCGCGCGCCGATCATCCTGGCCGATTGCGCCGACAATCCCGGCGGCGGCGGGCGCGGCAACACCACCTGGATCCTGCGCGGGCTGCATGAAGCCGGCGTGGGAAGGGGCGTGGTGCTGGGCGTGTTCGTGGACCCGGCCCTGGCGGCTCTTTCACATTCGGCCGGGGTGGGTGGCATCTTCCGCGCGGCCTTCGCCAGCGATGAGAGCGAGTTCTCCAAGCGCTTCGATGCCGATGTGGTGGTGGAGCAGGTGAGCGACGGCCGCGGCATCGGCCGGCGCGGCATTGCCGAGGGCCGGGTGTTCGACCTCGGCCCCTGCGCGGTGCTGCGGCTGATGGGCTCTGGCCTGCGCGTGGTGGTGGGCTCGCTGCGGCGCCAGCTGGCGGAGCCGGTGATGCTGGAGATGCACGGTTTCGACATCGCCGCCCAGCGCGTGGTGATCGTGAAGTCCCGCGGGCATTTCCGGGCGGGGTTCGACGAGTTCTTCACGCCGGACCGGATCTTCGAGGTGGACGTGCCGGGCTACAACTCGCCGGTGCTGTCGAGCTTCCCATGGAAGCGGCTGCCGCGCCCGGCCTACCCGATCGACCCGGAGGCAGGCTGGACCGACAACGCCTGACCTATCCGGCCACGAAACGCTCCCGCACCAGGCGCAGCGTGCGGCCGTCATCCAGCAGCAGGTGCGTGGCCAGCGCGTTGGTGCCAGGCGCGCGGCGTTGCAGGCGGCCGATGCGGGGCCTTTCGACCATGCCGGATACGAACAGGCTCTGTGCGAAGCCGTGGGCGGCGGCGACAGGGGCAGGGGCGTCGGCCGCCGGCGCCGCCAGTGGCGGCTGCGTGGCGGGGCAGAGCAGCAGCGGCAGGTCCAGCCCCATTGTGGCGGCATCGGTGGCAACCCAGGGCAGGGAGCACGCCGGCAGCGGCAGCTCCGTGCCGTCTTCCGCCAGGTGGGGATCGTGGGCTTCCAGCACCGGGCTGCGGGCCAGCAGGCCGTGCCGCGCGAACAGGTCGCGCAGCTGCAGGGCGACCAGCGGGCCTTCCTGCACCGTGGCGGCGAGGGCCATCTCGGCGGCGACCTGGGCGGTGAAATCGGGTGCCACGGTGGCGCGGCGGGCGGCATCGGCCAGCAGGCGGGCACCGCGCAGCGCCAGCAGCCGAGGATCGGGCCGGCGCCGTGCCGCGGCCGGGCCGGCCTGGGCCAGAACCACCAGCACATCCGCGAAGGCCCGGCCAAACGGCGTGGTGGCCTGGGGAACGACATCTGCCGTGCCCGATACTTCAAGCGTTGCCAATATCGCCACGGCATCGGCAAAGCCGGCGTGGAAGCCGGCGACATCCGGCGCCGCCACATGCCACAGGGCCGGGCGCAGCCCATCCAGCACGGCGTGGCCCAGGGCGCGCATTGCCGCTGCGTGCGGCGCGCCGGCCCCGAGCCGTAGCCACCCACGTTCGCACACCGCATCCGTGCCGCCGATGAGCTGCACGCGCAGGCGGCCGCCGGCCCAGGCCCAGGGAAACTCGGCCGCCGCGCGCCACAGCGCCGCGCCGCGTTCCAGGGCCTCGGCCACCGCCCAGTAGCGGAAGCCCGCCGTGCCGGGGCGGTACTTGCCCGGGATCGGCACGGGGCCCTCGATCTCCAGCCCCTGCGCGGCCAATAGCGGCCGGGCGCGGGGGAGCGGCCCGGCCAAGCCCGGCATTGTGTGCCTGCCGCCGCTGGGAAGGGCCCGCAGCGGCGGCGCGGCGCGCGGCATGCGCATGTCGCTCATGATCGCGTTCCCCCCGGTTCCCGTCAGGCCGCGAGCGTGCCGCGGCGGCGCAGTTCCAGGTAGAAGATGTCCGGGCTCTGGCGGGTATAGACGCGCTTCAGCGCCACTTCGCGCGCATCGATCCCGCTGGCCAGGTCCTGCATCTCGGCGGCGTCGCGATAGATCAGGAACCAGTCGCCGATCGCCTCCATATAGGCGGCGTCGTAGATGCCCCGCGCGAAGTTGCCGATCACCAGGCGCCCGCCCGGGCGCAGCAGCCCGAAGAACGCGGCCGTCAGCGCGCTGGCCAGGCGCTGGCCGAGATAGTCGTAGAGCCCGGCGGCATAGACCATGTCGAAGCTACCCGGCTTGAAGCTGCCATCCAGCACCGCCTTGATGCTGCGGTTGACCATCTCCGCACCCTTGATGCCGAAGGACTTGCCGACAACGGCCAGCGAATCCGCATCCTGGTCCAGCGCCACCAGCCTTCCGATGCGGTGCTGCTGCACGGCGGTGGAAACCAGCCCCTCGCGCAGATGCCCGCAGGCGGCGGCAAGGATGCTGGGCATGGGCGTGGCATCGGCCACATGGTCGATCAGCTCGGCCATGAAATCCCGCCGTTCGCGCACCGCGGCGGCGGCAGGCGCACCGGTATCGCGTGCCAGCAAAGCGAGGCCGAGGGGCGAGGCGTCCTTCGCCTCGGCGGCGGCCTGGCCGTAGTAGAGCAGGTCGATCAGCGGGGCATCGCCGGCATAGCCGCGCGGCTTCACGAAGGCGCGGCGGGTGAAGGGGTTCTCGTGCATCAGCCCCATCAGCGGATGGGCGCGCACCAGGGCGATCACCTGCTTCCACTCGTCTTCCGGCAGGCCGGCGCGCATCCACCACAGCCCGTCGCTGAGGATATCCACCGCCTGGGCGATGTCCCCGCCGGCCAGGATGCGGTCGCGTGTGGAATCGAGCAGGCCGACGGGATCGTGCAGCGCCGGTTCGTGCATCGGGCGCAGCGCCACGGGGACGGATGCGGCAAGGTGGCTCATGTCTGACTCTCCAGGTCTGGCGGCGAACCTCCTTGGCGCATCCGTGATGCGTCTCTTCGCCGTGCCGAAACCGTGGCGCGGGGGCCATTGGCTGCTTGTCAGCCCAGCGTGAGCCAAATGTTTAACGGACTCTTAGCGCGGGATTGACCTAGGCTGCCGACATGCCAACGTTGCGGCCGAAAACTTGTTCCACACGAAAAGCGAAGGGCGAGACGAGGCGTAGCATGAAGGTTCAGCTCTCCTCGCGTCCCCGCCCGAGCACAGCCGCGGCACCGTCGCGGCTGCAGATCTCAATCATGGGCGGCCTTACGCTGTCATTCTCGGGCCGGCCGGTGGCCCTGCCGCATCGCAAGGCCCGGGTGATCCTGGCCTATCTCGCGGTGCGGGGTGGTGGCCCGGTTTCGCGGGAACGCCTGGCCGACCTGCTGTGGAATACCGGCGAAGCCCAGTCACGTGGGGCACTGCGTACCACGATCTACGAATTGCGCCGCGTGTTGCAGGCGTGCGGGCTGGCGATGCGCGACAGCGGCAACGATCTGGCGCTGGATCCCGGCACCTGGGACCTCGACCTGTCTGACGCCCTTGCCTCCATCACGGAGGGTGAGATCCCCGCACCGCTGGCCGCCTATCCCGCCAACATCACCCGCATCCTGGAAGGCTACGAGGACCTGAGCGAGGGCCTGTCTGCCTGGATCAGGGAGCTGCGCGCCAATGTGCAGTACGAGTTCCGCAGTGCCATCGGCAAGGCGTTGACCGACCCGGCCATTCCCCGCGCCAGCCGCAAATCGGTGGCCGAGCTGGCCACGCGCTTCGATCCGCTTGACGAAGCGGCCTGCCGGGCACTGATGCAGCTTGCCGCCGAGGATGGCGAAACCAGCGTGGCCCTGCGCACCTATGCCCGGCTCTACGAGGCGTTGGACCATGAGCTGGGCATGGAACCGGCAGAGGAAACCCAGGCGCTGGTGGCCGCCATCAAGGTGGGGCGGCTGACTTCACCGGGGCCGGTGGCACTGCCGCGCGTGGAGGTGCCGCAGCCGTCCTTGCCGCCGGCAACCCTGGTTGTGCTGCCGCTGGCGGCCTCTTCGCCAGACCTTGCCGCCTTCGCCGATGGTATCCAGGAAGGCACGATCCACGTGCTGTCGGGGATCGGCGACCTGTTCGTGATCGCTCGTGGCACCGCGATGCGCTACGGGCCGGGCCATGTCGATCCGCGCGAGATCGGGCGCGAACTGGGTGTGGATTATGTGCTGTCGGGCCGCGTTTCGGATGCCGGCAGCGCGGTGCGGGTGACCACGGAGCTTGTTGCCACCAGCAACGGCGTTGTGATCCGTTCCGACCGGCATGAGGTGGCGCGTGCCGACCGGTTCGGGCTGCATGACCGCATCGCCGAGCTGATGGTGGCGACGCTGGCGCCGGCGGTGAAGGAACACGATCTGGCCCGCGCCCGCCGCAAGCCGCCGGCGGAGCAGACCGCGTACGACCTGATGCTGCAGGGCGTGGACCTGCAATACGCGCTGTCCGAAACGACCTACGACCACGCAGGGGCGTTGCTGGAGGAGGCGATCCGGCGCGACCCCGGCTTTGCCCCGGCGCACGCCTACCTGGCCACCTGGCACAATTTCCGCATTGGCCAGGGTTGGAGCCCGGACCGTGCCGCTGACGCCCGGGCGGCAGAGCGCCATGTGGCCATCGCCCTTGATCTCGATCGCAACAATGCGGTGGCGCTGGCGATCCAGGGGCAGGTGTGCTCCTTCCATCAACGGAACTACCGGCTGGCGCGCCGCTACCTGGACCGTGCGCTGGAGGTGGGGCCCAGCTGCGTAGTGGCATGGACCCTGAGCAGCGCAACGCATGGCTGGACCGGCCATGGGGCCGAGGCGGTGGCGGATGCGCGCCGGGCGCTGGCGCTTTCGCCGCGTGACCCGTTCGCGTTTTTTGCCGAGCACATGCTGTCCCAGGGGCACTACATGGCCGGCGAGTACGATGCCGCCATCACGCTGGGGCACCGTGTGGAGGATGCCAACCCGCGCCTGACCTCGAACCTGCGAACGCTGGCCGCCGCGCTTGTGGCGGCTGGGGACCGTGACCAGGCGCGCGAGGTGGGCGCGCGCATGCTGCGGCTGGAGCCGGAATTCCGCCTTGCCCCCTTCGAAGCCCGCACCCCGCTCGCCGATGGCGTGCGCGGGACCTATGTCGGCCGGCTTCGGATGGCCGGGCTGCCGGACTGACACGACGC
>JAIXTK010000418.1 GCA_027483995.1 Acetobacteraceae bacterium
ATTCCTGCCCGCCGGCCAGAAGCTGCGCCTGCACGTCGCCGGCCTGTCGATCGAAGCAACAGTGGTGGATGGCGATCAGAAGGGCGCGCTCAACCTGCGCTTCGCCGAAGCGGCTCTCACGCCAGACGCGATCAACCAGCTCGCCGCCAACGCCACCCCGGCAAGAAACGCCGCCTGAGCATCGTCCCGGCGGCGGCCCCCTACCGGCCGGCCGTCACTGGCAGGCGAGGCATTCCTCGTAGTCGGTGGGGTTCGCCTTCGGGGCGCCCGCGACCAGCGGCAGGATCCCCTGGTCATTCGCCGGCAGGTTCGCCGCCGAAACACCGGTGAACTCCAGCGGCCGCACCGCCTTCTCGCTCACCGCGTCGGCTCGCTGGATCGACATGGAGCGGCAATAGTAGAGGCTCTTCACGCCCTTCTTCCACGCCAGATGGTGGATCTGGTGCAGGTCGCGCTTGTGCACGTCCGCCGGCACGAAGGTGTTGACGCTCTGGCTCTGGCAGATGAACGGCGTCCGATCCGCCGCATGCTCGATCACCCAGCGCTGGTCCAGCTCCATCGCGGTCTTGTACACCGCCTTCTCCTGCTCGGTCAGGAACTCCAGGTGCTGCACGCTGCCCTTGTTGGTGGTGATGGAGGACCACACCTCATCGGTGTCCTGCCCCTTCTCCTTCAGCAGCAAATGCAGGTGCCGGTTGCGCACCGTGAAGCTGCCAGACAGCGTCTTCTGCAGGAACACGTTCGCCGCAATCGGCTCCACGCCCGGCGAGGCATTGCCGGCGATGATCGAGATCGAAGCCGTCGGCGCAATCGCCATCTTGTGGCTGAACCGCTCATGCACGCCGTATTCGGCCGCATCCGGGCAGGCGCCGCGCTCATCGGCCAGCATCCGGCTGGCGTTATCCGCCTGCTCGCGGATGTGCTTGAACATCTTCTTGTTCCACACCTTCGCGATCACGCTCTCGAAGGGCACGTTCTGGCTCTGCAGGAACGAATGGAACCCCATCACCCCCAGCCCGACGGAACGCTCGCGCATGGCGGCGTACTTCGCCCGCTCCATATCCACCGGCGCGCGGTCGATGAAATCCTGCAGCACGTTGTCGAGGAAGCGCATCACGTCCTCGATGAACAGCGGGTCGTCCTTCCACTCGAACCAGGATTCCAGGTTGAGGGAGGAGAGGCAGCACACCGCCGTCCGCTGCTTGCCGTGCTGGTCGATCCCGGTCGGCAGCGTGATCTCGCTGCACAGGTTCGATGTCTTGCACTCCAGCCCGGCCAGCTTGTGGTGCTCCGGCCGCGCGTTGTTCACGTGGTCGCTGAAGATCAGGTACGGCTCGCCGGTCTCGATCCGCGCCGTCAGGATGCGGATCCACAGGCTGCGCGCGCTGATCTTGCGCACCACGCTGCCATCCTTGGGCGAGGTCAACGCCCAGTCCTCGCCGGACTCCACCGCGCGCATGAACGCATCCGGCACCAGGATGCCGTGGTGCAGGTTCAGCGCCTTGCGATTCGGATCCCCGCCGGTCGGCCGGCGCATCTCCACGAATTCCTCGATCTCCGGGTGCGTCACCGGCAGGTACACCGCCGCCGACCCGCGCCGCAGCGACCCCTGGGAAATCGCCAGCGTCAGGCTGTCCATCACCCGGATGAACGGGATCACGCCGGAGGTCTTGCCGTTCTGCCCCACCTTCTCGCCAATGGACCGCAGATTGCCCCAGTACGAGCCGATGCCGCCGCCCTTACTGGCCAGCCACACATTCTCGTTCCACAGCCCCACGATCCCTTCGAGCGAGTCGCTCGCCTCGTTCAGGAAGCAGGAGATCGGCAGGCCGCGCGTGGTGCCGCCATTCGACAGCACCGGCGTCGCCGGCATGAACCACATCCGGCTCATGTAGTCGTACAGCCGCTGCGCATGCCCGGCATCGTCGCCGTAGAAGCTGGAAACCCGCGCGAACAGGTCCTGGTAGCTCTCGCCCGGCAGCAGGTACCGGTCATCCAGCGTGGCCCGCCCGAAATCGGTAATCAGCGCATCGCGGGAGCGATCAACGCGAACCTGGTGGTGACCCTGGAACTGAACGACATCAAGCACGAGAAGCCCCCTCACCGCGACGTGGGGATGACATCCCCGTAACCCCATCCTGCCCAACGGCTTGCCGCCGTCAATTCAAATTACACTAGATGTAGGGCATTCCTGCCGCTTCCCGCATAAATGTGGATATCTGATGCAGCAGGGCAACACCGCCGCCCGAACGAAACCAGAACATAGGCCCGGCCCACCGCCGCGCCAAGCACTATCCGATTCGCTCCCCATGTACCCCGTTATCCACCGGGAGAGGCCATGCCAGCGCACCGCGCCGCGTCGCCGCAAGCCCAAATTCATCCGCCCCCGCTGCGAACGCCTGCCCGAATCGACAGGTTCCTCGAAGGGGTCAAGGCAGCTTAAGTAAGCAGTTATTAAAAAAAAAAAAGAACCAAAAAACTTTCATGACCTAGATGCGAA
>JAIXTK010000344.1 GCA_027483995.1 Acetobacteraceae bacterium
AGTGCTGCTGCTGCTGCTGCTGCTGCTGCTGCTGCTGCTGCTGCTGCTGCTGCTGCTGCTGCTGCGGCGGCTGCTGGCGGGGTGCGGGCCGAGCGAGGTGGAGCGGCGGGCAGTGGCGGCGCTGCGCGATCCGGGGACGCGGGTGGTGCAGTTTTCCGAGCTAGCCTATGCGCCGCTGGCATTTCCGTCGCGCACGGCCTTCGACATCGACGGGGCGAGCCCGGTGGTGGAGATACCGCTTTGGGCGCGCAGCTATGCGAAGGGGTTTGCGCTACCCGCCTCTGCCGGGGAGATGCGGGTGATCATTTCCAGCACCTACAACGGCGATGGTCTGTTCTTTGCGATGCTGACGGTGCTGGACGCGGAGATGCGCCCGCTGATGACGACGGAGGTCAATGCGGCGCGGCAGTGGGAGCGGTGGAGCGGGGGGCCGATCCAGGTTGAGGTGCCGGTGCTGCTGGCGGGGGCTCTGCGACGGCAGGCGCGGTATGTTGTGGTGCATACGACCGGCGCCGTGGAGCTTGCAGAGCAAGAGGCTTTCGAGCCGTTTCAGGTGGCGCAGCGGGGGCCGGTGATTTTCTTCGTGCCATCGGTCCCGCCGCGCGAACCGACGGCGCCGAAGCGGCCTCGGCGTGCGGCGATCGGCTCGGTGGTGATCGAGTTGGTGCCGCCGCTTCTTTGAGAGGGCTGGTGCGGTTCGATGGCGGGTCCGCTTCGCGACCCGCCCTACTTTATTTGGAAAGTCTTTTTGCTTCTTTTTCTTCAGAAAAAGAAGGCGCTTACTTCCTTGCGAGGAAGGCTTCGGCGAGGTCGATGGTCTGCGCGGTGTAGGTGGGGCCGCCTTCGCGGGCCATGGGGGTTTCGCTGTGGCTGGCCATCCAGGCCATGACGAGGATTCTGCGGGCCATGATGAGGGTGGGGAGCATGGCCTGGTGGTTGGGTGGGAGGGGGGCGACCTGCGCGTAGCCTTCGAGCCAGCTGGACTGGAGGGCGGGGATGATCGGGGTGTGTTCGTGCAGCGTGATGGCGGCGGCGAAGTCGTAGAGGTGCCAGGAGAGGCCGCAATCGTCGAAATCGATGACGTGCATCTGGGGGCCGTCGACGAGGAGGTTGGCCAGGCGCATGTCGGCGTGGACGAGGCCGAAGCGGTCGGGCGTTTGGCCGTAGGCTGAAAGGTGGTGGCGGATTTTCTCGCTGGCGCGGGCGATGATGGCGGTGCCTTCTTGGGTGAGGCCGAGGCCGGATTGCCAGGGGCCCCAGAGGCGGCGTTCGCCGAGCATGGCGTCCCAGTCCCACAGTTTGCGGGTGAAGCCTGGGGGGCGGGGCCAGGTGGCGGCGTGTTGGTGGAGGCGGGCGGTGATGCTGCCGAGGGTGTGGAACCAGGGGACGAGGGCGGCGTCGGCGGCGGGTTCCTGGCCCCGGAGGAACTGGAAGGCGACGGCGTGGCGGGTGGGGAGGCCGGTGGGGGAGGGCAGCGTGGCGACGGGGTCGCCGGTGGTGGTGGGGTGGATGGCGGCGGTGGAGACGTGGCCGGAGGTGCGCAGAGCCGCGATCCAGGCGAGTTCGGAGCGGATTTCCTGCTCCGTGTGGTAGCCGACGCGGTGGATGCGCAGGATGAGGGGGGCGGGGGCTTCCGGGTCTGACAGGCGCCAGGTGGCGTTTTCGGAGATGTTGAGCAGGGTGGGCTCGGTGCGCGGGGAGAGGCCCCAGAGGGGGAGGGCGGCCTGGATGGCGGCCTGCATGTCGGCCAGGACGGTGGGGGTGTATTCCGTGTCGGTCATGGGGCGGTCCTGGCGGCGCTTTCAGGCTTCGATCCTATTGTCCTGACCCCTCACCCAACCCTTGATCCCCTTCGGGGCTCAAGCCCCAAGGGGAGAGGGCTATGCGGGATCATTGGTCACAAACGTAAGTGATGAGTGGCGGGTCAGGCCAGGGGCTCGATGCGCAGGGGGAAATTGCCGCGGGTGAGGAGGGGGGCGGGGCGGGTCTCTTGGACCGGATTGTCCTGGGCGAGATCGCGCGCGAGCGGCTGCCTCAGCGGGGCGCGAGGTCGCAGCGGAAGCCCAGCGCCTTGGTGTCGGCGGTGGGGCGCACGGTGCGGGTGTTCACGGTGTCGGGCTGGCAGAGGCCGCTGCGCTGCAGGACGATCGCCTGGCCCGCGATGGTCATCGCGACATCGAGGCGGCTGCCGGCGGGGCAGCGGTGGCGGGCGACGTCGGCGATGACCTGGTCGGCTGTGCGCAGCGTGTCCCAGCCCGAGGCGGCGCAGCGTGGTGGCTCCTGCGCCAGGGCCGGGGCCGCCAGCAGGGAGAGGAAAGCCAGGATTGGTGCGCGGGCCATGGCGTGCTCCTTGCACGGGAATGTTCCGTGTGGGGAGCAAGATAGCGCGAAGCCGGCGGGCGGGAACAGGGACTGGTGCCGCGCGCTTCAATCGAAATCGGCGGGCAGGCCGGGGTTGCGGTGGTGTTCGAACATGCGGCGGAGCTGGGCCGGGGTGGTGCGGTCGATCGAGAGGTCGGTGGGCAGCGCGTGTTCGGGGAAGAAGGCGATTTCGCTGGTTTCGGCGGAGGTTTTGGCTGCGCCGCCGGTGATCTCGCAGAGGAAGAAGAGCTTGGCGGCGCTGAAGGGCTGGGGGGTGTGGCCCTGGCGGGTGCGGTCGAGGGCTGCGGCGAGTTTGGTGGGGCGGACGGTGAAGCCGGTTTCCTCCTGGGCTTCCTTGGCGGCGTTCTCGGCGGGGGTGAGGTTGATGTCGGCCCAGCCGCCGGGGAGGGTCCAGCGGTGGTGGTCGGCGGTTTCGCGGACGAGGAGGAGTTCGTTGTTGCGAAAGATGGCGGCGCGGACATCCAGCTTGGGGGTGGGGTAGCCCCATTCCTGGGCGAAGGCGGCTTCGAGTGTGGGGGCGGGGGTGGTGGTGTGGGTGGCCATGATCTCGGCGGCCAGCGCGCGGAGGCGTTCGTAGCGGGCCTGGTCCCAGTGGGAGGTGGGGAACGCGAGGCCGGTTTGGGCCATGGCCTGGAGTTCTCGGGCCCAGAGGAGCCATTGGGGGTCTTGCAAGTTGGGCCTCCTGGGTTGGTGGCTTCTACCCCTCACCCAACCCTTGATCCGCTTCGCGGCTCAAGCCCCCAAGGGGAGAGGGTTCTGCGGGGCAGTGTCAGGTGGGGTCTTCGAGGCCGATGGCGCGGAGCCTCGCGCCTTCCTCGTCCCAGCCGGCGCGTTCCTTGACGTTGAGGAAGAGGTGGACGGGGCGTTCGAGGAGGTGGGTGAGCTGGGCGCGGGCCTTGGCGCCGATGTCGCGGATGCGCGCACCCTTGGCGCCGATCAGGATCGCCTTGTGGTTGGGGCGGGCGACATAGACGGTGGCCTCGATGCGGACGGAGCCGTCCTTGCGTTCCTGGAAGCTCTCGGTTTCGACCGTGGCGGCGTAGGGGACTTCCTCGTGGGTTTGCAGGAAGATCTGCTCGCGGACGATCTCGGCGGCGAGGAGGCGGTCCGGCAGGTCGGTGAGATCGTCCTCCGGGTAGAGCCAGGGGCCTTCGGGGACGGCGGCGGCGAGCGCATCCTGCAGTTCGTCCACGCCGTCGCCGGTGGCGGCTGACACCATGTAGGTCTCGGAGAAGGGGACGATGGCGTTGAGGCCGGCGACCAGGGGGAGGAGGGTGGCCGGCGAGACGAGGTCGGCCTTGTTGAGCACGAGCCAGACGGATTGGGTGGCCTGGCGGTCTTTCAGGCGTTCGGCGATTTCGCGCACGGAGTCGGTCAGGCCGGCCTTGGAATCGACCAGGAGGATGATGGTGTCGGCATCCTGCGCGCCGGTCCAGGCGGCGGCGACCATGGCGCGATCGAGCCGGCGCTTGGGCTTGAAGATGCCGGGGGTGTCGACGAGGAGGACCTGGCTTTCGCCGCGCATCAGGATGCCGAGGACGCGGAAGCGGGTGGTTTGCGCCTTGGGCGAGACGATGGAGAGCTTGGCGCCGGTCATCCGGTTCAGCAGGGTGGACTTGCCGGCATTGGGGGCGCCGACAATGGCGACAAAGCCGCATTTCATGCTGGCATGGCCTTTTCCTTGCTTTGTGTCTGCGGGGGGCATGCCAGCATGAGTCTTTGCTTGGCGCGCGGCCGCCCCACCAACCCCGCGCGCGGATGCCGATCGGCGAAGGGGCCGATCGGCATCATGATTTCAGCATCCCGAGCAGGGTCTCCGCGGCGGCTTGTTCGGCGGCTTTCTTCGCGGGGGCCGAGGCGCTGGCGGAGGTGCCGGCGACGGTGACCGCGATCACGAAGATGGGGGCGTGCGAGGGGCCGGTGGCCGAGACCACCTTGTAGGCCGGCGCGGGCAGGCCGCGGGCATGGGCCCATTCCTGCAGGGCGCTCTTGGCATCCTGCGGCGGGCGGATCTGCGATTGGGTGACGGTTTGCCAGGCGCGGCGGATGAAGGCGCGCGCCGGGTCCAGCCCGGCATCGAGGAAGAGGGCGCCGATCGAGGCCTCGATCGCGTCCGCCAGGACGGTGGCGCGGCGGCGGACGCCGGCGCGGGCCTCGGGCGTTGCGACATCGAGCAGGGCGGGCAGGCCGAGGGTTTCGGCGATCTCGGCCAGGACGGGCTGGGAGACGAGCTGGGCGAGGCGCTTGCCCAGCGCGCCCTCATTCTCCGAGGGGAAGCGTTCGATCAGCCATTCCGCGACGAGGAGGCCGAGCACGCGGTCGCCGACGAATTCGAGGCGTTCGTTGGAGCCAAGGCCGGCATTGGCGGAGCGGTGGGTGAGGGCTTCGCGCAGGAGTTCGGGGCGGGCGAAGCGGTGGCCGAGCAGCGCCTCGGCCTGGGCCAGGTGGGTGGCGTCGAGGCCGGAGGGAGGCGGAGCCGGGCGGCGGCGCTTGCTTGGGCGCGGGGGGGTCAAGTGATGCCCGAGAAGAGGCGGGACCAGCGGATCTGGGCGGGCCAGTTCCAGACCTGCCACCAGGGCGACTGGGAATCGACCGAGAAGAAGATGAACTCGGCGCGGCCGACGAGGTTTTCCAGCGGGATGAAGCCGACGCCGCCATTGGGGTCCCGGCTGTCGGACGAGTTGTCCCGGTTGTCGCCCATGGCGAAGACGTGGTCGGCGGGGACCTTGAATTCCGGCGTGTCGTTGAAGCCGCCGCTATCGGTCATCTTGGCGATGTCGTGGCTGCGGCCGCCCTTGCCGGTGCTGTCGGGCAGGGTTTCGACGAAGCGGCGCATCTGGACGCGGACGAAGCCGTCGCGCTCCACGTAGTCCCCCAGCAGGCGGCGGGGGGCCTGTTCGCCGTTGATGTAGAGCTGGCCGGCCTTGACCTGCACGCGGTCGCCGGGGAGGCCGACGATGCGCTTGATGTAGTCGGTGCTGTTGTCGCGCGGGACCTTGAAGACGGCGACGTCGCCACGGCGCGGGGTGGCGGCGAAGACGCGGCCGGACCAGAGGTTGGGGGCGAAGGGCAGCGAGTAGCGCGAGTAGCCGTAGCTGTATTTTGAGACGAAGAGGTAGTCCCCGATCAGCAGGGTGGGGATCATGGAGCCGGAGGGGATGTTGAACGGCTCGAACGCGACCGTGCGGATGCCGATGGCGATGAGGCCGGCATAGACGATGGTCTTGATGTTCTCGACGAGCGTGCCGGCGGCGCGTTGGGGCATGGAGATGAGGTGTTCCGGACGCTGGGACGCGCTTGGGGGATAGAAGAGGAACAACCGCAGGGGCGGCGGTTTGTCAAGGAAGCGGCATGGCTTTTGGCGCAGGGCGGGCGTGCCAGGCGGTGAGGATGGCCTGTTCCTCGGCGGCGGTGAGGCCGGTGGGTTGGGCGTTGGTGGCCTGTGCCCAGGCAAGCGTGTCGCGGGCTGTCTGTTCCAGGGGGCGCAGGGTGAGGCCGGCGGCCAGGGCGGGGCTGGCATCGCGGGTGAGGAAGCCGGCGTTCTCCGGGAGGGGGAGCCAGAGGGGCAGGGCGCGGGGGCCGGCCCATTTGCGGACGTTCTGGGCTTCGAGGAAGGCGCGGTCGGCCCAGGTGAGATGGGGCGTGGCGCCGATGCCGCTGGCGATGTCGGCGAGGAACTGGCCGGTTTGGGTGGGGAGGCCGACCGCGTCGATGGGGCCGGTGAGGTTGGTTTCGGCGGCGTGGATGATCCAGGCGGCGAGGTCGCGCACGTCGATCACCTGGACCATGTCGGTCGGCGCGACGCCGGCGAGGGTTTCGCCGCCGCGCGCCAGGCGAAGGGGCCAGTAGGTGAAGCGGCCGGTGGGGTCTTCCGGGCCGACGATGAGGCCGGGGCGGCAGAGGAAGGCGCCCTCGCCGACGGCCTGTTCGCAGGCGACCTTGGTGGGGCCGTAGGTCTCGCTGGTGCTGTATTCGACCTCGGGCGCGCTGGGGGCGAGCATGGTGGCGGTGGCGGGGGTTTGGTTCGGGATGCTGTTGTCGGCGTAGACGCTGACGGTGGAGACGAAGGTCCAGTGGCCGGCGCGGGGCCTGAGGGCGGCGACGGCGCGGCGGACCTGGCCGGGGTGGCGGCCGATATCCACAACCGCGTCGAAGCTTTCCTGTTCCAGCGCGGCGAGGCCGTTCGGGGCTTCGCGGTCGATGGGGACGAGGCGGGCGCCGGGCGGGACGGCGCCGGTGATGCCGCGGGCGGCGCAGGTGACCTGGTGGCCCCGTGCGACGGCGTCGGCGGCGATGGCGCGGCCGAGGAACTGGGTGCCGCCGAGGATGAGGATGCGCATGGAAACTCCTATCAGGCGGTGGGCGCTATCGGGCGGGCGGCATGAGACAGGTGCCTGCGGAAGAATGCCAGCATCGCAGCCCAGGCGCGATTGCTGGCGTCCGGGCCCAGGACGTGGCCCTCGCCTTCGAAGAAATGCGCTTCCGGGGCGCGCCCTGCCCTGGCCAGGCGGTCGACAAGCCGGCGGGCCATATCGGCGCCCCAGGTTTGATCGGCGGCGCCCTGGGTGATGAAGATGGGATACTGGGCAAGTGAAGGGTGGAGCGGCGTGCCTGGGCGCGTCTTGTCGTGACCTCCCTGCCAGCGCCACGCGGGACGGGCAGGATCCCCTGCCCAGGGCGCCCCTGTGGTGAAGTCCGATGCGATGAAGGCGGGCCATGTGACATCCGGCGGGGCGTGGACGGCGATGGCAGCGGGGCGGATCGGTGCCTTCGCCTCGGCCAGCAGCCCAGCCAGGAGCAGCGCCCGTTCGGCACCGCGGGAAATGCCGTAGAGGCCGAGACCGCAGTCGAATGGGGCGATCTGCGCGTGCATCGCGGCGAGAGCGTCTGCGGTGCTCTCCAGGGGCACATCATCGATGTCGGGATGAAGGGGCCAGTGCTGGGGCTGCGTATAGGCGTGGCTGAGTGCGGCGAAGCCGTTCGCCGCGAATAGGCATGCCGTCAGGTCGTTCCATCCGGCCCATCCGCCCTCGCTGCCGTGCAGGCAGACCATTCCGCCCAGGGGCGTGGTGGCGGGCCAATAGATCGTGTCACCCGCAGCCGTACGGGTGCGGCGGATGGACGGTGCGGCGTCGAAGTCGGTCACGTTCCGAACCCTGGACCCCGCGGAAGGGCTTCGATGATCACCTGGGCGAAGGCGTAGGGGGGCTCGTCGGTGAGGGTGAGGTGGATGCGGGCTTCGTGGCCCTCGGGCGTGATGGCCTGGAGGCGGCGGGCGGCGCCGCCGGTGAGGACGAGCATGGGGCGGCCGCCTTCGGCATTCTCCACGCCGATATCGGAGAGGAACACGCCGCCGGCCATGCCGGTGCCCAAGGCCTTGGCGCCGGCTTCCTTGGCGGCGAAGCGCTTGGCGTAGGTGCCGGCGCGGCTGCGGGGGGGCTTGGCGTCGGCGTAGGCGCGCTCGACCTCGGTGAAGAGGCGCTCGGTGAAGCGGGGGCCGTGGCGTTCGAGCGCGCTTTCGATGCGGCGGATGTCGCAGAGGTCGGAGCCGAGGCCTAGGATCATAGGGAAGACTCTTCTTTTTCTGAAGAAAAAGAAGCAAAAAGACTTTTGTGACTTTGTGCCCCGGCGGTGGAGAGGCCCGGGCCTAAGGTTGGAAAAGTTTTTTGGTTCTTTTTTTCAAAAAAGAACATTCTTCCTTACCCGCGCGCCCGCTCAACCTGGTGGACGCTCTTCGCAGCGCGCAGGCCGGCGATGACGCTGACGAGTTGGTGGAGGTCGCGGACTTCGACATCGACCAGCATTTCCAGGAAATCCGCCTGGCGGTTGGTGATGCGCAGGTTGACCACCTCGCCGTCCTGCTTGGAGATGGCGTTGGTGACGTTGGCGATGGCCGCGCCGTCGTTGTCCGCGATGACGCTGACGCGGCCGGTGTGGCCGCCCTTGGCGGCATTGGGGCCCTTGCCGCCGGGGGAGGTGAAGGCGGAGGGTTCCCAATCCACGTCGATGAAGCGTTCCGGGGTGGCGGCGAAGCTTTCCAGCGTGGGGCATTCGCGGGTGTGGATGGTGACGCCCTTGCCGGTGGTGACGATGCCGACAATGCCGTCGCCCGGCAGGGGGTGGCAGCAGCCGGCGTAGTGGACGGCCATGCCGGGCACGAGGCCGCTGATCGGCATGGAGGCGGTGCCGACGGCGCCGGTGCCGCGGGTGGCGCGGCCGGCGAGCGGGGGCAGCATGCGCGGCGCACGGGCGGATTGGCGCAGTTCCGGGTAGGCGGCGGTGACGACATCGCGCGCGCCCAGGTTGCCGTTGCCGACGGCGACGTAGAGGTCGTCGAGATTGGCCTGCTTGAGCGGCTTGAGGGCGGTATCCAGCACGCGTTCCGAGCCATCGAGGCCTTCGGCGCGGAAGGCCTTGGCGAGCGCGCTGCGGCCCTGGTCGCGGTACTGGTCCCGTTGTTGCTGCTGGACGTAGCGGCGGATGCGGGCGCGGGCCTTGCCGGTGACGACGAAGCGTTCCCATTGCGGCGAGGGGGTGCCGCCGCGGGCCGTCATGATCTCCACCTGGTCGCCGTTCTGCAGCACGTGGCGGAGCGGGAGGAGGCGGCCATTGACCTTGGCGCCGACGCAGGTGTCGCCGACCTGGGAGTGGACGGCGTAGGCGAAATCGACCGGGGTGGCGCCGCGGGGGAGCTGGATCAGCTGGCCCTTCGGCGTGAAGCAGAACACCTGGTCCTGGTAGAGTTCCAGCTTGGTGTATTCGAGCAGGTCTTCGGTGCCGACATTCTCGAGGATTTCCAGCAGGTCATCGACCCAGCGCATGCGCGGGGCGTCCTGCGCGGCGGGGCTGCCTTCGGGGCCCTTGTAGGCCCAGTGGGCGGCGACGCCGTTCTCGGCGATGGCGTGCATCTCCGGCGTGCGGATCTGGACTTCGATCTTCTGGTTGCGTGGCTCGCGCAGGGTGACGCCGGTGTGGAGCGACTGGTAGCCGTTCGACTTCGGGGTGGAGATGTAGTCCTTGAAGCGGCCAGCGATGACGGGGTAGGCGGCGTGGACGGCGCCGAGGGCGGCGTAGCAGGCCTCCCGCGAGGGCACGACGACGCGGAAGGCCATGATATCGGACAGCTGCTCGAACTGGATGTTGCGGCGCTGCATCTTCTCCCAGATCGAGTAGGGCGATTTCTCGCGGCCGGTGACCTCGGCAACCTCGACGCCGCCATCGCGGCAGACGCGGACGAGCTCCTCGCGCACTTCCTCGATGACATCGGCACCCTGGCCGCGCAGGAAGTTGAGGCGGGCCTGGATGGTTTCGAAGGCTTCCGGGTCCAGCGTGGCGAAGGCCAGCGTTTGCAGCTCGGTCTTGACCGCGTCCATGCCGATGCGCTCGGCGAGGGGGGCGTAGATGTCCATCGTCTCGCGGGCGATGCGCTGGCGCTTTTCCGGCTTCGGGATGCCGGCCAGGGTGCGCATGTTGTGGACGCGGTCGGCGAGCTTGACGAGCAGGACGCGGATGTCGCGCGAGAGGGCGAGGACGAGCTTGCGGAAGTTCTCGGCCTGCTTGGTACGGTCTGACTGGAGTTCGAGGCGGGTGAGCTTGGTGACGCCATCGACCAGGCCTGAGATCTGCGGGCCGAATTTCTTGGTGAGCTGGTCGCGGGTGACGGAGGTGTCTTCGATGACGTCGTGCAGCAGGGCGGTGGCGATGCTGCCGGTATCGAGGCGATAGCTGGCGAGGATTTCGGCCACGGCCAGCGGGTGGGTGACGTAGGGCTCGCCGTTGTCGCGGCGCTGGAGCTTGTGGGCTTCGGCGGCGACATCGAAGGCGGCCTGGATCATGGCCGTGTCGGCGCCGGGATCGTAGGCCAGGATGCGCGCGATCAGCCCGGCGGGGCTGGGCGAGGCGGTGGCCGCCGGCGAGCGCGCCCCGGCGCTGGGGCCGTCAGGCGAACGCGCGTCGGGTTTGGGGGGAGCCGTGGTGGGCGTGGTGCCGCTCACCCAGGGGCCTTAGCGGCGGCGGCCGGCGAGTTCGGCCTCGATGGCGGCTTCCAGGTCTTCCGGCATGTCGTTTTCCTCCACCGGGAGGGCGGCGGCTTCCTCCTCGGCGGAGATGTCCTGCAGGCCGAAGATGTTCTGGTCGGTGGGGATGAGATCCAGCACTTCCTCGTCGGCCGGCTCCGGCTCCGGGGCGCGGGAGAGCGACTTGATGAGGTCGGCTTCGATCTTGTCGAGCGGGATGGTGGCGTCGGCGATTTCGCGCAGGGCGACGACGGGGTTCTTGTCGTTGTCGCGCTCGACGGTGAGTTCCTCGCCGCGGCCGAGGTTGCGGGCGCGCTGGGCGGCCAGCAGGACGAGTTCGAAGCGGTTCGGGATCCGCTCGACGCAGTCCTCAACGGTGACGCGTGCCATGGGTTCGCCTCCAGCAGGGCCCCTGGGGAGGGTTCGGGTGCGGCCACGCGGGGACGCCACCGCCCAGGGGTGGTATCGGGTGAACGATCTACATAGGCGAGGCGGGGGTTCGGCGCAACCTGATTGCCGCAGTGCGGCATGGATCAAGGGCTATCGCAGTGCGGCATTACGTGGAGGGCAGGGCGGCGAGCAGGTCGGCGACGGTGCGGCCGAGGCGGGGGTGGCGCCAATCGGGCGCGATTTCGGCCAGGGGAGCGAGGACGAAGCGGCGCAGATGGGCGCGGGGGTGGGGCAGGATGGGGTCGGGCGTGTCCTGCACCAGGGCGCCGATGGCGATGATGTCCAGATCCAGCGTGCGGGCGGCGTTGGGGACGCTGCGCTGGCGGCCGGCGGCGGATTCGATGGCCTGGAGGCGGGCGAGGAGCCAGCCGGGGTCGGCGCTGCCGTGCAGGCGGACGGCGCCGTTGCAGTAGTCCGGCTGGGCGGAGGGTGGGTAGGGCGGGGTGGTGTGCCAGCGTGAGACGGCGGCGAGTTCGAGGCCGGGCAGGCTGCGCAGGGCCTCCACCGCGGCCTGGCAGGTGGCGCGGGGCAGGCGCCCGTCCCAGGACGGGAGATTGGCTCCGATGGCGATCAGGATCACGGAAATGTGTATCCTTGGCCGATCGGCGCTTGACACCGGAGCCTGTCGGTCACAGAGATTGAGCTTGGTTTTTGTTCCGTGGCCGGCCGTGGCGCATGTGCGGTGAGCAGCGGGATCATCCGGGCATTCAGATCTGGTCGCTGCGGCTGGAAGGTTGGTTCAAGGTGCATTTTCTGCCGAGCGAACGGGTTGCGTTGTTCATCGATGGGGCGAATCTGTATTCCGCGTCGCGGAATCTGGGCTTCGACGTGGATTACCGCAACCTGCTGGAGTTCTTCCGGCGCAAGGCGCACGTGATCCGTGCCTACTACTACTCGGCGGTGCTGGAGACCGAGGAGTATTCGCCGCTGAAGCCGCTGACGGATTGGCTGGCATATAACGGCTATACCCTGGTGACGAAGCCGGCCAAGGAATTCACCGACGCGACCGGGCGGCGGCGGGTGAAGGGCAACATGGATATCGAGCTGGCGATCGACATGCTCGAGCTGGCCGACAAGATCGACCATGCGGTGCTGTTCAGCGGCGACTCGGATTTCCGCCGGCTGGTGGAAGCCGTGCAGCGGCGCGGGGTGCGGGTGAGTGTGGTCTCCTCCATCCGCACGGCGCCGCCGATGGTGGCGGACGAGCTGCGGCGGCAGGCGGACCAGTTCCTGGAGCTGGCGGAAATCGCGCCGGAATTCACCCGGCGTCAGATGGAGCCGCGGCCTTCGCGCAGCCCGATGCGGCTGACGCCGGCGGAGCCGTTCTCCGACCCGCAGGACGGCACCTGAGCGGAAATTGCGGTCCTTCGGACGTGATTAACCGAATCTCCATGTTTTGACGCGCAGCGTGGGCGTGATGCCTGCGGCATTGGATGCCGCAGGTGATACATGCGTGGAGCCTTGGCGAGATATGGCGGAGCTGATTGACGTGATTGCGGATATTCACGACCCGTCGGTGGGGGAAATTCCCGCACCGATGCCGGACTGCCCGCTATGCCCGCGGCTGGTGGCGTACCGGGAGGGGAACCGGGCGGCGCAGCCGGGCTGGTTCAATGCGCCGGTGCCGAGCTTCGGGCCGCTGGATGCCTCCCTGCTGGTGGTTGGGATGGCGCCGGGGGTGAAGGGGGCGAACCGCACCGGGCGGCCGTTTACCGGGGACCATGCCGGGCAACTGCTGTACTCCACGCTGCTGCGCTTCGACCGGGCGCGCGGGCGGTACGGCGCGGATGCCGATGACGGGCTGACGCTGGTTGATACGCGCATCACCAACGCGGTGCGCTGCGTGCCGCCGGCCAACCTGCCGGAGCCGGGGGAGGTGACGACGTGCAACCCGTTCCTGCGTGGCGAATTGCAGGCGCTGCCGAACCTGAAGGCGGTGCTGGCGCTGGGCGTGCTGGCGCATGCGGCGGTGTTGAAGGCCTGTGGCATTCCGCCGGCGCGCATCCGTTTCCGCCACGGGGCGCTGCATGAGCTGCCGGACGGGCTGATCCTGGCCGACAGCTATCATGTGTCCCGCTACAACACGAACACCGGGCGGCTGACGACGGAGATGTTCGAGGCGGTGATGTTCGCGCTGGGGCAGAAGCTGCAAGCGATCGGCTAGAACGCAAGCCGACCTGCCAGGCGGTCATTCACTGCTCTGGTTTTTTGCGTGAGCGAGCAAGTTGGGCCCATCAGACGATTATCCGTCTGATGGGCTTTTGCTTTCGTTCTCGTGCGGCGGAGGTTCAGGCGCTGGTCGCCTGGACCAGCTGCGCGTTTTCGTCTTGCGGGATGCGGGCGAGGTCGGTTTCGGCGAGCATGCGCCATTGGCCGCCGGTGAGCACCTCGCTGGGGCGGAAGCGGGCCTTGTAGGCCATCTTTCGGCTCTCTGGCACCCAGTAGCCGAGATAGACGTAGGGCAGGCCGAGGGATTTCGCCTTCTCGATCAGCCAGAGAATGGCGTAGGTGCCGAGCGAGCGCTTTTCCTGGCCGGGCGCGAAATAGGAATAGACCGCGGAGAGACCGTCGCCGAGCTTGTCGGTGAGGCAGGCGCCGAGCAGGGTTTCGTCGGCCTCGCGGAATTCGACCAGCCAGGTTTCGATGGGCGTGTCCTCGACCATGGCGCGGTAGTCGTAGAAGCTCATCGTGGCCATGTCGCCGTCGCCGTGGCGGGCCTGCTGGTAGCGCTGGAAGAGCTGGAACTGCTCGGCGCTGGCGCGGGCGGGCATGACGAAGCCTTCGACCCCGGCATTGGCCTTGGCGATGCGGCGCAGGGTGCGTTCCGGCTGGAAGCTGGCCACGGGAATACGGATCGGCACGCAGGAGGAGCAGCCCGGGCAGACCGGGGCGTAGGCGATGTTGTGGCTGCGGCGGAAGCCGGCGCGCGAGAGCTTGTCGTGCAGCGATTCCGCCTCGGCGCCGGTGATCTCGGTGACGACCTTGCGCTCTGTCCGGCCCGGCACGTAGGGGCAGGGCAGCGGGGCGGTGGTGTAGAAGAATTGCGGCCGGCGGGGCGGCTTGAAGCTCATCGGGCGGTGTATCCTCCGGCGTGCATGTTCCAGGAGGCGGGGGGCGGGGTCAACGCCTCGGTGCGGACCATGACGAGGCCGGCGACGAGGTCGTGCAAGGCGCGCTTGCGGCGGGTGATCAGGACGATGAGCAGCCAGAGCAGACCGCCGGTGAACATCAGGGTGAGGGCGAAGCCGAGCGCCCAGACCAGGGCCTGGATGCCCTCCGGCGGGCCGAGGTCGGAGTCGCGCCGCAGGGCGAGGCCGAGCAGGCGCTGGCCGGGGGTGGCGCTGGCATAGGCGATGAACAGCCAGTGGTAGAGCAGCGGGATGGCCGGCAGCAGCACCAGCAGGCCGAAGCCGAGGCCGAGGGTGAGGATGCCGAGGATGAGGCCGGCGACGAAAAGCACGCCGGCCAGCAGGGAGCAGAGGGCGAGGTCGATGAGGCTGGCGGCGACGCGGCGGCGCAGGACGTGCCAGATGAGGGCGGCTTCCAGCGCATCGTCGGGGGTGGGGGTGCCGTGGCTCATGGCGTCGGCTCCGGGGTGATGATGATGCGCGTGGTGATCTGGGCCGGGCGGGCGGGGAGCGGGAGGAGCGTGCCTTCCTGCCAGAGTGGGGCCAGGGTGCGGGCGGTGGCCAGCAGCACGTGGCCGGATTGGCCGGGGGTGGCGATGAAGCGGCTGCGGTCGAGGTCGGCGAGGTCGTAGACGGCGCGGTAGCCGGCGCCGTGGACGGCATCGGTGGTGCGGCCGGTGTTGGCGCGGAGCAGGGTGGTGCCGTCGCCGCCGATCGGGACGCGGAGGGTGGAGAGGAAATCCAGCTGCTTGATGAAGCGCAGCAGCGGGTGGGCGAAGACGGCCTGGTGGGCGGTGCCCCAGCGCCATTGGGCGGGATCCGGACCGTAGCTTGCGGCGAGGGCGGGCAGGGCTTCGTTGAGGCTCTGGCGCAGCAGGGCGGTGCAATGCTCCTCCCCGCCGCACCAGGCGGCACCGTGGGGGGAGAGGGCGTGGCTGGCGTGGTGCCACCAGGGGGCGCCGCCCTCGCCGGTGCCGAGGCCGCGGGCGAAGGCTTGCATCCAGGCGTGGAAGATCAGGGGCTGCGGCGCGTCGGCGCGCATGGTGCCGTCCCAGCCGCGGAGCAGGGCGTGGGCGCGGCGGGGGAGATCCTCGGTGGGCGTGATGGCCAGGAGGCGGGGCAGGGTGTCGCGGGCGAAGACGCTCAGTGTGTCGACCTGCATGGCGGCGAAGGTTTCGAGCGTGTGTTTTGGCGTGGCTTCGAGCAGTTCGCGGGCGCGGCGGGCGCGCAGATCGTCGTTCCAGTCCTGGCCGAGGAAGACCGGGAAATCGGGGCCGGCGACGCGTTCGTTGGCGTTGAGCACGCGGCCGCTGGGGGGATCGGTGATGCGGGGGAGTTGGGCACCGGTGGCCCAGCCCTGCCAATCGTGGCTGCCATCGGCGCCGGGGGCGGGGTGGGTGCCGTTGCCGGCGCGGCGCAGCGGGACGCGGCCGGTGACGTAGAGGGCGATGCCGCGGCGGTCGGCGACCGTCATGTTCTGGACGAGGCCGTTGATGCGTTCGGCGGCGAGGCCGGCGGCGGCGCGGTCTGGGGCGCGGTTGAGGGCCAGCAGGCCGGCGGCGGAGGTGTCGCCCGGCGCGAGGTTGGCCATGGCGACGGCAAGGATGGGGCCGTTCGGGGCGGCGAGGTCGCTGATGACGGGGCCGTGGCGGGTTTCGCGGACCTTGAGGATTTCGTCCTCGCGGCCACGAATGCGGATGCGTTCCTCGCGCAGGACGAAGGGGCGCGGGCCTTCGGGGCCGAGGTAGAGGGTGGGGCCGCCCAATCCTTGAGAAGAGATGGGGGTTTCGACGAAGAGGTCCTGCACGTCGGCGCCGTTGGTGGTGAAGGACCAGGCGATGCGGCCGTTATGGCCCATGACGACGAAGGGGACGCCGGGGGCGGTGGCGCCGGCCAGCGTGCCTTCCGGCGTGTCGATGCGGGCGAGGTACCAGATGCCGGGGAGCGAGAAGCCGAGATGCGGGTCGCCGGCCAGCAGGGGGGCGCCGGTGGCGGAATGGCGCCCATCGACGGCCCAGGCGTTGCTGGCGCTGGCGGGCAGGGTGAAGGGATCGGGGAAGCGGGGCAGGAGGGCGGCGAGGCGGCCTGCGGTTTCGGCCAGGGCTGGGTTCAGCGCGGCGTGCGGGGCGGCGGTGGAGCCGGTGGGGGGCCAGGGGGCCTTGTGGCCCTGGGCGCGGGCGAGCTCGGTGCGCCAGTTGGCGGAGAGGTAGAGCCCCATGGTTTTCGCCCAGAGCAGCGAATCCACGACGGTCCAGGGGCGGGGGGCGCCGAGGGGCAGGAACTCGGCGGCACTGAAGCGGCCGCGGGCGGTGATCCAGGCGTTCACGCCGGATGCGTAGGCTTCCAGCATGGCGCGGGTTTCGGGATCGAGTGCGGCGGCGTCCCGTTCCGCGCTCTGGCGCAGGCCGATTATGCGCATGAGGCGGTCGGTGGGCAGGGTGGCCTCGCCGGCGATCTCCGACAATTCGCCGGACGCGGCGCGGCGCATCATGTCCATCTGGAATAGGCGCTCGCGGGCGTGGAGGTAGCCGAGCACGGCGGCGGCATCGCGCTGGGAGGCGGCGCGGATGCGGGGGATGGCGTGTTCGTCCAGCTCCACCGTCGCGCCCTGGGCGAGGCCGGCGATGGTGGCACTGTGGCTGCCGCCCGGGAGCGTGTGCCACAGCGCGGCCGCCAGCAACCCGGCTGCCACGAGGAGCAGCAGGACGAGGCCGGCGGCCAGACGGACGGCCCAGCGGAGGATGCGGCGCATGGGGATCACATGGCGCCGCGGTACCGGAACAAAAAGGTTAGGCTGTCGGGTTCATGTGCAGCAGCACGGTGTTCTCGTCGGTCGGCAGCTTGGGGAAGCGGCGGGTGACCTCCGGGTCGTGGCCGGGGATGATGTGGTCGGGGCTGTCGGCGAGTTTCTCGCACAGCACCCAGCCCTCGATCATGTCCTGCAGGCTGTGCAGCAGCACGAAGGGCGAGCGGCGGCGGATGTTGTGCCAGAAATGCGCGGCATCGGAGGCGAGCACCACGGTGCCGCGGGCGGTGGGGACGGTGAGGATCTGCTGGCCCTTGGAGTGGCCGCCGACCTTGTGGACGTGGATGCCGGGTGCGATCTCGGCCGCGCCATCGTGGAAGGTCACGCGCTCGGCATAGACGAAGCGCACGGCGGTGCAGACCTGCTCGACATCGAAGGGCAGGCGCATGGGGGCGTGGCACATGCAGCGGCCGGTGGCGTATTCCATCTCCGCGTCCTGCACGTGGAACTTGGCGTTGGGCAGTTCGTGCCAGTGGCCGGCATGGTCCCAGTGGAGGTGGCTCAGCACCACGTCCTGCACGTCTTCCGGCTTCACGCCGATGCTGGACAGGGCGGCGATGGGGGAGCGGATCCAGCTGCGGTTGCGGCGGGCGGCGCTTTCGGCGTCGAAGCCGGTATCCAGCATGATGGTGCGGCCGTTGCCGCGGATGACCCAGACGAAGAAGTCGAGCGGCATGAGGGCTTCGTGGTCGTCGGGGAAGATCAGGTTGCTGCCCTGGTTGCGTTCGGCGAGGTGGGCGTAGCGCAGGGCGAAGATCTCATAGAGCGGGGCGGACATCGTGACTTCCTCCGGGGTTTTTCAATGTGCTTGCCGATTGGCGCGGCGGCTGGCAATCCCCTCAGTGCAACAATGACGACCGGAGGAGATTCCACCATGGCCAAGGCCGCCGCGAAGACTGCGAAGAAACCCGCCGCGAAGGCGGCCGTGAAGAAGGCTGCTGCACCGAAGGCCGCGGCACCCGCGGCGAAGCGTGCGCCGAAGCGGCGGGCGGAGTTCTCCTCCAAGCTGTTCCAGCAGGGGCTGGACGTGCGGCGCGCGGTGCTGGGCGGCGAGTACGTGGATAACTCCATCGCCAATGCCAGCGAGTTCATGGTCGATTTCCAGAAGCTGGTCACGGAGTATTGCTGGGGCGACGTGTGGACGCGGCCGGGGCTGGACCGCAAGCATCGCTCGATGCTGAACCTCGCCATGCTGACGGCGCTGAACCGGCCGAACGAGCTGAAGCTGCACCTGCGCGGGGCGATCACGAATGGCGTGAGCCGTGACGAGATCAAGGAGATCCTGTTGCAGGCCTGCATCTATGCCGGCATTCCCGCCGGGCTGGATGCGTTCAAGGTGGCCGACGGGGTGTTCAAGGAGATGGACGCGAAGTGAGCACGGCGATGTCCACGCGCGGCAGCGACAGCGCGAGCGCGCCGACGCAGAGCGTCGGCTTCGTGGGTGTTGGGAACATGGGCTGGCCGATGGCGGCGAATCTGCTGAAAGGCGGGTTCGCCGTGGCCGTGGCCGATGCGCGGCGCGAGGTGGCGAACAACTTCGTGCAGCAACTGGGCGGCACCGCGCCGGATACGCTGGCGCAGTTGGCTGCGCAGTCCGACGTGGTGGTGACGATGCTGCCGACCAGCGCGCATGTCGGTGCCGTGCTGGCCGAGGGGGAGGACAACGTGCTGGCCGGGTTGAAGCCCGGCAGCATCGTGGTCGACATGACCTCTGGCCAGCCGGCGGTGACGCAGGCGCTGGCGGTGAAGCTGGCCGAGGCCGGGTGCGTGCTGATCGACGCGCCGGTCTCCGGCGGCGTGCCGCGGGCCAAGACCGGGCAGCTGGCGATCATGGTCGGCGGGCCGGAGGCGGCGATCGAGCGGGCGCGGCCGGTGCTGGCGGCGATGGGCACCACCATCACGCGCTGCGGCGATGTCGGTGCCGGCCAGGCGATGAAGGCGTTGAATAATCTGGTGAGTGCCGGCGGGTTCCTGATCGGGATCGAGGCGCTGCTGATCGGGCAGAAATTCGGGCTGGATCCCGGGCTGATGACCGATGTGATCAATGCCTCGACCGGCATGAACAACTCGACCCAGAAGAAGTTCCGCCAATTCGTGCTGTCGCGCGGGTTCGATTCCGGGTTCTCGCTGGAGCTGATGGTGAAAGACCTCAGCATCGCGCTGGAGCTGGGGCGGGAGGGTTCGGTGCCGACGCCGTTCGCGGCGCAGTGCCGCGAGTTGTGGGCGGCGGCGTCCCATCTGCTGGGGCCGGGCCAGGATCACACGGCGGTGGCGAAGCTGCCGGAGGCGCTGGCCGGGGTGGAGCTGAAGACGCGGTCATGACCGTGGTGCGCGCCGTGCTGGCCGCCGCCGTGCTGCTGGGCAGCGCGTCTGCGGCCGGCGCGGCGGTGCTGAAGGTGGGGCCGGAGGAGGCGTTGAAGGGCCCCGGCATGGCGGCGCGTGTGGCCAAGGATGGCGACACGATCGAATTCGCGCCGGGCGAGTATTACGATTGCGGCGTGTTCTATCAGCAACGGCTGACCTTCACCGGGCCCGCCGATCCCGCGACTCCGGCGGTGCTGACGGACATGACCTGCCAGGGCAAGGCGATCCTGGTGCTCGGCGGTGCGGATGTGACCGTGCGGCACCTGACCTTTGCGCGGGCCCGGGTGGGGGATGGCAACGGGGCCGGCATCCGGGCCGAGGGGCGCGGGCTGACAGTGGAACACAGCCGGTTCGTGAACAACCAGTCCGGCATTCTGTCGGCACCGCAGCCGGATGCCACGATTGCGGTGCGGGACAGCGTGTTCGAGCGCAATGGCGTGGCGGGCGAGCGCTGCGTGCCGACGCTGGATATCGGCGAGACGGCGCGGCTGGTGGTGGAGCGCAGCCGGTTCCTGGGGGCGAAGGCCTGCGACGTGGTGCGGGCGCGCGGGGTGGGGCGGACCGAGGTGATCGACAGCCGGTTCGAGGACGGGCCAGGGGGCGGGGTGCGCCACCTGGTGCTGGTGGAGGGCGGCGGGTTGCTGGTGCGCGGCAGCAGCTTCGCGCGCGGGCCGCAGGCCGAGGCGGCGGCGGTGGTGCTGCGTGATCTCCCGGGCCATGGCAGCGGCGTGGAGATGCGCGATTCCGTGCTGGAGAACGGCAGCGGCCGGAAGCTGGTGCTGCTGCATGCGCTGACACCGAAGCCGGCGGTGGTGGCCGGCAACACGGTGGGCGCGCGGGATACGGAGCTCGACCAGTCCGGCTATTGGACCGCGTGGGCGCGTGGCTCGGCGCGCGCCGTGATCGACAACGGCAAGCGGGCGGCCGGGGCGGCCAAGCGCGCGGTGCGGAGCGTGCTGCCGTAGCGGCCGGGGTCAGGCCCGGCCGGTGGCCTGGGCGAGGAAGGCCAGGGCCTCCTGCCAGGAGCGTTCCGCGGCGCGGGCATTGCCCGGGGGCGTGCCGCCATAGACCATGAACAGGCCGCTGACGGCGTGCGGGCGGCGGATGACCGTGGTGGGCTGGTAGGGGAAGCTGATCGTGTGCCCCGTATCGGGGTTTCGCACATGGCGGACCGGGTGGCGGAACTGGCGGTCGGCCAGATCCTTTTCCGCCATTTCGCTGAACACCTCGCTGGGCCAGAGCTGGTCGTCGCTGCCGCTGATGAACATCACCGGGCCATTGATGCGCTCGATGGCGATGCGGGCGCGGGCCATGGCTTCGGGGTCGCCGAGGCAGGAGAGGAAGGCGGGGGTCTGGCGCTTCGCCTGGCGGTCGTTGTCGAACGTGCTCCAGTCGGCGGTGCGGTTGTTGGCAGCCAGCGCCGGGAGGTATTCGCCGTTTAGCGTCCAGGTGGGGTCGTGGCGGTCCTGGCCGGGATGGCCGGCGTTGAGCACGCCGTTGGTGAAGTGGCACGGGACATAGGCGATAACGGCGCTGACCTTCTGCGGGTAGGTGGCGCCGAGGAGGAGCGAGAGTTCGCCGCCGCGGGAGACGCCGGAGACGGCGATGAAATCGTGCCGGGGCTTGAGGGTTTCACGAATCCAGTCGAGCGCGGTTTCGAAATATTCGAGCCTGGTGCCGGAGATGCGCGGCGGCAGGCCGGGCGCGTTGAAGTAGCCCAGGGCCAGCGCCTGGTAGCCGTGCGCGGCGAACAGGGCGGCGCGGGTTTCGAAGATGCCGCCGCCGGAGCCCGCCAGCATGACCAGCGCCGGGTGCGGGCCGGGGCCGGGGGGCGTGAACAGGGCGCCGACCAGGCCGCGCTCGTGGATTTCGGTGCGGGTGACGCCGGGGGCGAGGAAGCGCTGGGTGAAGCTGGCCTCGGCCTTGTGGCCCATGCCGCGGGCGGTGATATGGATGGTGAGGGGTTCTGTCTGGCCGCGGGGCTCGCCGCCGGCGCCGATGCTGCGCATGGACCAGACCAGGCCCATCGGTTCCACGCCCTTCCAGTCGCCGGAGAGCGGGGCATCCTGGCTGAGGTCGAGCGTGCCGTTGGCGTCGGCCACGAAGGTGGCGTGGCTGCGCCAGCGCGTGCCGTCGTTCTGGGTGAGGTCGGCGGTGATCTCCACCGGGCGGCCGGGGGCGAAGCCGGCGGCGGTGATGCGGCGTGGCACGTCCACCATGGCGTCCGGCGGGGTGATCTGGAGCGATGCGGTCATGCGGGCCTCCCTGGCGTTGCATTCTGTCTCGCGTCGCGCCGTTGCATGCAAGTCGGCGTTGCCTGCGGGGCGGGCGGCCTCTACCGTGGCAACCCTTGGAAACATAAACGAAACGGCCCCTCGCGGGCGCCGGCCTGCAGGATGGATCGCCGATGAACATCAAGGACGCCCACGGCCCGCTCAAGGGTCTGCGGGTTCTCGACCTCACCCGCGTGCTGGCGGGCCCCACCTGCACCCAGATGCTGGGCGACCTCGGCGCGGAGGTGATCAAGATCGAGCGCCCGGGCGCCGGGGACGATACGCGCGGCTTCGCGCCGCCGGTGATGCCGGGGACGGAGGAGAGCGCCTATTTCATTGGCGTGAACCGCAACAAGCGCTCCGTGACGCTGGATATCGCCACCAAGGAAGGCCAGGCGATCGCCAAGCAGCTGCTGGCCGATACCGATATCCTGGTGGAGAACTTCAAGGTCGGCGCGCTGGCGAAATACGGCCTGGGCTACGAGCAGCTGCACGAGGAATTCCCCGGGCTGATCTATTGCTCCATCACCGGGTTCGGGCAGACCGGGCCGTATGCGCCGCGGCCTGGCTATGACAGCTTGATCCAGGGCATGGGCGGGGTGATGAGCCTGACCGGCGAGCCCGATGGGCTGCCGCAGAAGGTGGGCGTGCCGGTGGCCGATCTGTTCGCCGGGCTCTATGGCTGCATCGGCATCCTGGCGGCCCTGCGCCACCGGGAGAAGACCGGGCAGGGGCAACAGGTGGATATCGGCATGCTGGACACGCATGTGGCGTGGCTGGCCAACCAGGGGATGAACTTCCTCGCCACCCGCGAGAACCCGGCGCGGCTGGGCAACCAGCACCCGAATATCGTGCCGTACCAGGTGTTCCCGACCCAGGACGGCTACATGGTGCTGAGCGTGGGCAACGATGCCACGTTCAAGCGCTTCTGCGACGCGTTCGGGCTTGAGACGCTGCTCGACGATCCCCGTTTCGCCACCAACCCGGCCCGCGTGGCGAACCGCCAGCTGGTGACCGACACGCTGACGCCGGTGATGAAGACGCACCCGACCGATTGGTGGGTGGAGAAGCTGGAGGCGCTGAAGATCGGCTGCGGGCCGATCAACACGCTGAAGCAGGTGTTCGACGACCCGCATGTGAAGGCGCGCGGCATGGAAGTGCAGATGAAGCATTCCAGCGGCGCCGAGGTGACGGTGATCGCCAACCCCGTGCGGCTCTCGGAAACGCCGGCGGATTACCGGATTCCGCCGCCGCTGCTGGGCGAGCACACCAGCGAGGTGCTGCAGGACCTGCTGGGGATCGACAACAAGACCTTCGAGAGCCTGAAGAAGAAGGGGATCATCTGAGGGCGCCTGCCATCGTTTTATCTTCTGCGTGAGGGGGGCTCGCCGATAGGATGGGCCACCATTGCAGGGGAGGGGACGATGGCGGTGTTCGAGGGTGGCTGCCTGTGTGGCGCGGTGCGCTACCGGGCGGAGGCGGAGCCGATTTTCAGCGGCACCTGCCATTGCAGCGACTGCCAGCGCGGCACTGGCAGCGCCTTTTCCTGCGAAGTGGCGGTGCCGACGCCGTCCGTTTCGGTCACCGGGGCACTGACCCGGCACACGCATACCGGCGGCAGCGGCAAGGGCGTGACAGCGGCGTTCTGTCCGGTCTGCGGTTCGCGCCTGCTGGCGGAGGTGGAGCTGATGCCGGGGATCACCATGATCGCGGCTGGTACGCTGGACAATGCGCGGGACTTCGTGCCGGACGCGCATATCTTCCGCGACAGTGCGCAGCATTGGTTCCCCTTCGTGGCGGGGATGGTGAGCTTCCCGAAGATGCCGCCGATGGGGGACTGAGCGGGGCTATGTCTGCCCCTTCAGGAAGCGCGCGAAGGCCTGCAGCGTGATGTCGGAGACATGGTGCTCGATGCCTTCGGCATCCTGCTCCGCCGCATCGGGCGGTACGCCGATGGCGCGCAGCACTTCCACCACCAGCAGATGGCGCGCCTTCACGCGGGCGGCGAGCTGTTCGCCTTCTTCCGTGAGAAACACGCCGCGATAGGGGCGGGCGGTGGCCAGGCCCTCGCGCTTCAGGCGGGTGATCGCCTTGATGGCGGTGGCATGGGTGACGCCGAGGCGGCGGGCGATATCCGTCGGCCGGGCCTCGCCGCCGGTGGCGTGAAGGTCGGCGATCAGCTCCGCATAATCCTCCAGCAGCGCCATGGATTGCACGCGGCGTGCCTGTTCGAACCGGCCGGCCTGGGTGGGCTCTGCGGGCAGGTCGGGCGCGGCTGGGCGCTTCTGCGCGGCGGCGGGGCGGGCGGGCAATGCGGTCTCCTGGTACCGGCGCGCACCATGGCGAAAGCGGCGTGGCGGATCAACCGGTTAGGTGGGTCGGATGGGGGCTTGAAGAAAATGTAGCCTTGGCATCATATTCATGTCGTGGGGACATGGTATGGTGCAGGCATCGTATTCTCGCCCCTGCCGCGATGGCCAGGGGGCCGTTCGGCGAACATGGGGGAAGGGCATGCACGAGATCGTGTCGCGTCGCTTTCTGTTGGGCGCTGCCACCGCGTTGGCGGCGGCGCCGGCCTGGGCGCAGGCCAGCCGGCCGCCAGGGTGGAAGCCGCGCGTGGTGACCACCTTCACCATCATCCAGGACATCGCGCAGAACGTGGCCGGCACGGCGGCGGTGGTGGAATCGATCACCCGGCCGGGTGCGGAGATCCACGACTACCAGCCCACGCCGCAGGACGTGGTGCGCGCCCAGGGGGCGGATCTGGTGCTGTGGAACGGCATGAACCTGGAGCGCTGGTTCGAGAAGTTCATCGACACCGCCAAGGGCGTGCCGAGTGCCGTGGTCTCCGACGGCGTGGTGCCGATGCCGATCCGCGAGGGTCCGTACCTGGACAAGCCGAACCCGCATGCCTGGATGTCGCCGAGTTCGGCGCTGATCTACATCGAGAACATCCGCAAGGCCCTGGCGGCGCTGGATCCGGCGCAGGCGGCGACCTATGCCGCCAATGCGCGCGCCTATGCCGAGCAGGTGCGCGCGATCGAGGCGCCGCTGCGGGCGCGGCTGGCGAAGATCCCGGAAGGGCAGCGCTGGCTGGTGACATCGGAAGGCGCGTTCAGCTACCTGGCGCGCGATTTCGGGCTGCGCGAGGCCTATCTGTGGCCGATCAACGCCGACCAGCAGGGCACGCCGCAGCAGATCCGCCGGCTGATCGATGCGGTGCGGCGCAACAAGGTGCCGGTGGTGTTCAGCGAAAGCACCGTGAGTGACCGGGCGGCGAGGCAGGTGGCGCGGGAGACCGGCGCCCGCTACGGCGGGGTGCTCTACGTGGATTCGCTGAGCGAGGCCTCCGGGCCGGTGCCGACCTACCTCAAGCTGCTGGAGGTGACGGTGGAGACGGTCGCGCGCGGCTTCGGGACATGACGGCATCCCTGGAGGTTCACGACGTGACCGTGCGCTATCCCAATGGGGTGGTGGCGGTGGACCGGGCGGGCTTCGTGCTGGACCGGCCCACGATCTGCGCGCTGGTGGGGGTGAACGGCAGCGGCAAGTCCTCCCTGTTCAAGGCGCTGATGGGCTTCGTGGCGCCGGGCGGTGGCAGCATCCGTATCGGCGGGCTGGCGGTGGACGCGGCGCTGCGCAAGGGCCTGGTGGCCTATGTGCCGCAGAGCGACGACGTGGACTGGAATTTTCCGGTGCTGGTCGAGGATGTCGTGATGATGGGGCGCTACGGCCATATGGGCCTGCTGCGCATGCCGCGCGCGGCGGACCGGGCGGCGGTGGATGCGGCGCTGGAGCGGGTGGGGATGGCGGCCCTTCGCCTGCGCCAGATCGGCGAGCTGTCCGGCGGGCAGAAGAAGCGGGCCTTCCTGGCGCGCGCGCTGGCGCAGGGGGCGCAGGTGATCCTGCTGGATGAGCCGTTCACCGGCATCGACCTGACCACCGAGCAGGCAATCGTGACCCTGATGCGCGAGATGCGCGACGAGGGGCGGCTGATGCTGGTGTCCACCCATAATCTGGGCAGCGTGCCGGAGTTCTGCGACCAGGTGGTGCTGTTCAACCGCACCGTGCTGGCCTTCGGGCCGACGGCGAGCACCTTCACGGCCGCCAACCTCGCGCTGACGTTCGGCGCCGCGCTGCGCCATGTGCGCCTGGGCGGAGCCGACCTGCACGACGATGCCGATGCGCGGCACGTGACGGTGCTGACCGACGATGAGCACCCGCTGGTGCTGTACGGGCCTGGCGGAAACCAGGCCGTGGTGCCGCCGGGGCAGGGGCCCGCCGCGACGTGATGGACGTGCTGCTGGAGCCCTTCGCCTATTCCTACATGGCGCGCGCCATCTGGGTGAGCGCGCTGGTGGCGGGCGTGTGCGCGTTCCTCTCCTGCTACCTGGTGCTGAAGGGGTGGTCGCTGATGGGCGATGCGCTCTCCCACGCCGTGGTGCCCGGCGTGGCGGTGGCCTATCTGCTGAAGCTGCCCTATGCGGCCGGGGCCTTTGTCTCCGGCATGCTGGCCGCACTGGCGATGGCCGCGGTGCAGCGGGTGACGGTGCTGCGCGAGGATGCGGCGATCGGGTTGGTGTTTACCGCCATGTTCGCAGCCGGGCTGCTGATCGTCTCCGTGCATCCGGCCTCCATCTCCGTGCAGACCATCGTGATGGGCAATGTGCTGGCGATTGCCGATGAGGATGTGGTGCAGGTGGTGGCGATTGCCGGCCTTTCGCTGGTGGTGCTGCTGCTGCGCTGGCGCGACCTGATGCTGGCCTTCTTCGATGCCAGCCATGCCCGCGCGGTGGGGCTGAACCCGTGGCGGCTGCGGGTGCTGTTCTTTGTGCTGCTGAGCGCCTGCACGGTGGCGGCGTTGCAGACGGTGGGCGCCATCCTGGTGATCGCCATGGTGGTGACGCCGGGGGCCACCGCCTACCTGCTGACCGACCGGTTCGGGCGCATGCTGGTGATCGCGGTGGCGATTGGCACCACCACTGCGGCGGTGGGGGCCTATGCCAGCTACTTTCTCGATGGCGCCACGGGGGGGCTGATCGTGGTGGCGCAGACGCTGGTGTTCCTGGCCACCTTCCTGTTGGCGCCGAAGCACGGGCGGCTGGCGGCGTGGCGCCGGGCGAGGCCGGTTTCGTGATCGAGTGGCTCACCGCGCCGCTGGCGCATGAGTTCATGGTGCGCGGGCTGATCGTGGCGGCGCTGGTGGGCACGGGCTGCGCGGTGCTGTCGTGCTACCTGGTGCTGAAGGGCTGGTCGCTGATGGGCGATGCGGTCTCCCACGCCGTGCTGCCGGGGATCGTGCTGGCGCATCTCGCGGGGCTGTCGACGAAGCTGGGCGCGCTGGCTGCCGGGCTCGGCTGCGCGCTGGCCACCGGCTACATCCGACGCAATTCGCGGGTGCGCGAGGATGCGGTGCTGGCGATCGTGTTCGCCGGCATGTTCGCCGCCGGGCTGGTGCTGTTCGTGAAGGTGGATACCGACCAGCACCTGAGCCACATCCTGTTCGGCAACGTGCTGGGCGTGACCTGGGCGGAGGTGGTGGAGACCGCGGCGGTGATCCTGCCGGTGGCGTTGCTGGCCTGGGCGCGGCGGCGCGACCTGTTCCTGGTGTGCTTCGACCCCGCCCATGCGCGCGCCATCGGGCTGGATGCGCGGCGCCTGGAAATCGCGCTGCTGGTGGGGCTGGCGCTGGTGATCGTGGCGGCGCTGGCGGCGGCGGGGATCGTGCTGGTGGTGGCCATGCTGATCGCGCCGGGGGCGATCGGCTTCGTGGCGACGCGGCGGTTCGATGCGATGATGGCGGTGGCGACGGTGGTTTCGGTGAGCGCCTGCGTGCTGGGTGTGCTCGCGAGCTTCCATCTGGACGTGGCCACCGCGCCGCTGATCGTGGTGCTCCAGGCCGGCTGTTTCCTGCCGGCGCTGTGGATCGGCAAGCGCCTGCGCTAGCATGCGTCCATGCGCCATATTCTGATCCTGCTGCTGCTTCTGACCCTGCCGGCCCGCGCCGAGACGGTGGCGATCCCCGGCCCCGAGGGCGTGACCTTGAAGGCCGAGTTGCTGCTGCCGGACGGGCCGGCGGTGGCGCCGGCCATCGTGGCGCTGCATGGCTGCGGCGGGCCCTATCCGCAGCGTGATGCGCAATGGGGTGAGGCGCTTCGCCGCCGCGGCCATATCGTGCTGTTCCCCGACAGCTTCGGGTCGCGCGGGCTCGGCTCCCAGTGCAGGGAGCAGCACCGGGCGGTGACGGCGGCGGGGCTGCGGCGGCGGGACGCACTGGCGGCGGCGCAGTTTCTGTTCGACCGGGCGGGCACGCCGCCGGGCGGGGTGGTGCTGCTGGGCTGGTCGGATGGCGGCAGCACGGTGCTGGCGGCGGGGCGCGACCTGGCGGAGCGGCGCGGGCTTATCCGCGGGCTGGTGGCCTTCTATCCCGGCTGCCGTGCCGCGGCGCGGTTGGGCGGCTGGCGGCCGGTGGCGCCGATGCTGCTGCTGCACGGCGAGGCCGACGACTGGACCCCGATCGCGCCATGCCGCGCCCTGGCGGAGGAGGCCGGGCCGGCCGTGACCCTGGTGGCCTATCCCGGCGCCTGGCACAATTTCGATGTGGATATCCCGGTGCGGCAGATGCGCAACATCCCGTCGAGCCAGCGCGGCGACGGTATCGTGCATACGGGCGGGGACCCGGCGGCGCGCGAAGATGCGCTGGCGCGGGTTCCGGCCTTCCTTGCCACCCTGCCGGTGCGGTAGGACAGGGCATGTTGAACTGGATCATCGGCTCCATCGCCATTCTGCTCTGGATCGCCGCGACGCTGCTGTATCTGCGGCGGCCGATCGCCCAGATGCTGGCCGATCGGCGCAAGCAGCGCGAGATTGCGGCGAAGATCCGCGAGCAGCAGGCGAAGGGGCCAGGCGGCTAGCCCTTCGCGCGGGATGCCTCGTACACCTTGAGGTGGGTGTAGGCGGTGGCCAGCATGGTGTGCGGCGTGCCGAAGCCCTTCGCGCGGGCCAGCATGTCGCCCACCACGTGATCGGCTTCCACGGCGCCGCCCTTCTGCAGGTCGCGCAGCATGGAGGCCATCCACTGGCCCTTGGGGTCGCTGAGTTGCTGGCGGGCGCGGGCATCGGCGGGCGGGCGCGGCTTGAAGCCGGCGGCGGTGGCCACCGCGGTGCACTCGTCCACCATCTGGAGCATCAGCCCGGCGGCCTCCGTGCTGGCGCTGACGATGCTGCCGACATTGCCGCGGAACAGGCAGTTCATGCCGGCGATGGAGCACAGGAACACCCATTTCTCCCACATCATCTGCAGGATCTCGGGCGAGTTGGTCAGGTCGAAGCCACCCTTGGCCAGATGCGGCTGCAGCGCGTCGCAGAACGCCACCTGGCTGGGCAGGCGGGCGCCGTAGCCGAAGGTGGCCATGGTGTTGAGATGGCGCACGGTGCCGTCGGACTCCAGCGTAACCGCGATGCCGGTCATGCCGCCAAGGACGGCTTCGGCGCCGAATTCGGCCTCCAGCCTATCGAGGTGCTGCATGCCGTTGAGCTGGGGGATGATCTTGGCACCCGCGGCGGCGGGGCGGATCGCCTCGATGGCGCTGTCGAGGTCGTAGGCCTTGCAGGAGAGGATGATGGCATCCCAGCCCGGCTTCACCGTGTCGGCCTGCACGGTCTTGGCGGCGATGGTGGCGTCGCCCAGCGGGCTTTTGATCACCAGGCCACGGGCGGCGATCTGCTCGGCGCGCTTGGGGCGCACCAGGAAGGTGACGTCGGCGCCGCCGGCGGCTGCCCGCCCGCCGTAGTAGCCGCCGATACCGCCCGCGCCGAGCACCAGAATGCGCATGTTGATCGCCCTCGTTCGATTCGCCGGCATGATGGCGGCGGGGGCGCCGGTTGCCAACCGCACACCCCAAAGCATGGCGGCAATGCGGCAGCGGGGGCGTGCCGCGCTTCGCCCGGTGCACGAACGCGTGATAGGACACGGGGATGGACAGCGAGACCATGCCCACGATTGCGATCGGTTGCGACCATGCCGGCCCGGCGCTGAAGCGCCAGCTGGCCGATGGGTTGCGCGCGGCCGGCTATTCCGTGCTGGACATGGGCACGCATGACGAAGCCCGGGTGGACTACCCCGACATCGCCCACGCCGTTTGTGCGGCGGTGGAGGATGGCCGGGCGCTGCGCGGCGTTCTGGTGTGCGGCTCCGGCGTGGGCATGTCGATCGCGGCGAACCGGCATGCCGGCATTCGCTGCGCGCTGGCCGGCGAGGCCGAAACCGCCCGGCTCTGCCGCGAGCACAACGACGCCAACGTGATCGCCATGGGCGCGCGGCTGATCGATGCGGCCACCGCCGAGGAAATCCTGCGCGTGTTCCTGGCCACGCCATTCGAGGGCGGGCGGCATGTGCAGCGGTTGGAGAAGCTTTCCCCTGCTGCGAAGCCCCTCGCGGAAGCGCCCGCAACCGTCTAGAACCCGCCTCTTTCCCAGGATCCCGGAGGGTTGGGCATGAACGATCGCGCGAACCACGCCAGCCTGCAGCGCTTCTTCGCCGCAAGCCTGGCCGAGACCGACCCCGAACTGGCCGCCGCCATCGGCCGCGAACTGGTGCGCCAGCAGGACGGCATCGAGCTGATCGCCAGCGAGAACATCGTCTCCGCCGCCGTGATGGAGGCGCAGGGCTCGGTGCTGACCAACAAGTATGCCGAGGGCTATCCCGGCCGGCGCTATTACGGCGGCTGCGTGGAAGTGGACGTGGCCGAGACGCTGGCGATCGAGCGGGCCAAGAAGCTGTTCGGCTGCAGCTACATCAACGTGCAGCCGCATTCCGGCGCGCAGGCCAACCAGGCGGTGTTCCTGGCGCTGGTGAAGCCGGGCGATACCATTTTGGGCATGAGCCTGGATGCCGGCGGGCACCTGACCCATGGCGCGGCGCCCAACCTTTCGGGCAAGTGGTTCCGCGCCATCCAGTACGGCGTGCGGCGCGAGGACGGGCTGCTCGATTACGACCAGCTGGAGGCGATGGCCCGCGCCGAGAAGCCCAAGCTGATCATCGCCGGCGGCAGCGCCTATCCGCGCGTGATCGATTTCGCCCGCATCCGCCGGGTGGCCGATGAGGTCGGCGCCTTCTTCATGGTCGATATGGCGCATTTCGCCGGCCTGGTGGCGGCCGGGGTGTTCCCGAGCCCGCTGCCGCACGCGCATGTGGTGACCACCACCACGCACAAGACGCTGCGCGGCCCGCGCGGCGGCATGATCCTTTCGAACGACGCCGACCTGGGCAAGAAGTTCAACTCGGCGGTGTTCCCCGGCCTGCAGGGCGGGCCGCTGATGCATGTGATCGCCGGCAAGGCCGCGGCCTTCGGCGAGGCGCTGCGGCCGGAGTTCAAGACCTACCAGCAGGAAGTGGTGGACAATGCCCGCGCGCTTGCCGCCACGCTGGTGGAGCAGGGGCTGGCGATCGTGACCGGCGGGACGGACAGCCACCTGATGCTGGTGGATCTGCGCCCCAAGCGCGTGACCGGCAAGGCGGCCGAGGCCAGCCTGGAGCGGGCGCACATGACGGCGAACAAGAACGCCATCCCCTTCGACCCCGAGAAGCCCGCCATCACCTCTGGCGTGCGCCTCGGCACCCCCGCCGGCACCACGCGCGGCTTCGGCGTGGCGGAGTTCCAGCAGATCGGCCAGATGATCGGCGAGGTGCTCGATGGGCTCTCCGCCTCCAACGACGGCAGCAATGCCGTGGTGGAAGCCGCCGTGGGTGCGCGGGTGAAGGAGCTGTGCGCGCGCTTCCCGATCTACGCCCGGTAGTTTGTTCCGATGCGCTGTCCCTTCTGCGGCCATGACGAGACCCAGGTGAAGGACAGCCGGCCGAGCGACGACGGCATGACGATCCGCCGCCGTCGCTTCTGCCCCGCCTGCACCCAGCGCTTCACCACGATCGAGCGCGTGCAGCTGCGTGAGCTGACCGTGGTTAAGACCGATGGGCGGCGCGTGCCGTTCGATCGCGACAAGCTGGTGCGCTCCGTGCGCGTGGCGATCCGCAAGCGGCCCGTTTCCGAAGAGCGGCTGGAGCGGATCGTGAACGGCATCGTGCGCCAGCTGGAAGCCTCGGGCGACAGTGACGTGCCCTCCAAGTCGATCGGCGAGGCGGTGATGGCCGCGCTGCGCGAAGTGGACGAGGTGGCCTATGTGCGCTTCGCCTCGGTGTATCGCGACTTCCGCGAAGCCAAGGATTTCGAAGCATTTTTGGGCGGGCTTGGCGGCGAAGATACCCTGCCGGATCCGAAGCCGTGACGGCCGGGGCGCAGGATGTCGCGCATATGCGCGCGGCCCTTTCGCTGGCGCGCCGCGGCAATGGGCGCACCTGGCCGAACCCCTCCGTGGGCTGCGTGATCGTGAAGGATGGCCGCGTGGTCGGCCGTGCCACCACCGCCCAGGGCGGCCGCCCGCATGCGGAACCGCAGGCCCTGGCCATGGCGGGTGACGCGGCACGCGGCGCGACCGCTTATGTGACGCTGGAACCCTGCTGCTTCCATGGCCGGACGCCGCCCTGCACCGATGCGCTCGTGGCCGCCGGCGTTTCGCGCGTGGTGGTGGGAGTGCGCGACCCTGATCCGCGCGTGAACGGTGCCGGCCTCGCCCGGCTGCGTTCGGCGGGGATCGAGGTGGTGGAAGCCGTGCTCGAGGACGAGGCCGCCGATGTGGTGGCAGGCTTCGTCACCCGCGTGCAGCGCGGCCGGCCGCTGGTCACGCTGAAGCTGGCCTCCACCCTGGATGGCCGCATTGCCACCCGCACGGGCGAAAGCCAGTGGATCACGGGCGAGCCGGCGCGGCGCATGGCCCATGCGCTGCGCGGCCGGCACGACGCGATCATGGTAGGCGTGGGCACCGTGCTGGCCGACAATCCGGACCTCACCTGCCGCATCCCCGGCTTCAAGCCGCTGCCGATGGTGCGCGTGGTGGCGGACAGCCATTTGCGCCTGCCGCTCACCTCCCGCCTGGTGGCCACCGCACATTCAGCGCCCACCTGGGTGCTGTGCCGTGGCGGCGTCGATTCGGGCCGGGTGTCGGCGCTGGAGTCGGCCGGAGTCGTCGTGGTGCAGGTGGGCGACTCCCCCGCCGGAATCGACCTTGCCGCCGGGCTGCGGGTGCTGGCCGAGCGCGGCATTACCCGGCTGCTGGCCGAGGGCGGGGCGCAGATTGCCGCGGCGCTGCTGCGCGCGGATCTGGTGGACCGGCTGGCCTGGTTCCACGCCCCCTCCGTGATGGGCGGCGATGGCTGGCCGGCGGCACAGGCCTTCGGGGTGGAGGCGCTGGCGCAGATGCCGCGGTTCCGTAGCATTGGCACGCGGCCGGTGGGCGCGGACCTGCTGAGCGAGTATGTTCGCGCGCCCGAGAGTGGCGCGCAGAAGGGAGCGAAGGTCTGATGTTCACCGGGATCGTCACCGGCCTGGGCGAGGTTCGCGCGATCACGCCGATCGGCCGCGGGCAGGATATGCGGCTGGTGGTGGGCGTGCCCGTGGGCTGGGCCGACATGGCCAGCATTCCCCTGGGCGCTTCCATCGCCTGCAACGGCTGCTGCCTGACCGCGGTGGAGCTGGGGCCGGATTGGTTCGCGGTGACCGCCTCGGCCGAAACGCTGTCCAAGACCACGCTCGGCGCCTGGGTTGTCGGCACGCGCATCAACCTGGAACGCCCGCTGAAGGTGGGCGACGAACTCGGCGGGCATATCGTCTCGGGCCATGTGGATGGGCTGGGCGAGGTGCTGGCCGCCACGCCAGACCAGGGCTCCACCCGCTGGCGCTTTCGCGTACCCGGCGGCATCGCACGGTTCATCGCCCCCAAGGGCTCGGTTGCCATCGACGGCGTTTCGCTGACGGTCAACGAGGTGGAGGGGGATACGTTCGGCGTGAACATCATCCCGCACACGGCAGAGGTGACGGGGTTCGGCCTTCTCAAGGTGGGCGACAAGGTCAATATCGAGATCGACACCGTGGCGCGCTATGTGGCCCGCCTTGCCGACTATGCCGCCTGAGGGGCCGGGAATGAGCCAGATGCTGACCAAGTCGCTGTCGCAGTACCTCGCCTCCGCCGAGGAGCTGATCGCCGAGGCGCGTGCCGGGCGCATGTTCATCCTGGTGGATGACGAGGACCGGGAGAACGAGGGCGACCTGGTCATCCCCGCCCAGTTCGCCACGCCGGATGCGGTGAACTTCATGGCGCGGCACGCCCGCGGCCTGATCTGCCTTTCCATGACCCGCCAGCGCGTGGAACAGCTCGGGCTGCCGCTGATGAGCCAATCGAACGGCACACGGCACAGCACCGCCTTCACCGTCTCCATCGAGGCGCGGGATGGCGTGACCACCGGCATCTCCGCCCATGATCGCGCCCACACCATCGCGGTGGCGATCAACCCGGAGCGTGGGCCGATCGACATCGTGACCCCCGGCCATGTGTTCCCGCTGGTGGCGCGCGAGGGCGGCACGCTGGTGCGGGCCGGGCATACCGAGGCGGCGGTGGATATCGCGCGCCTGGCCGGGCTCAACCCCTCCGGCGTGATCTGCGAGATCATGAACGATGACGGAACCATGGCCCGCCTGCCGGACCTGGTGACCTTCGCGCAGCACCACAACCTCAAGCTCGGCACCATCGCCGACCTGATCGCCCATCGCCGCCGCACCGAGCGCTTCGTGCGCCGGGTGACGGAGGGCTCGCTGACCCACGCCGTCGGTGGCGAGTGGAAGGCGATCGTGTATGCCAACACGCTGGAAAACAACGAGCACCTGGTGCTGGTGAAGGGCGATCTCGCCGCCCCTGGCCCGGTGATGGTGCGCATGCACGGCGTGGACCTGCTGAACGACGTGCTGGGCGAGACCACGCGCGATGCGCTGACCCAGTCCATGGCGATGATCGCGCGCGAGGGCCGAGGCGCCGTGGTGCTGCTGCGCGAGATGGGGCCCACCACGCTGTCGGAACGCGTGAAGCAGCTGGCTGCCGCCGAGCGCCCGCGTTCAACGCTGCGCGACTACGGCATCGGCGCGCAGATCCTGCTCGACCTCGGCGTGCGGGACATGATCCTGCTCTCCAACCACCCGCGCACCATCGTCGGCATCGAGGGCTACGGCCTGAACGTCATCGACCAGCGCCCGCTCGACGGGCTGTAAGAGGCCGTATCATGAGCACCGCCGACGCCAAGCTGCCCGAAGCGCCGAAGATCGGTGGCCGCCCGCCGCGGATGCTGGTGGTGCGCGCACCGTACTACACCCAGATCGTCGATGGCCTGCGCGATGGCGCGGTGCGCATCATCACCGAGGCCGGCGGCACCTGCGACGTGCTGGACGTGGCCGGCGCGCTGGAACTGGCCACGGCGATCCAGTTCGCCGTGAAGGGGGACAAGGCGTATGACGGCTTCGTCGCGCTGGGCTGCGTGGTGAAGGGCGAGACCGACCATTACGAGCATGTCTGCCGCGAGGCGATGCAGGCACTGACCCGCGTGGCGCTGGACCACACGCTGAGCCTGGGCAACGGGCTGCTGACCGTGGCCACCGAGGCCCAGGCCTTGGCCCGCTCCGGGCAGGACGGGCACAACAAGGGTGCCGAGGCCGCGGCCGCGGCGCTGCTGCAAATCCGTGCCGCGCGCCAGCTCGGCGCGGCGAGCTAGGAATGACCAAAGCCAGACCACAAGCGCCGGGCAGCCGCCCGCGCACCTCGGCCCGCGTGGCCGCGGTGCAGGCGCTGTTCCAGGCGGAACAGATGCAGGTTTCCGCCGAGCGGGTGATCGACGAGTTCGTCCGCCATCGTCTGGGCGCGGAACCCGGCAGCGGCTTCGAGGACGGGCGCGCGCCCGATGCCAACGTGCCGCTGTTCGGCCGCATCGTGCGCACCGCCACCGCCCAGCAGGACACGCTGGATGCCGTGCTGGCCGACACGCTCTCGGCCGACTGGCCCATGGAACGCCTGGACCCCGTGCTGCGCGCCCTGCTGCGGGCCGGGGCGGCGGAGCTGTGGATGAGCGACGGGCCGCCGGCGCGCGTGGTGATCAACGAGTACCTGGACATCGCCCACGGCTTCTTCGACGGCGACATCCCGGGCATGGCGAACGGCGTGCTGGACCGCATCGCCCACCGCCTGCGCACCGGCGAGTTCCAGGGCGGTTGAGCGCGGCTGCATGGCCGGCTCCGTTCCTCCCGAATTCTCCCTGATCTATAAGCATTTTCTGCCGCTTGCCGGGGCTGGTGCGCTGGCGCTCGGCGATGATGCCGCGGTGTTTGCACCACCGGCCGGCCGGGACCTGGTGGTGGCCGCCGATGCGATGGTCGCCGGCGTGCACTTCCTGCCGGACGACCCGCCGGACCTGGTGGCGCGCAAGCTGCTGCGTACCAACCTCTCCGACCTCGCCGCCATGGGCGCCACGCCGCTGGGCTACCTGCTGACGGTCTCCGTGCCGCGCGACACCCGGGATGCCTGGTTTGCCGGCTTCGCCGCGGGGCTGGCGGCCGACCAGGCTGAGTTCGGCCTGCAGGTGCTGGGCGGCGACACCACCTCCACGCCCGGGCCGGTCAGCCTGTCGCTCACCATCCTCGGCACCGTTTCGCCCGGCATGGCGCTGCGGCGCAATGGCGCACGGCCCGGCGATGGGGTGTGGGTCACGGGCACGATCGGCGATGGCGCGCTGGGGCTGCTGGCGGCCACCGGGCAGCTACCCGATCCCGATGGCTTCCTGGCCGGCCGCTACCGGGTGCCGCAGCCGCGCGTGGCACTGGGGCAGCGCCTGGCCGGCATTGCCACGGCGGCCATGGATGTCTCCGATGGGCTGGTCCAGGACCTCGGCCATCTCTGCCGCGGCGGGGGGCTGGGGGCGGGGATCGAGGCGGCGCGTGTGCCGCTGTCGCCGGCTGCCGCCGCGGCGGTCTCGACCGAGCCGGCGCTGCTGGCGCGCTGCCTGACGGGAGGCGACGACTACGAGCTGCTGCTGGCGGTGCCCGAGTCGCGCGCGGCAGACCTGCACGCGGCGGCGATGGCGTGCGGCGTGGCGGTCACGCGGATCGGGCGCTTCGAGGAAGGTGCCGCCGAGGTGGCCGTGCTGGCCCCCGATGGCGCGCCGATGGCTCTCGGCACCGGTGGCTGGAGCCACTTCGCCTGAGGCGAGGTCAGTAGTTTCCGCGCGAGCCCGGGTTGGAGCCGGACCCGCTGGAGCCGATATTGCCGCCGGGGCTGAAGCGGCCGACATTGCCCAGCAGCTGCTGCAGGAAGTTGGTGTCGTTGCCCGGAGTGGGCGTGGTGCGTGAGGCGATGTCCACCGGCACCGAATCCTCCGGCCCCTTGCGCTCCACCTTGCGCAGCACGCCTTGCTGGTCGAAGGAAACGGCTACAACCTGCTGATCCCGAATGGTATTCGTCGCAGCAATCACAGGCTTCGTCATTTCGGAGATATAGAGCCAGGTGTTGTCGTCGAAGGTCGCGCGGGTGGTGGGCGAGCCGATCAGCGCCATCACGTCGTTGCGGGTGGAGGTGCCGGGCACGAGCTGGGCCAGCTGCTCCGGGTCCACGCGGTTGCCGCGGGCCTGGATCGGGTGGCTGAGCAGGCCCGAGGTTTCGCACGCCGCCAGCGGCAGGGCCGCCAGGGCCAGGGCGAGGAGCTTCGGCAGGAAGGAGGGTGGCATGCTACGCAACTCGTGGTCCCCGGCAATGGTCTGGCCCAGCGCGCGGCCCCTGCGACCATGCGGGGCGGCACCGCCCCGCCATTCCCCATCGGGGCTGGCAGGTTTGGCGGCGCGCCCCCACGTGCTAGCATGAACACCGGGAGCGCGCCATCTCGGGCGCCGTTTGCCCTTGGCGTGCCCCCAATGGGCCCGGTGCGGTCTCGCCCGGGTGGACAGGAGAGCAGGGTGCTGGGGTTTCTGCGGCGGCGTCGCCACGAAAGGCTGGGCTATGAGCTGTATGGCGCGGCCGTTGCGGCGGCGCGGCAGCCGGTTTTCTACAGCGATCTGCGCGTGCCCGACACGCTGGATGGGCGGTTCGACATGGTCGGGCTGCACGTCTTCCTGATGATCCGCCGGCTGACGGCGCTGCCGCCGCCGGGGGCGGACGTGGCCCAGGCGGTGTTCGATGCGATGTTCTCCGACATGGATTTCAACCTGCGCGAGATGGGCGTGAGCGACCTCGTGGTGGGCCGGCGCGTGAAGGCGATGTGGGAGGCGTTGCACGGCCGCAGCACCGCCTATGAGGCAGCCATGGGGCAGGGCGGCGAGGCGGCGTTGGCCGAGGCGCTGGGGCGCAATGTCTGGCGCGGCGCCGCACCGGGGGCGGAAATGCCGGATGATGCCGCAGGGCGCCTGGCCAGGCTTGTGCTGCGCCACGCCGCCGCGCTGGACGCGATACCGGCCGAGGCCTTGCTGGCCGGCGGATTTCGCTTCGTGGATGCGCAGGAGGCCCTGTCGTGAGCGACCCGGTGGAGATGCATCGGCCGATCGCGGTCGGCCAGGTGGGTGTATTGGGGCTGGAGCGTGAGGTGATCGCCACCGCCGAGGAATGCGTGGCGATCGCGGTGCGGCTGCGCATCCCGGCCGTGGCGGCGCTCGCCTGCCGGTTCCGCCTGGTCTCGCTGGGCGGTGGCGTGGTGGCCGCGGACGGTGTTCTGGCCGCGCGCGTGACACAGGAATGCGTGGTCACCACGGATCCGTTCGAGGCGGAGGTGCAGGAGGCGTTCCGCGTGCGCTTCGTGCCGGAGGACCAGTTCGTGGAGCCCGACGAGGAGGACCTGCTCGACCTCGAATCCGATGACGAACTGCCTTACGCCGGCACCCAGATCGATCTCGGTGAGGCCGCGGTGGAGCAGTTGGCGCTGGCGCTGGACCCGTATCCTCGCAAGCCCGGTGCGGCGCTGGACGAAGGCGACCTGCCGGCCGACCCGGACGATGAGCCCACCTCCCCCTTCGCCGCCCTGGCGCGGCGCGCGCGTCCGGGGTAGGATGGTCGACATGTCGCGCCATCACTTGCGGGGGCCTCACACCTCTGCTAGTGGGCGCCCCTCGCGTTTTTGCCTTACTGTGATCGTATCCGCCGGAGCGGCTAGGTTCTGGTGCCGGGTTCCGCCCGCCACGCTATCCTTGCCCGACCGAGCCGACCGGATCGTCACGCTGCCCGGAGTTGCGTGGTCCCATGGCCGTACCGAAGAAGAAGTCCTCCCCGTCTCGCATCGGCATGCGGCGCAGCCACCACGCGCTGACGGCGTCCGCCCATGCGGAATGCTCGAACTGCGGCGAACTGAAGCGCCCGCACCACGTGTGCAGCCATTGCGGCCATTACGACGGCCGCGAAGTGGCCACGGCCGGCAAGGCCCTGAAGGGCGCTGTCCGCGCCTGACCCCGGCGCGGGCGTCGTCGCGCACCGGGAACATCATGCCGGGCCAATGCCCGCATGCCTGGCCTGCCGCCAAATGGCAGGCCGCCAGGACCAGACTGGATAGCGGCGCGTGAGCAGCGAATTCACCTTGGCCGTGGATGCCATGGGGGGCGATGCCGCCCCCGACGTGGTTGTCCGCGGCCTTGATATCGTGGCCGAGCGTCATCCTGGCGCGCGTTTCCTGCTGGTTGGCGACGAGGCCCGCGTGGCCCCTTTGCTGGCCCAGCACAAGCGCGCCGCGGCCATCTGCACCCTGCGCCATGCGCCGGATGTGATCTCCGGCGACATGAAGCCCACCGCGGCACTGCGCCTGCGGGGCGCCTCCATGCGGGTGGCCATCGATGCGGTGGCGGCGCACGAGGCGGCGGGCGTTGTTTCCGCCGGCAACACCGGCGCGCTGCTGGCGCTGGCCAAGATCGTTATCAAGACCCTGCCGGGAATCGACCGCCCCGCCATGGCAGCGCTGGGCCCCTCGGCGCGTGGCGACGTGGTGATGCTCGATCTCGGCGCCAACGTGGCGTGCGATACGCGCAACCTGGTGGAATTCGCCCTGATGGGCGATGTGTTCGCCCGCACGGTGCTCGGCCTTACCGCCCCCACGATCGGGCTGCTGAACGTGGGCTCCGAGGAGTTGAAGGGCAGCGAGACACTGCGCCTGGCCGCCGAGATGCTGCGCCAATCCCATCTCGGGCCGCAATTCCATGGTTTCGTGGAAGGCCACGACATCGCCGCCGGCACCACGGATGTGATCGTGACGGACGGCTTCACCGGCAATGTCGCCCTCAAGACCGGCGAGGGCGCGTTGAAGCTGGTGGGCCAGATGCTGCGCCAGGTCTTCTCCGCCTCCATCGCCGCCAAGATCGGCTACCTGCTGGTGCGCCCGCAGCTGGAACGGCTGCGCGAATGGCTGGACCCGCGGCGCTACAACGGTGCCGTCATGCTTGGCCTGTCCGGCGTGGTGGTGAAATCGCATGGCGGAACCGACGCCGAGGGCTTCGCGCATGCCGTGGACGTCGCTATGGACATGGTGGTGCACCGCTTCAACGACGGGATTCGCGAGGGACTCGGCCGCATCGCCGCGCTGACCCCCGCCCCCGGTTCCGCCACGACAGGAAACGGATCTGGACATGGACCAGCAGACCCCGCCGGCGGATCACGCCTCGCCACGGCGCGCTGACATGGCCTCCGGCGGCACCCGGCCGCGTACGCAGTTGGCCGGCATCGGTTCCTACCTTCCGGCCCGGATCGTGACCAACGAGGAACTCGCCCAACGGGTGGATACCTCCGACGCGTGGATCCGCGAGCGCACCGGCATCCGCCAGCGCCATCTGGCCGCCCCGCACGAGACCTGCGCCTTCATGGCCACGGAGGCGGCGCGTGCCGCGCTGGCCGATGCCGGCGTGGATGCGGCCGAGGTGGACGGCATCATCGTGGCCACCGCTACGCCGGATCAGGCCTTCCCGGCCGCGGCGGTGCGGGTGCAGGCGGCGCTGGGGGCAGGGGGCTTCGGCTTCGACCTCTCGGCGGCGTGCAGCGGCTTCATCTACGCGCTCTCGGTGGCTGACGGGAT
>JAIXTK010000140.1 GCA_027483995.1 Acetobacteraceae bacterium
CCATGCAGCTTCGCCGTCCGTTCGGCGCAATAGGTGGCCATCAGTGTGGGCGACAGCCCGCGCTCATCCAGCAGCGTGAACATCAGCGGCGCGAAGCTCTGCATGCCCGTAAGCCCCGCCCCGCAGGCGAAGATGTCCGGCAGCATCTTCCGGTCCAGCGGCCAGGGCGCGTGGTCGGTGGAGACATAGGCGATCTTGTCCGCCAGCAGCGCCTCCCACATCCGCTCCACCTCGGCCGCGGTGCGGAACGGGGGGTTGCACTTCCCCTTGCCCGCCAGGCGGATGATGTCCTCCTCGGTCATGCACAGATACTGGATGCAGGCCTCGCCGGTCGCCATGCCGCCCTGCGCCCGGAAGGTCTCCGCGATGGTGAAGCCGCGCGCCACGGAGGAATGGGCGATATGCACATGCGCCCCGGTCTCAAGCCCGATCTCGAAGATCTCGAAATCCGCCATCGTCTCGGCCAGCGGCGGGCGGGTGCGGCAATGCCAGATCGGATCGGTATTGCCCGCCGCCTTCGCCTCGGCGGTCAGCTTCTCCACCAGCTCCTGGTCCTCGTTATGCACCGCCACCGGCAGCCCGGTCTTGGCGATCTCGCGGAAGGCGGCAACCATCGTCGGGTGGTCGATGCGCGGGAACCGCACCGCGTCGTATTCGTAGGTGGAGAGCTTGAAGGCGGAAACGCCGGCCGCCGCCAGCCCGGCGATCTCATCCACCCCGCCATTCTTCTTGATCGTGCCGTACAGCGCCATGTCCACGTAGGAGGTGCGCTCCACCCAGCCGATCTTCTCCGCCAGCACGGCGGCCGAGGTCACCGCCTGCGGCACGTCGTACGGCATGTCCACGCAGGTGGTAACACCCCCCGCCGCCGCACTGCGCGAGGCCAGCTCAATGCCGGGCCAGCCCAGCGCGGAGGAGGTGTGCATGTGCCCATCCACCAGCCCCGGCATGATCATCTTGCCGCTGTGGTCGATAATCTCGCCCGCCGGCGGCGGCGCCCCGCGCCCGATCGCCGCGATCGTCTCGCCGCGCACGGCCACATAGCCGCCGCGGATCACCTCGCTGGAGGTCACGACATCGCCGAGAAAAACGCGGTCGAAGGGGGTCGCCATGGCTCTCTGCCCGTTCCTGCTGTGGCCCGTCCGTCGCGCCGGAACATCGGCACGTCTTGCCGCAGGCCGCGCGCGCTCCTACGAAGGCCGTTCAAGAGCCGACGCTAGCCCGCGCGCCGCCATCCGCCAATCCCGCGACCCCGCGGGAAACACGCGCGGGAAGGTTGCCCAGAACAAAGGCCGGCTCAGGAACAGAGTCGCACGAAGGGAGTCCCCTGATGAAGCTGCACGATGTGAAGGTCTATCCGTCCAAGGTCCCGCTGGCCCGCGAGGACCAGCTGGCCTGGAAGATTGCCGGCGTCGCCACCGACAAGGTCGCGGTGCCCAAGGACACGGCGGAGATGATCATCAACCGCGTGATCGACAACGCCTCGGTCGCCATCGCCGCCATCAACCGCCGCCCGGTGGTCTCCGCCCGCGGCATGGCGCTCGGCCACCCGCACCCCAAGCAGAGCGAGCGCGACGGCGCCACCGTGTTCGGCGTGCCCGCCGGCCGCCGCTACTCGCCGGAATGGGCCGCCTGGGCCAACGGCACCGCCGTGCGCGAGCTGGACATGCACGACACGTTCCTGGCCGCCGACTACTCCCACCCCGGCGACAACATCCCGCCGGTGCTCGCCGTTGCCCAGCACATGGGCCGCTCCGGCAAGGACCTCATCCGCGGCCTGGCCACCGGCTATGAGATCCACATCGATCTCGTCCGCGCCATCTGCCTGCACGAGCACAAGATCGACCACATCGCCCATCTCTGCCCCGCCTCCGCCGCAGGGATCGGCACGCTGCTCGGCCTGAAGCAGGAGGTCATCTACCAGGCCGTCCAGCAGGCCGTGCATACCAGCTTCTCCACCCGCCAGTCGCGCAAGGGCGAGATCAGCTCCTGGAAGGCCTACGCCCCCGCCCATGCCGGCAAGCTGGCCGTGGAAGCGGTCGATCGCGTGATGCGCGGCGAGGGTGCGCCGAGCCCGATCTATGAAGGCGAGGACAGCGTGATGGCCTGGATGCTCTCCGGCCGCACCGCCCGCGACAAGGGCCTGCCGGAACACGTGTATCATGTGCCGCTGCCGGAAACCGGCGAAGCCAAGCGCGGCATCATGGACAGCTACACCAAGGAGCACTCGGCCGAGTACCAGAGCCAGGCGCTGATCGACCTCGCCTTCCGCATGCGCGAGAAAATCAGCGATTGGCGCGCGGTGGAGAAGATCATTCTCCATACCAGCCATCACACCCACTACGTGATCGGCACCGGCGCCAACGACCCGCAGAAGATGGACCCCAAGGCCAGCCGTGAAACGCTGGACCACTCCATCATGTACATCCTCGCCGTCGCCCTGCAGGACGGGAAGTGGCACCACGTGGACAGCTACGCCCCCAAGCGCGCCCAGCGGAAAGACACCGTGGAGCTGTGGCACCAGATCGAAACCCGCGAGGGTCCGGCCTGGACCAAGCGCTACCACGCCAAGGACCCCAACGAGCTGGCCTTCGGCGGGCGCCTGGAAGTGATCATGAAGGACGGCACCAAGCTGATCGACGAGATGGCCGTGGCCAACGCCCATCCGCTCGGCGCCAAGCCCTTCGCGCGGGAGGACTACATCCGCAAGTTCCGCATCCTCACGGAAGGCATCATCACCACCCGTGAGGCGAACCGCTTCATCGAGGCGGCGCAGAACATCGCCAGCCTGCCCGCGGGCGAACTGCACCAGCTCAACGTGGCCCTGCCGGCCGGCACGCTTGTTGAAAGCAAGCCCGGCATCTTCGGCTAGGACCCCCACAGAGGAACAACGCCAATGAGCGAAAGCAACTTCAAGCCGAAGAAATCGGTCGCCCTTTCCGGGGTGACCGCCGGCAACACCGCGCTCTGCACCGTGGGGCGCAGCGGCAACGACCTCAACTACCGCGGCTACGACATCCTCGACATCGCCGAGACCTGCGAGTTCGAGGAACTGGCCCATCTGCTCGTCCACGGCACCCTGCCGAACGTGGCGGAGCTCGCCGGCTACAAGGAAAAGCTCAAGGCCCTGCGCGGCCTTCCCGCTTCCGTGCGCACGGTGCTGGAAGCCATTCCCGCCGCCGCCCACCCGATGGATGTGATGCGCACCGGCGTCTCGGCGCTGGGCTGCGTGCTGCCGGAAAAGGACGACCACAACCCGCCAGGTGCCCGCGACATCGCCGACCGCCTGATGGCCTCGCTCGGCTCCATGCTGCTCTACTGGCACCACTACAGCCAGAACGGCCGCCGCATCGAGGTGGAGACGGACGACGACACCATCGCCGGCCATTTCCTCACCCTGCTGCACGGCAAGCCCGCGCGCGACAGCTGGGTGCGCGCCATGCACACCTCGCTGAACCTCTATGCCGAGCATGAGTTCAACGCCTCCACCTTCGCCTGCCGCGTTGTGGCCGGCACGGGCTCGGACATGTACTCGGCCATCACCGGCGGCATCGGCGCGCTGCGTGGCCCGAAGCATGGCGGCGCCAACGAGGTCGCCTTCGAAATCCAGAAGCGCTACGCCGATCCGAACGAAGCGGAAGCCGACATCAAGGCGCGGATGGAGCGGAAGGAAGTCATCATCGGCTTCGGCCACCCGGTCTATACGATCGCCGATCCGCGCAACAAGATCATCAAGGAAGTCTCGCGCCGCCTGTCGGCCGAGGCCGGCTCCATGAAGATGTTCGACATCGCGGACCGCATCGAATCGGTGATGATGGATGCCAAGCGCATGTTCGCGAACCTCGATTGGTTCAGCGCGGTTTCGTACCACATGATGGGCGTGCCCACCGCCATGTTCACGCCGCTCTTCGTCATCGCCCGCACCTCGGGCTGGAGCGCGCATGTCATGGAACAGCGAGTGGACAACAAGATCATTCGCCCGACCGCCAATTACGTGGGGCCGGACGACAAGCCTTTCGTGCCGCTCGCGCAACGTACCTGAGGCGCCTTCGCAGCACCTGAACAGGGCGCCGCGGCCAGCAGGCCGCGGCGCCTTTTTTCATGCTCTTCGCCAAGTAACGTTTGCTTTTTGTTGACAGCGCCGCGGGCGAAGGCGGATAGCGGAATCAAGCGTCCGCGTTGGTCGATTCGCAAACGCATTGCGTTCGGTCTTGCGGAGGCAACAGGGAAGGTACGGTCGATGGACCGCTGTCTCGTCAACAGGCCCTGCAACGCCGCGCGGGCACGCAACGTTCACCGTCGTGGCCGCGAGGCAAGCAGGTCTTTTCCGACGTCGTCCCTCGCTTTCCAGGCGGCGCCATGCCGCCTCTTTGCATGACTGGCCTTGCCCACACAATCTGGCAGACAAGGAGTGCCATCACATGACCGAAATGAAGAAGCCGGCCCAGGCGCTTGCCATGAAGGCCGCCCCCAAGAAGGCCGCAGCCCCCGCGAAGCCCGCAGCCGCCAAGCCTGCTCCGGCAAAGAAGGCCGCCGCCCCTAAGGCCGCCGCCGCTCCGGCGAAGAAGGCTGCCGCCCCCAAGGCCGCTGCCGCTCCGGCGAAGAAAGCCGCCGCCCCCAAGGCCGCCGCCGCGCCGGCGAAGAAGGCGGCTGCCCCCAAGGCCGCCGCTGCTCCGGCGAAGAAGGCCGCCGCCCCCAAGGCCGCTGCTCCCGCGCCGGCGAAGAAGGCCGCTGCCCCCAAGGCCGCCGCCCCGGCAAAGAAGGCCGCGGCACCGAAGGCTGCCGCCCCCGCCAAGGCAGCTGCGCCGAAGAAGGCCGCCGCCCCCAAGGCCGCCGCGCCCGCCAAGCCGGCTGCCGCCCCGAAGAAGGCCGCGCCCAAGAAGCCTGCCGCGAAGTAGCCTGCCGCACCACGTTCCCCGCTGGTCAACAGCCGGCGGGGCAGGGTGCGAATGCAAAGGGCGCCACCGAGCCAAGGTGGCGCCCTTTCTGATATCTGCCGTTGTGGTCAGCCGAAGGTTGAAAGCAGGTCGTCCACTTGCCCCGGCGTCAGCAGCCGCATCGGCTGCCCGCGCAGCAGCAGGAACAGCTTGGCGGCTTCCTCCAGCTCCTCCGCCGCGAACACCGCATCGCGCAGCGTGGCGCCCGAGACCACCGGCCCGTGGTTGGCCAGCAACACCGCCTTGGCCCCCTGCGCCGCCGCATGGATCGCCGGCTCCATCGCCCCGTCGCCCGGCCGGTAATACGGCACCACCGGCATGCGCCGCCCCACCCGCATCACGAAATACGGCGTCAGCGGCGGGATCGGGTTGCCTGCATCCACATCCGGCAGGCACGCCACCGCGGTGGCCATCGTGGAGTGCAGGTGCACCACCGCCCCGGCATCCGGCCGCGCCTGGTAGAAGGCCCGGTGCATGAACACCTCCTTCGATGGCTTGTCGCCCGAGACATGCGCGAAATCCGGCCCGAGCTTCGAAATCCGCCCGGCCTCCAGCGACCCCAGCGAGGAATTCGTCGGCGTCATCAGGAACCCATCCGGCAGCCGCGCGCTGATATTCCCCGCGGACCCCACGGAGAACCCGCGCGCGAACAGAGAGGCGGATAACGCGACCATCTCCGCGCGAAGCTTTTCCTCGCTCACGCCGCACCCGTGCTGGCGAACGCCTTCAGGAAGAAATCGGGCGCGCCGAAATTGCCGCTCTTCAGTGCCAGCTTCATCGCCGGGCCGCTGCCCTCGGCCAGTGTCCACGGCACGCCAGGGTCGATCTCCGCACCGATCCGCAGGCTGCGCACGCCCAGCCTTGTGACAACGGCGCCGGAGGTCTCCCCGCCGGCGACCACAAGGTTGCGCACCCCGCGCGCCACCAGACCCTCGGCCACCTCGGCCAGCGCGTCCTCGATCAACGCCCCCGCCGCCTCGCGCCCCAGCTTCGCCTGCAGTGCCGCCACCACTTCCGGCGGGGCAGAGGCGGCGATCAGCACCGGCACCACGCCCAGCTTGCCGTCCACCCACTCCAGTGCCTGCCTCGCCAGTGCCCGCGCATCCGGCGTGGCCAGCGCATCCAGTTGCAGCGTGGGAATCCGCTCCCGCGCCCGCCCGATCTGGAACAGCGTGGCGCGCGAGCAGGAGCCCGCCAGCACCGCCGTGTGCCCCGCAACGTCGGGCAGCGCCCCTGGGTCGCCGCTCACCGCGAGCTTGCCCGCCCGGCGGAAATTCTCCGGCAGGCCGATCGCGATGCCGCTGCCGCCGGTGATCAGCGCATGGTTCTCCGCCGCCTCGCCGATCGCCTGCAGATGCGCGTCGGAGACCGCATCCACGATGGCATAGCGCCGCCCCTGTTCCTTCAGCCCGGTCATCGCCTTGCGGATCGCCGCCGCGCCCTGGTCCACCGTGGCATAGGGCACCAGCCCCACCGTGCCCTCGGTCTGCCGGCCCAGCACGCGCACCAGGTTCGCATCCGTCATCGGCGTCAGCGGGTGCTTCTCCATGCCGCTTTCGTTCAGCAGCACGCCGCCCACGAACAGATGGCCCATGTAGACGCTGCGCCCGTTCACCGGGAAAGCGGGGCAGGCGAGCGCGAAGCCGCAGCCCAGTGCCTCCACCAGCGCATCGGCCACCGGCCCGATATTGCCTGCCTCCGTGCTGTCGAAGGTGGAGCAATACTTGAAGAAGAACTGTCTGCACCCCGCCGCTTTCAGCCAATCCAGCGCCGCCAGGCTCTCCCCCACCGCCTGGCGCACCGGCGCGGTGCGCGATTTCAGCGCCACGATGATGGCATCGGCCTCCGGCACCGCGGCACCTGCCTCCGGCACCCCGATCACCTGCACCGCCCGCATGCCGTTCTTCACCAGCATGGAGGCGAGGTCGGTCGCACCCGTGAAGTCGTCCGCAATGCACCCCAGCAACGCCATGCTCACTCTCCCTCGATCATCGTTCCCGGCGGCAAGGCCAGACTGTCGCGATGCCCCACCCGCATGGCAAGGCGCCCGCGATCCACCTGCTTCGCGCGCAGCCGCGCCCAGGCCCGGACCATCTCGCGCCGGTCGTGCAGGCGCCGTGCGGCCACCTCGCCATGGCTGGCCACCAGCATGTCCAGCATGTCCGCCGCAGCGGCCGGGATGCGCCAATCGCTCGCCGCCTCGCGCACCGTCCAGCCGCGCGCCGCGAAGGCCGCCCGCAACGCTTGCGGCGATTTCGGCCCCAGCGCCACGCCCAACCCCTTCGCGCGCTGCTGGTCGCGCCGGAAGCCGGAGAACACAATCCGGTCCACGGGATGGGCGGGATACAGCCCGTCGCGCCCATCCACGGAAAGGCAGGCCAGCAGCGGTTTCCTCAGCACCGCGGCCAACCCCGCCATCCAATCGGCCGACACCAGGTCCAGCAGCGCCGAACACACCACCGCGTCGCGCCGGTTGAGTCCGATCTCCGAAAGCGGCGCGGCGAGGTCCACCACCTCCGCCTCCACCCGCCACGCCCCCTTCGGCGTGCGCACCACCATGGAAGAGGCCGTCGCCGTTACCGGCAGCCCGCGCGCGGTGGCCCAGCGCGAGATTTCCGCAAACGCCCGCTCCAGTAGCGCGCCGTCGGCATCGGCCAAAGTCCATTCCTGTGGCCGGTCGAGGATCGGCGCCAGCCAGCGGAACAGGCTGCCGGTCCCTGCACCGAGGTCGATCAGCCGCGCCCGTGCCGGCAACGCCGCCCCCAGCTGCTGCGCCAGCGCCATGCTGCGCGAGGCCGCGTCGAACGGCTCGCGCAGCGCCAGCCAATCGCCGTCGAAGGTCTCTGCCATCTACCCCAGCTTTGCCAGCGCGGCGGCGAACTCCCGCCCCTGCGTTTCCCAGTCCGGCAGTGTCTGCCCGGCCTCCCACGCCGCCTGCGCCATCTCCGTGCGCAGCTCGGTGTCGAAGATCACCCGGCGGATCGACTTGGAGAAGGTGACCAGGTCGCCCACCTCGCACACCGCCCCGGCTTCCACCGGCACCAGCGCGCCAGCCGCGCCGCCCTTGGTGATCGCCACGGGCAGGCCGCGCTTCAGCGCCTCGGCGATCGCCATGCCGTAGCCTTCATATTCCGTCGCCAGGGCGAACACATCCGCCTGGCGCCACAGCTCCTCCAGCGCCTCGCCCGTTGCCACGCCCGCGAACGCCACCCGCTGCGCGATGCCGAGATCCTCGGCCAGGTTGCGCAGCGTGGCCCCGTACACCGGGTCCGGCGCCCCGCCGGCGATGGTCAGGTGCCAATCGAGGTCGAACAGCCGCGCCAGTGCCCGCAACAGCAGCTCATGCCCCTTGCGCGGGATCAGCGTGCCGATCGACAGGATGCGGCAGGTCGGCCCGCCGGAGCCGGTGCTGCGCGGCGCCGCCTCGGTCCCCGGCACCACGCTGATGATGCGCTCCGCCGGCACGCCGAACTGCTTGGCCAGCGTCTCCGCCGTGGTCGGGCTGGTCACGATGCAGCCGGACAGTGCCGGGAACATCCGCGCCTCCACCTCGCGCAGCCACGCCGCGTCATCGGCGGCGAACCCGGCTTCCAGGGAGGTCGGGTGATGGATCAGCCCCACCGCCGGCCGATCGAGCCCGGCCCCGAAGGCCGGCAGGCCGAGCCCGTCGATCACTGGGATCGCATCCGGGGCCACCCGCGCCATCGCCGCGCGTGCGGATTCCAGCGCCGCGCCGTCGGAGACGGGATGCCGCCCTTCCAGCTCGATCACATCCACCGCATGCCCGGCCGCGCGCAGCTCCGCCACGATCCGCCGGTCATACCCATACCCGCCGGAAATCGCCGAGATCGGCCCCGGCACCAGCAATGCGACGCGCATCAGTAGAGCGCACCCTCATAGGCGGCCCAGGCGCCCGGCGCCTCGCGCAGCAGCACCTTCAGCCCCGTCGTCACGCGCCCGCCTTCGCCCAGCGTGCCGTCCTTCAGCGCCGCGGCCAGCAGGCCCCAGATGTGGAAGGCCATGTATTCCGTGGTGGTGTTCTGGCCCTGGAACTGCGGCAGCGTGTCCAGGTTGTGGTAGTCCACCGTATCCAGGATGCGGCGCAGCTCCGTCTTGGCCAGGCCGATATCGATCAGCAGATTGTGCCCATCCAGCTTCGGCGCGCGGAACTCCGCCTCCACCGCATAAGTGGCGCCGTGCATGCGCTGCGCCGGCCCGAATTCCTCGCCCTGGAAGCTGTGCGCGATCATGATGTGATCGCAAACCGTCAGGCTGAACATTCTACCCATCCCCATACGAAACGACGTGGCACAGCCCGCCCGCGAGCAGAAGCGGCATCGCCGCCGGCAGGTCCTCGAACCGTGTCGGCGGTTCCAGCAGCGCGTCGTACGCCGCATCCGCCAGCAGGTCCAGCGCCAGGGCCAGGCGCTGGCCATAGCTCCGCCGCCCGCGCATCGCGGTGGCCACGCTGCCCACCTGGGTGGAGATGATCCGCAGCCGCCGCACATGGAACGCCTCGCCCAGCGGCAGGGCAGGGGATTTGTCCCCGAACCAGCTCGCCTCCACGATCCGCCCCTCGAACGCCGCGCAGGAAAGCGCCGTCCGCAGCCCCGCGTCGCTGGCGGAGGCATGCACGATCAACTCCTGCTCCAGGGGCGCATCCCCCGGCAGCGCGAACCGGCACCCGAGTGCAGCGGCCAATGCCGCCCGCGCGGGATCGATATCCACCACCGTCACCACCGCCCCGGGCATGCGCGCCAGCAACGCGGCCGTGAGCAACCCCACCACGCCGGCGCCCACCACCATCATCCGCTCGCCGGCCAGCGGCGCTGCGTCCCAGGCGATGTTCACCGCCGTCTCCATGTTCGCCGCCAGCACCGCGCGCGCCGAGGGCACGGTTTCTGGCACCGCAATGCACATCGCCTCCGGCGCATCGAACACATCCTGGTGCGGATGCAGCACGAAGAACCGCCGCCCGGCGGCATCCACGCCCACGGCGCTGTAGCCGTATTTCACCGGGAACGGGAACGCACCCGCCATCAACGGCGCCCCCATCACCGCGAACTGGCTCGGCGGCACCCTCCCTGCGAACACCAGGGACTCCGTGCCGCGCGAGATCCCGCTCGCCACCGCCCGCAGCCGCACCTGGCCCTCCGGCACCGCGCCGAGCGTCTCCGTGCGGATCTCCCCCCGCCCGGCCGCCACCGTCCAGAACGCGCGCGCCACCGTCATCGCCGCACCAAGGGAATATCGAACAGCAGATCCGCCCCCAGCCGATGCACCTCCCAGGTCAGCCGCAGCCCATCCTCCGGCTTCGGCACCCCGGCCAGCGTGAATGATGGAATGCCGGAGCCCAGCAGCAGCGGCGCCACCGTCACATGCAGCCGGTCCAGCGCCCCGGCCGCCAGAAAGCGCGAGACGGTGATTCCGCCCCCCTCGACGAAAATCCGTTTCAACCCGCGCGACGCCAGTGCGGCCACCACCGCCGGCACCGAAAGCCCGCCACCGGCCCCGCGCGGCAGCGCCACCACCTCGGCCCGCCCGAGCCGGCCCGGGCCCACGATATCATCGGCCACCAGCACCAGCGTTTCCGGCGCGCTCTGGAAGATCCGGTAGCCATCCGCCAGCCGCCGGTCGGTATCGATCACCACCCGCACCGGGGAGGGCCCCTCGCACAGCCGCGTCGTCAGCAGCGGGTCATCGGCCTTCACCGTGCCGGCGCCGACCACGATGGCGTCGCACACCGCCCGCAGCCGGTGGGTATGCAGGATGTCCTCGGGCCCGCTGATCCAGAAGCTCATGCCGCTTTCGGTGGCGATCCGCCCATCCAGCGTCTGCGCGATCCGCCCGAGCACGAAGCACCCGTCGGGCATCGCGGCCGGGCCCAGGAACGGCGCATAGAGCGGCGGATAGCCCTCTTCCCCCGGCGCCCGCGCCAGCACGCGCCGCCAGGCCGCCTCGTCGATCGCATCCGAAGGAATGTCAGGGGGCGGCATTGCGGCCCGCAGTATCACGCCCGCGCAGCCGCCGCCAATCAGGCAGAAGCGACGATCGCCTTCCGGCTCAGGCAGAGGCGGCTATCGCCACCCTTCGTCAGGCAGAGGCGGCTATCGCCACCGGCAGCGCCGTGCGCGCCCCCACCAGCCCGCCCGCGGCGCCATAGCGGGGAGCCACCACGCTTGCCCGCGGCGCCGCCTCGGCGATGATCGCCAGCACGCGCTGCTGCACCGCCATCGCCCGCTCCAGCAGCAGCCGGTTCTCGGCCGCCAGTTCGCCCAGCCGCCGCACCACATCCGGCACCGCCACCGCGCCCGAACTGGCCGCCCCCATGGTTGCTGCACGGGCATTCGCCGCCACGAAGGCATCGGTCGCCGCCCGCTTGGCCTCCACCAGCGCGGTGGCCGTCGGCAGGTCCATCGCCGCCAGCGCCGCGTTCTCGCGCGCCAGCAGGTCCGCCAGCCCCTCTGCCGCCATCATCGCGTTCACGGTCATTCCTTCGCCTCCTGCAAAGCCGCCTTCTTCGCCGCGTCGGCCGCTTCCTGCGCGCGCAGCATCTGGTGATAGACCGGCACCGCCAGCCCCAACCCGCCGCCCTTGGCCACGTGCTTGCCGATCTCCTGGGACATCATCGGCCGCCACTGCTCCTCTGCCGCCCCGCCGCCGAACATCCCCTTGGATGTCTCCACGGTCGCGAACATCGGCGCCACCAGCTGCCCCAGCACCATCGCCTCGAAATCCCGGGCCGTCTTCCAAACCTTGGCCTTCGCTGGGTCGGCCAGCTCCGCCGGCCCCGGCTTCGCGCCCTGGATCACCACGCCCGAGCTCATCGCACCACCAGCTCCGCCTGCAGCGCACCCGCCGCCTTGATCGACTGCAGGATCGTGATCATGTCCCGCGGCCCCACCCCGAGCGCGTTCAGCCCCGCCACCAGGTCACGCAGCGTCACATTCTGCGGCAGGATCCCCAGGCGCCGATCGCCCTGGTCGTCGATCTGCACCTGCGAGCGCGGCGTCACCACCGTCTGCCCCTGGGAGAGCGGGCCGGGCTGCGACACGTCGGCACTCTCCGTCACCCGGATCGTCAGGTTCCCCTGCGCGATCGCCACGGTGCTGATCCGCACATTCGCCCCCATCACGATGGTGCCGGAGGCCTCGTCGATCACCACCACCGCCGGGCTATCGGGCTCCACGCGCAGCACCTCGATCCGCGCCAGCGCATCCACCACATCCCGCCCGGCCAGGTTCAGCGCCACCGTGCGCGGATCCGTCGCCGTTGCCGTGCCGCCGCCCAGCGCCCGGTTGATCGCATCGGCCATCCGCCGCGCCGTCGTCAGGTCCGGGTTGCGCAGCCCCAGCCGTGGCGCCTGCCGGCTCGCCAGCTGGAACGCCACTTCGCGCTCCACCGTCGCCCCGTTCGGAATCCGCCCGGCCGTCGGCACACCGCGCGTGACCGAAGCCGCAGCGCCACCGGCCGCGATCGCCCCGGTCGCCAGCGCGCCCTGCGCCACCGCATACACCTCGCCATCGGCGGCCAGCAGCGGCGTCACCAGCAGGGTTCCGCCCGTCAAATTCGTCGCATCGCCCAGGGCCGAGACCGAGACATCGATCCGGCTGCCCGTCCGCCCGAACGGCGGCAGCTCCGCCGTTACCATCACGGCGGCGACATTCTTGGTCTTGAGCTTGGCCTCCTGGTCGCGCGTGTTCACGCCCAGCCGCTCCAGCATGCCGATCAGTGATTGGCGGGTGAAGACCGCGGAATCCAGCTTGTCCCCGGTTCCGTTCAGCCCCACCACCAGCCCGTACCCCACCAGCTGGTTGCCGCGGATCCCCTCCATGTCCGCGATGTCCTTGATCCGCACCTGCCCCATCACCGGGGTGGCACCGAGCAGCACGAACAGCATGAAAACAAGTCGGATCACGGCAGGCGCTCCAGGATCGCGGGAACGGTTCAGCAATCTTTGCATCGCAGTCTTTCCTTCACTCCCGCCTCGCAATCCCCGTGCCATCCGCAAATCCCTGATTTCCAAGGGCCTCAGCGGAGAAGCGCAGGGAGGGCAGGGCGCCCGCCACCCGGCAATCCCTGCCGGGAGGCACGCACTGCCGGCTGCGGGGGGCCGTTGAGAAGGACATGCCGTCATGCCGATGAACGATTCCTTGGCGTTCCCCCCGCCGCCGCCCGGCGGCGGCTCAGACCCGCCCCCGCCGCCGGCAGCGCCCGGCGCGTACCCGTCATGATCCGCGGCGTCGGCGCCCCACCGACTGTCTCCGGCGGCACCCGCCAGGTGCGGGATGCCGGCGGCTTCCGCCTGCCCAAATCCGAATCCGCCCCCACCACCGGCGTCTCCGGCCCCGCTGCCGTCGGCACCCCCTCCATGCTCGCCCTGCAGGAGATGCCCGACCCGCATCTGGCGGACCGCGAGGCCCGCCGCCGCGGGCAGGACATCCTGGCCGCCCTCGCCGCCCTGCAGCGCGCCCTGCTCGGCGCCGGCCCGATGGATGCCGACGCGCTCGTTCGCCTCGCCCAGGATGTTCCGCAGGCCTCCGATCCCGCCCTGCGCGCCGCCATCTCCGCCCTCGTGCTGCGCGCCCGCATCGAGGGCGCGCGCCTTGAAGCCGCCCGGCCACCACCCCCCCAAGGCGCCTGACACCCAATCGTCATGGCCGGATGTCGACAACCCCTTGGCGCCGCAACATCGCCCCGTTATAAGGCGCCCGGTCTGGAAGGCCCGGGGGGGCCCTGGATGGTACCCTGATCCTCGGGGCCCATCGCGGCGACCCCTGCCGGCCGCAACGCCGCAGGAACGCCCCAGGATGATGGTCACGCTCCCGCCTGATTACGTGCCGTCCGATACCGAGGATTTCATGAATCCGCTGCAGGTGGAGTTCTTCCGCCAGAAGCTCCTCCGCTGGAGGGCCGACCTGCTGCGCGAGGCAGACGGCACGCTGGCAAGCCTGTCCGAGGGCGGGATCACCGAGGCCGACATCACCGACCGCGCCTCCGTCGAAACCGACCGGGCGCTGGAACTGCGCACCCGCGACCGCGCCCGCAAGCTCATCAACAAGATCGACCAGGCCCTGCAGCGCATCGAGAACGGCACCTACGGCTACTGCGATGAAACCGGCGAGCCCATCGGCCTGCGCCGCCTCAACGCCCGCCCCATCGCCACGATGTCCATCGAAGCCCAGGAACGCCACGAGCGCATGGAGCGCGTTCACCGCGACGACTAGCTTCCGCGCGCTCACCGCGACGACTAGGTTCCGCGCGCTCACCGCGACGACTAGGTTCCGCGCGCTCACCGCGACGACTGAACCCGTCCGCGCACCGTTTCCCCTTCCGCACGGCGCCAAAACTGCTCTAGAACGCCCGTAACGGCACCCCACGCAAGGGGTGCGCCATACGGGAGATGCTCCATGATCCGCCGCCGCCATTTGCTCGCCGCCACTGCCGGCGCCCTCGCCGCGCCCGCCATCGTGGAGAAGGTCGGCGCCCAGTCCGCCTTCGACTGGAAGCAGTTCAAGGGCACCCGCCTCGAGGTGAACTTCGGCAAGTCCCCGCGCCCGGACGTGCTGCAGGCGAACCAGAAGGAGTTCGAGGAACTCACCGGCATCCGCGTCGGCTTCGAACAGGTGCCGGAACAGCAGCAGCGCCCCAAGATCGCGCTCGAACTCGCCTCCGGCCGCCCCAGCTTCGATGTCGTCAATGTCTCCATGCACGTGCAGAAGAAGCTGGTGGAGAAGGGCAACTGGCTGGAGGATCTCCGCCCCCTGGTCGCCGACCCCAAGATGACCTCGCCCGATTTCGACCTCGGCGACTTCTCCGCCCCCGGCATGGCCGCCAACACCGCCGCCGATGGCCGCCTGATGGCGATCCCGGTCAACCAGGATCTCTTCATCCTGTTCTACAACAAGGCCCTCTTCGCCGAGAAAGGCATCAAGCCGCCCGCCACCATGGATGAGATGATGGCCGCGGCGCTGGCCCTCACCGACAAGTCCAAGGGCATCGCCGGCTTCGTCGGCCGCGGCCTCAAGAACGCCAACCTGCCGCTCTACACCACCATCCTGCTCGGCCATGACCAGGAGACGATCAGCGCCGACGGCACCACCCTGCTGATGGACACCCCCGCCGCCATCGAGGCCGCGACCTTCTACAGCAAGCTGCTGCGCGAGGCCGGGCCGCAGGGCGTTGTCGGCTTCAACTGGTCCGAAAGCCAGACCACCTTCGCCCAGGGCCGCGCCGCCATGTGGCTGGATGGCGTCGGCTTCTCCGCCCCGCTGATCGACAAGACCAAGTCCCGCGTGGCCGACACGGTCGGCTTCATGCCGATCCCGCGCGGCCCCAAGGCGCAGCATTCCGCCACCTTCATCGAAGGCGTCGGCGTGGCCCGCGGCGCCAAGAACCGCGGCGGCGCCTGGCTCTATGTCCAGTGGGCCACCAGCAAGGCGATGTGCGCGGAATACCTGCGCACCGGCTCCGGCACCCCGCCGCGCGCCAGCGCCTATAGCGACCCCAAGGTGCTGAACGGCTCGGTCTTCCCGAAGGAGTGGTTCGACACGGTGCAGGCCTCGCTCAAGATCGCCCGCTCCGGCCTGCCGGTCATCGTCGGCGTTACCGAGTTCCGCGATGTCTTCGGCGTGGCCCTCACCAACACCATCACCGGCGCTGATCCGAAGGCCGAGCTGGTCAAGGCCACCGAGATCTTCAAGCCGGTCCTGGCCAAGGAACTGGCGGGCTGACCGTTCCGCACCGCGTTGCTGCCGGGGCCCCGTGCCCCGGTATCCCTTCCACGGAGGAGTACCTCGCATGATCCGCCGCCGCAGCCTCTTGGCCGCATCCGCCGCCCTGCCGATCTTCAACATTGTCGAAACCGCCAACGCCCAGTCCAAGTTCGACTGGAAGATGGCCCGCGGCGCCAAGATCGAGGTCAACTTCCAGAAGGGCCCGAACGCCGACGTTCTGGAACGCAACCACAAGAAGTTCGAGGAGCTCACCGGCATCCGCGTCGGTTCGGAGCAGATCCCCGAGCAGCAGCAGCGGCCCAAGGTGGCGCTGGAAATGTCCACCGGCCGCCCGACCTTCGATGTGGTCGCCGTCGCCCTGCACGTGCAGAAGCGCCTGGTGGAGCGCGGCCGCTGGATGGAGGATCTGCGCACCTGGATCCGCAACCCGGACGTGACCTCCCCGGATTTCGACTTCGCCGATTTCGCCGCCCCCGCCCTGCGCTGGGGCACCGGCGCGGATGGCGCCATGCACACCCTGGCCAGCAACTACGACGTGTGGCTGATGTTCTGGAACCAGGCGCTGTTCGCGGAAAAGGGCGTCACCTTCCCCAAGACCATGGATGAGATGCTGGCCGCCGCCCGCACCCTCACCGACAAGTCCAAGGGCATCTACGGCATGGTTGGCCGTGGGCTGAAGAATGCCAACCTGCCGCTCTACACCTCCTTCCTGATGGGCATGGACCAGGACACCGTCTCGGCCGACGGCAAGTCCCTGCTGATGAACACCGACCAGGCGATCTGGGCCGGCGAGATGTACAAGCGCCTGCTCACCGAAACCGCCCCTCCGGGCGTGGTCGGCTTCAACTGGAGCGAGAGCCAGACCAGCTTCAGCCAGGGCAAGATCGCGATGTGGATCGACGGCATCGGCTTCTCCGCCCCGCTGATCGACCCCACCAAGAGCCGCATCGCCAAGGATGTGCGCTTCTCCCCGGTCCCGCCGGGCCCGAAGGCGCATCATTCCGCCACCTTCTGCTCCGGCCTGTCGATCCCGGCCGCGTCGAAGAACAAGCTCGCCGCATGGCTCTACATCCAGTGGGCCGCCGGCAAGGAAATGGGCAAGGAGCAGGTCCGCCTCGGCGCCGGCACCCCGCCGCGCGCCTCCATCTGGCGGGACCAGTCGATCCAGCAGGGCTCGCCCTTCCCGAAGGAGTGGTTCGAAACCTCGGCGGAATGCCAGCGCATCGGCCGCCCGGGCCTGCCGGAAATCGTCAGCGTCACGGAATTCCGCGATGTGTATGGCGTGGCCCTCACCAACACCCTGGGCGGTGCGGACGTGAAGACCGAGCTGGCCAAGGCCACCGAGGCCTTCAAGCCGATCCTGGACAAGGAAAACGCCTCCGGCTAACGCCTATCACCGAAAGCCCTCTCCCCTTGGGGGAGAGGGTTGGGTGAGGGGTTAATCAAGGCACTGGAATCACAGGGAATTTACCCCACATAGCTGGGCCATAAACTTTTTTCCTACCACCCCTTGCATTGCCTAACGAGTTAGTGCATATTCTAACCATGCACACCGACGACACCATCAACCTGGGCCGCGCGCTCGCCGAAGTGATCTTCGGCCTGCTGATCGCGATCGCCCTCCATCTGGGGCTGCCGCAAGCGGCGGTCGCGCGCCTGCGCGCCCGGATGGCGGCTACGGCCGAGGAATGGGACGCGCTCTACAGCGCCTGGCTCGCCGCCCGCCTCGCCCCGTCCCCCGTGCAGTCCCGCAGCACCTCCTGCCGCCACGCCACCCGGGAGGCGTACTCCACCCGCCGTCGGCGCCGTCGCCGCACCGCGCGCCCGGCAGCGTGTCGTCCCGCTGCCATTCCTGCCGCGCCGCCTCCGCGCGCCATCGCGCCGCAAGGGCAGCCGTCGATCCCTCCGCACACCCGCGCGTACGTGCCAACGGGCCAGCCACGAAAATGTCGCGCCTGGCCCGCCGGGCCGACTCACGTTCTCATTGTTCCGCTTACGTAATTTAAACGAAACCTCAGAACGGCAGCACGATATCCAGCACCTGCTGGCCCCAGCGCGGCGCCTGCACATCGGTCAGCTGGCCACGCCCGCCATAGGCAATCCGCGCCTCGGCCATTCGGTCATGCCGCACCGTGTTGTCGCTGCCGATATCCTGCGGCCGGATCACGCCCGCCACCGCCAGCTCGCGCAGCTCCGAATTCACCCGCACCTCCTGCCGCGCCGCCACCACCAGGTTGCCGTTCGGCAGCACCTGGGTGACGACACCGGCGAGCCTGAGGGTCACGGTCTCGTCGCGCTTCATCTCCGCCGTGCCGGTATTGCCGTTCGCGCTGGAAAGCCCGACCAGGTTGTTCATGTCCGCCCCGGTCAGCAGCCGCGGGATCGCCGTCGTCTCCAGCCCCAGCAGGTTCGGCAGCCCCAGGCTCTCATTGCCCTTGCGGTTCGCCGCCGTGTTGTTCTTCAGGCTCGCCGCATCGGCGATATTCACCAGCACCGTCAGGATGTCGCCCACCTGCGCCGCCCGCTGGTCCTTGAAGAAGGCCCGGCTGCCGCTGCGCCACAGCGAGTTCGCCATCGGCACCGCCGTCTGCGGCGCCGGCATCGGCATCGTCATGGGCCGGTAGCTGGCCTCCTGCGTCGGATCGGTCGGCTGCGTCATCGAAGGCGGCCGGCCGACTTCCGAAAGCCGCTGCAGATTGCCGCATCCCCCCAGCAGAACCGGGGCAAGGATGGTGGCGAGAAGAAGAGTGTGTTTCATCGTGCAATCACCTGGCTGACCCGCTGCGGGCCGGTCAAAACAACGGGCGTCGATCCGGCGGCCACCCGAACCCTGTCAGGCCCCACCACCTCCGCCTCCACCACGGCGCGCGAATTGGGGTTGAGCACCTGGATGCGCTCGCCCACCGTGCCGGCCTCCAGCGCCTGGCCCTGCGCGGTGAGCGAAAGCCCGCCGGAGACCAGCTGCATCATCACGCGTGCCCCCTTCTGCACCGCCAACGGCCGCGACAGATCGGCCAATGTCAGCGCCTGGCCCGGCAGCATCACGCGGCGCACCGCCATGCCGACCGCCTGCTCCGGCATCCGCGCCACCTCGCCGCGCAGGGCCGCCACCCGCACCCGCTGGAACTGCAGGTCCGATGGCAGCACCACCATGCCCGGCGTCAGCCGCCGCACCGGCACCGGCACCTCGGCCATTTCGTGCAGCGTGCCGACCAGGCGCTGGCGCACCGTCAGCATGCCGTCGCCGCTCACGGAAATCGTGGCGTTGAACCGGCCGGAGGCGCCGTCATATTCCATCTGCTCCACCTCGGCCCGCACCTGCGATTCCGCCGGCACCAGCGGTGCGGCATAACCCGGCAGGTCCAGCTCGCCATCCGGCGGCGCACCCACGCCCGCCAGCGCGCCGCGCAGCGCCGCCAGCACATCCTCGCGCGGCAGCAGCCGCCCGGGCCGCTCCAGCACCGAGCGCTCGCCGCCATTCGGCCGCCACGAAACGCCGAACTGCCGCGCGATCGCCGCGAGCTGTGCCGATTCCACGATGATCCGCCCACCTGGCGCCGGCCCCGGGCCCAGCACCAGCTCGCCGCCCGTGGGCAGCCCGTCGAACAGATCCGCCAGCTTCACCACCGGCGCCGACAGCGTCGTGATCGGCCGCACCGTGGCACCCCAGGCCGGGGTCGCCGTGATCATGGCCGCAAGAAAGGGGGTCAGGAGTTTCATGGCATGCCTCAGCGCAGGTTGGTCAGCGTGGAAAGCATCTGGTCGGAGGTGGTGATCACCTTGCTGTTCATCTCGTAGGCCCGCTGGGCGGTGATGAGGTTGGTGATCTCGCTCACGACATTCACGTTGGAGGTCTCGACGAACCCCTGCAGCACGGAGCCGAACCCCGGCGAGGCCGGCGTGCCCGTCACTGCCGCACCGCTCGCGCTGGTGGCCAGGAACAGGTTGTCGCCCTGTGCATCGAGCCCGGCGGCATTCGGGAACACCGCCAGCTGGATCTGCCCCACCAGCGCCGGCGCCTGCTGGCCGTCCAGCGTTACCTGCACCTGGCCGGAGGCATTGATCGCGACGTTGGTGGCATTCGCCGGCACGGTCACGCCCGGCTGCACCACGTAGCCATCCGCCGTCACGATCTGCCCCTCGGCCGACAGCGCGAAGGTGCCGTCGCGGGTATAGGCGGTCTCGCCGGAGGGCAGCGTCACCTGGAAGAAGCCGTTGCCGCGGATCGCCATGTCGAAGGAATTGGAGGTCTGCTGCAGGTTGCCCTGCTCGTTGATGCGGTAGATCGCCGCCGTCTTCACGCCCAGGCCCACCTGCGCGCCGGCCGGCACCACCGATCCGGCGTCGGAGCTGTTGGAGCCCACGCGGCGCAGGTTCTGGTAGATCAGGTCCTGGAACTCGGCGCGCCGGCGCTTGAAGCCGGTGGTGGTCATGTTGGCGATGTTGTTGGAGATCACTTCAACATTCGTCGCCTGCGCCTGCATGCCGGTGCCGGCGATATCAAGGGACCGCATGGGTTCAGCTCCGCTTCTGGGTCAGCTTGTCGATGGCGGTTTGCTGCCGTTCGCCTTCGGCCTGCACCATCTTGCTGGTGAATTCGAACTCGCGGAGTTCGCGCATCATGCGCGTCAGCTCCACCACGGGGGCGACATTGCTCTGCTCGATGGCGCCCTGGATCATCTTGGGCTTCTCCACCGGCGTGGTCTGGCCCTCGGCGGCGAACAGCCGGCCACCTTCCGGCTTCATGCGGAAGGGATCGGTGGGCTTCACCACGCCGATCCGCCCGATGCGCCCGTTCTCGCTGCTGATCGCGCCGTCGCCGCTGATGGTGATGTGCGTGTCGGTGGTGGAGATCTGCAGCTTCTGCCCGTTGGAATCCAGCAGCGCATGGCCGTCGCTGTTCACCACGCTGCCGGTGGCGGAAAGCTCGAAATGCCCCGCCCGGGTCAGGCGCGGGCCGCGCGGCGTTTCCACCTGGAAGTAGCCGTCGCCGACCAGCGCGATGTCGAACGTGTTGGAGGTATGGGTGATCGGCCCGGTCTGCTGGTCGCGCCAGCTGGCACGGTCCTGCGTGAAGGTGATGGTCTCCGCCCCCGGCGGCACGTCACGGCCCCGGTTCTTCACCAGGAAGTCGCTGAACACCAGCCGCTCGGCGCGGTAGCCCATGGTGTTGGCGTTGGCGATGTTGGCGGCGGTCACGTCCAGCGCCCGCTGCTGGGCGGTCAGGCGTGACAATGCCACGGAGGTGGTGTTCTGCATCGGGATCCTCGGCAGGGCGAATAAGCTGGGATGCCCTACGCAACCGGCATGCCAGCCCCGCCGGGGGCCGAAAGCCCGAGCCGCAGCCCCTTTTCGGCTCCCGGACCGGCAGGACCTGCCCGGGCGCACCCGGCACCCGGCAGTTTCCGCCGGGCACGATCGGCCAGAGGAAAAGGCTTCGTTAACCGTCCCTCGCCAATGTGCCGCTGCGGCCAATGTGGCCGCATACGCGGCATCAATCGCACGCGAGGGAATCATGGCGGCAGCGGCAGAAGCGGCGGCCGGCGACGACGCCGAGTCCCAACCCGCCAAGAAGGGCGGAAAGAAGAAGCTGATCGTGCTGGTGGCGCTTGTGCTGCTGCTGGCCGGCGCTGGCGCGGGGCTGTGGTTCGGCGGCATCCTGCCGCCGCTGCTCGGCATGGGCAAGAAAGCGGACCCGCACGCCGCGGAGGATGCCGGGCACGGCGATGGCAAGGGCGACGCGAAGGCCGACGGCAAGGCCGTTCCCAAGCCGGATGCCAAGCCGGCTCCCGTGTTCATGGACCTGCCGGAGATCATCGCCAACCTCAACGCCGGCCCGCGCCGCAACAGCTTCATCAAGCTGCGCCCCAAGCTGGAACTGGCCAAGGCGGAGGACGAGGCCGCGATCAAGGCGGCGATGCCGCGCCTGATGGACCTGTTCCAGACCTATCTGCGCGAGATGCGCCCGGAGGAGCTGCGCGGCAGCGCCGGCACCTATCGCCTGCGGGAAGAGCTGCTGGCCCGCGCCAACATCGCTGTGGCGCCCGCCCGCATCGTGGACGTGCTGTTCCCGGAGATCATCGTGCAATGAGCGGCACCCAGTCCGAGGAGGAACTCGCCGCCGCCTGGGGGGCCGACCTGGAGGATGAGAGCGCGCCCGCCGGTGGCGAGGCGGGCGGCGATTCCCCCGCGGTGCCGCCGCAGCGCGTGCTGAACCAGGCCGAGATCGACAGCCTGCTGGGCTTCGATGCCGGCCCCGCCGATGGCGAAAACCGCACCGGCATGCAGCGGATCATCAGCTCCGGCCTCGTCTCGTACGAGCGCCTGCCGATGCTGGAGATCGTGTTCGACCGGCTGGTGCGCATCATGTCGACGTCCTTGCGCAACTTCACCAGCGACAACGTGGAAGTCGGCATCGACAACATCCTGTCGCTGCGCTTCGGCGACTACCTGAACTCCATCCCGCTGCCCGCCATGCTCGCCGTGTTCAAGGCGGAGGAATGGGACAATTACGGCCTGATGGTGGTCGACAGCGCCATGATCTACTCGATCGTGGACGTGCTGCTGGGCGGCCGCCGCGGCACGGCGGCGATGCGCATCGAGGGCCGGCCCTACACCACCATCGAGCGCACCCTGGTGGAGCGGCTGATCCAGGTGGTGCTGGCCGACCTCTCGCAAAGCTTCGATCCGCTCTGCCCCGTGACCTTCCGGTTCGAGCGGCTGGAGGTGAATCCGCGCTTCGCCACCATCTCCC
>JAIXTK010000151.1 GCA_027483995.1 Acetobacteraceae bacterium
AAGGTGGCGGCGGGCCGGCTTATCCTGGCGGGATGTGAAGCGGTTCTTTTTTGAAAAAAAGAACCAAAAAACTTTTATTTGCTTGCGCCCGGGCCAGGCCGGCTGAACGAGGCGCAAGTGAATAAAGTCTTTTTGCTTCTTTTTCTTCAGAAAAAGAAGAGATTTTCTTGCTTGAGGGGCCGATGCCGGCGGAATGGGATCGCTGCCCACCGTCGGGGCGGTGACGGAGACAGTTTCGTGGTACCCGGCCCATTGCTGCGCCTGGGTCGGGCCGCAACCCACGCGCGCAGCGCCGTTGTGGTGATGCGGGTGCGGCGTATGGTATCACCTGCAACCGTAGGCCGGCCGTGATGCCGGCGCGCACAGACCGCGAGGAACGGACACGATGAACGACACCGCCACGCTTGCCGTCCGGCCGCCCGTGCAGGCGGCGGAGCATTTCGACGTGCTGATCGTCGGCGCCGGCATTTCCGGCATCGGCGGCGCCTACCACCTGCAGCAGCAATGCCCCGGCACCAGCTACGTGATCCTGGAAATGCAGGACAATTTCGGCGGCACCTGGTGGACGCACAAATACCCCGGCATCCGCTCCGACAGCGACCTCTACACCTTCGGCTACCGCTTCAAGCCCTGGGTCGGCCCGCCGATCGCCACCGCCGAGGAAATCCGCACCTATATGGGCGACGTGATCGCGGAAAACGGCATCGGCCAGCACATCCGCTACCACCACCGCATCGGCAACGCCTCCTGGTCCAGCGCCACCAAGCGCTGGACGGTGCAGGCGACCAACACCCAAACGGGCGAAGCCCGCGCCTTCACCTGCAACTTCCTCTACATGTGCCAGGGCTACTACAACCATGACGAGGGCTACACGCCCGACTGGGCCGGCATGGAGAACTTCAAGGGCCAGATCATCCACCCGATGAAGTGGCCCGAGGATCTCGACTACTCCGGCAAGAAGGTGGTGGTCATCGGCTCCGGCGCCACGGCGGCCACGCTGATCCCGGCCATGGCCGAGAAGGCTGGCCACATCACCATGCTGCAGCGTTCCCCCACCTTCTTCCGCACCGGCCGCAACGCGATCGAGATCGCCGACGAGTTGCGCAAGCTGAAGGTGGACGAGATGTGGGTGCACGAGATCGTGCGCCGCAAGATCACCTACGAGGGTGCCGCCTTCACCCAGCGCTGCCTGGATGAGCCGGAGAAGGTGCGCGAAGACCTGCTGGGCATGGTCACCGCCGTGCTGGGCACGGAGTACGACATCGAGAAGCACTTCAACCCGAAATACCGCCCGTGGCAGCAGCGCATCGCCTTCATCCCGGATGCCGACCTGTTCAAGGGCATCGCCAGTGGCAAGGCCAGCGTCGTCACCGACGAGATCGAGCGCTTCACCCAGGGCGGCATCGAGTTGAAGAGCGGGGAGGTGCTGGAGGCCGATATCGTCGTCACCGCCACCGGCTTCCACATGAGCGTGATGGGCGGCATCACCTTCGAGGTGGATGGCAAGCCGGTCGACTGGTCAGAAACCATCACCTATCGCGGCATGATGTTCACCGGCGTGCCCAACCTGGTGTGGGTGTTCGGCTATTTCCGTGCCAGCTGGACGCTGCGGGCCGACATGGTGGGCGACTTCGTCTGCCGCCTGCTCAACCACATGAAGACCACCGGCACCCAGCAGGTGGAAGTCGGCCTGCGCGATGAAGACCGGGATATGAAGGTCCTGCCCTGGATCGACGAGGACAACTTCAACCCGAACTACCTGAAGCGTTCCATCCACCTGCTGCCGAAGCGCGGCGACAAGAAGGACTGGGCCCACACCCAGGACTACTGGAACGAGAAGGAAGAGTTCCCGAAGCTGGACCTGACCGACAAGGCGTTCCACTACGCCTGACGCGGCCAGCGCGGACGAATGAAGCAAAGGGCGGTGCTGCGGCGCCGCCCTTTCTCGTTCCGGGCCCGCCACGGGCGGTGGCGGGGCAGGCGGGTGGCGTGGCATGCTGGGGGCTGGATACGAGGGTTGCCCGATGCGCATGAGCCGACTGATGTTCGCCGCGGCGATGGTGCTGGCGCCCGCCGCCGCGTGGGCCCAGCAGGGCGAACCCGTGCTGAAGCGCGTGATGCTCTCCTCCGGCGGCGTCGGCTACGTGGAATACGCCGCCCGCGTCTCAGGCGAGGCCCTGCTGCGCCTTCCGGTGCCGCTGGACCAGGTGGACGACGTGCTGAAGTCACTCGTGGTGTTCGACAGCCGGGGCGGCGTGGGCGGCGCAACCCTGCCGGGCCGCGACGGCGCCCAGGCGGCCTTCGGCGACGTGCCGTTCGGCCCGGAAGCGCTGGAGGATCCCCTCGCCTTCCTCAACGCCCTGCGCGGGGTGGAGCTGGAAGTGCGCGGCGCCCGCCCGATGGCCGGAAAACTCCTGCGCGCCGAACGCGTGCCCGAACTGACCATCCGAGACGGCGCCGTGGAACGCACCCGCGTCACCCTGCTCACCGCCGAGGGCCTACGGCAATTCGTGCTGGAGGATGCCGAGGCGGTGCAGGTGGCAGACCCGGCCCTGCGCGCCCGCATCGGCCGTGCGCTGGAGGCGCTGCGCCGCGATGCCGGCCAATCCGCCCGCGTGTTGAGCCTCCGTGCCCCCGGCCAGGGCGAACGCGAAATCCGCGTGGGCTACGTCGTCGGCGCGCCGTTGTGGAAGATCAGCTACCGCCTGGTGCTGCCCGCGAAAGACGGCGACAAGGCCCGCCTGCAGGGCTGGGCGGTGCTCGAAAACGCCACCGGGGCCGACTGGTCCGGCGTGGAAGTGGCCCTGCAATACGGCAACCCCGTCACCTTCCGCCAGGCGCTCTACCGCAGCTACTTTGTCACCCGCCCCGAAGTGCCGGTGGAGGTGCTCGGCCGCATCCTGCCCGGCGTGGATACCCGCGCGATGGCACCGGTGCCCAGCCCGCCGCCCCCGTCGCCGCCCGCCCCCGCGGCGCTGGCCATGGCCCCCGCCCGCGCCATCATGGAACGCACCGCCGCCCCGGCGCCGGTCATGGCCGCCCCGTCCGAGGCCGCCACCGCCAGCGAGGGCGCGCAGGAGACGGTGTTCACCCTCCCCACCCCCGTCACCCTCGCCGCCGGCCACACCGCCACCCTGCCGATCCTGGACCGCGAGGCCACCGCGCGCCGCATCGGCCTGGTGCAACAGGGCCGGGCCCACCCGCTGGCCGCGGTCCGGCTGCTGAACGACACGCCAACCACGCTGCCCGCCGGCGTCCTCACGCTCTACGACCCCGCCTCCCCCGCCATGTTCGCCGGCGATGCCCGCGTGGGCGGCCTGCCCGCCGGCGAAACCCGCCTGCTCTCCTTCGCCGAAGACCTGCGCACCCAAATCCGCTGGCAGCAGGACGACACCTCCACCCTCTCCGCCGTCGGCGCCAGCCAGGGCGTGCTGCGCATCGACGAGCGCCTGCGCACCACCACGCAGGTCACGCTGGTCGCCCCAGCGCAGGAAGATCGTGTGCTGCTGGTCGAAATCCCCAAGCGCCCGCAAGCCACGCTGGTATCCGATGCGACGCTGCCACCCACGGAAGAAACCGCTGCCGCCTGGCGCTTCGAAATCACCCTGAAACCCGGCGAACGCCGCACCCTGTCCGTCCGGCAGGATCGCATCCTCCGCCAGTCGGTCGCGCTGCTGGAAGGCGAACAGGCCATCGCCCGCGTCCTGGGCCTGCAAGGCCTCGATCCCGCCGCCCGCACCGCCCTGCAACGCCTGGTGGACCTGCGCGCCGCCCGCGCCGGCCGCGCCGCCGAGGTAGAAAGGCTGAAGGCCCAGGCTGTGGAAATCGAAACCGACCAGGAACGCGTGCGCCGCAACCTCGGCGCCGTGCCCGGCAACGACGCCCTGCACGGCCGCCTGCTGCGCCAGCTGGAAGCGCTGGAAACCCGCATGGAGGCGCTGCGCAAGGCGCAGGACCAGGCGCGCGGCGCGGTGGAACAGGCACAGCGGGAGCTGGAAGCGGCCATTGCGCGGTTGGCGCTTTAGGGAAGAAAGCATGTTCTTTTTTGAAAAAAAGAACCAAAAAACTTTTATACATGAGTCCCGGGTCTTCGTGGCCGGCGGACGAATGAAGTCTTTTTTGCTTCTTTTTTCTTCAGAAAAAAGAAGATTCTTCCCATGAGGCGCTTCTCCCTCGCCACCCTCCTGCGCGAAGCCCTGCGCGGCCACACTGGCTGGGCCCCGCAATGGCGGGATGCCGCGCCCAAGCCCGCCTACGACGTGGTCATCGTCGGCGCCGGCGGCCATGGCCTGGCCACCGCCTACTACCTCGCCGCCGAATGCGGCATCCGCAACGTGGCCGTGGTGGAAAAAAACTGGCTCGGCGGCGGCAACACCGCCCGCAACACCACCATCATCCGCAGCAACTACCTGTGGGAGGAAAGCGAGGCGATCTACGAACACAGCCTGAAACTGTGGGAGGATCTGTCGCACGCGCTCAACTACAACACCATGTATTCCCCGCGCGGCGTGATGATGCTGGCCCACACCGTGCACGACGAACAGGTGCTGAAGCGCCACATCCACGCCAACCGCCTCGCCGGCATCGACAATGAATGGCTGTCGCCCCGCGAAGCCCGGGCCTTCTGCCCGATCCTCAACACCGACCCCACCCTGCGCTACCCCGTGCTGGGCGCCGCCCTGCAACGGCGCGGCGGCGTGGCCCGGCACGATGCCGTTGCCTGGGGCTACGCCCGCGCGGCTTCGGCGCTGGGCGTGGACATCATCCAGAACTGCGCCGTCACCGGCCTACGCCGCGGCGCGGATGGCGCGGTGCAGGGCGTGGAAACGGAACGGGGCTTCATCGCCGCCCCCCGGGTGGGCGTGGTCGCCGCCGGCCACACCTCCGTGCTGATGGCCATGGCCGGCGTGCGCATGCCGCTGGAAAGCTTCCCGCTGCAGGCCCTGGTCAGCGAGCCCGTGAAGCCGGTGATGCCCTGCGTGGTTATGTCCAACACCGTCCACGCCTACATCTCGCAGTCAGACAAAGGAGAGTTGGTGATCGGCGCCGGCACGGATGTCTACACCTCCTACTCCCAGCGCGGCGGCCTGCACATCGCCAACGACACGCTGGAGGCGGTGTGCGAGCTGTTCCCCACCGTCCGCCGCCTGCGCATGCTGCGCAGCTGGGGCGGCATCGTGGACGTAACCCCCGATCGTTCGCCGATCATCGGCACCACCCCGGTCCCCGGCCTGTTCGTCAATTGCGGCTGGGGCACCGGCGGCTTCAAGGCCACGCCAGGCTCCGGCCACGTCTTCGCCCACACCATCGCCCAGGGCACGCCCCACCCCATCGCCGCCCCCTTCGCGCTCGACCGTTTCAGAACCGGAAGACTCATCGACGAAGCGGCCGCCGCCGCGGTGGCGCACTAATGGTAGAGCCGGCCTGCTTGTCCCCTGCGTCCGCCGCAAGGGGCGTCGAACTCCGGGGGCACGAAGGCTGATGCTCATCATCCGCTGCCCCTATTGCGAGGCACACCGCCCGGAGCCGGAATTCCGCCACGCCGGCGCCGCCCACATCGTCCGCCCACTTGATCCATCGTCGACCACCGATGCCGAATGGGCCGAGTTCCTCTATCACCGCGACAACCCGCGCGGCACGGTCGCCGAACGCTGGCGCCACATCCACGGCTGCGGCCGTTTCTTCAACGCCCTGCGAGACACGGTCAGCGACCGCATCCTGGCCACGTACCGCGCCGGGGAGGCGCGCCCGCAATGATCGGTGCCTCCCGCCAGGAAGGGATGATGCAGCGCCTGCTGGTCGGGCGCATGTTCCAGGGCCGGCTGGTGCCGGATTCCATGCGCACCGAAGCCGGCGGCCGCATCGACCGCGCCCGCGACCTCCGCTTCCGCTTCGATGGCGTGGACTATCTGGGCTGTGAGGGCGACACGCTGGCCTCGGCCCTGCTCGCCAACGGCATCCACCTGGTCGGTCGTTCCTTCAAGTATCACCGCCCCCGCGGTATCCTTTCCGCCGGCGCGGAGGAACCGAACGCCCTGGTCACCCTGCGGCGCGAGGGCGGGCATACCACCCCCAACCTGCGCGCCACGCAGATCGAACTCTACGAGGGGCTGGAAGCCATCAGCCAGAACCGCTGGCCCTCGCTCAGCACCGATTTCGGCGCCCTCGCCTCCCTGGCCGCCCCGCTGCTGCCAGCCGGGTTCTTCTACAAGACCATGCTCGGCCCGCGCGGCTGGAAGCTCTGGCACCGCCTCTTCGAACCCCTGCTCCGCCGCGGCGCCGGCCTCGGCCACGCGCCGACCCAGCCGGACCCGGACCGCTACGCCCGCTACCACGACCATTGCGATGTCCTGATCGTCGGCGCCGGCCCGGCCGGCCTCGCCGCCGCCCTCGCTGCCGGGCGCATCGGCCAGCGCGTGATCCTGTGCGACGAACAGGCCGAACCCGGCGGCACCCTGCTCACCGAAATCCGCGCCCTGGTCGATGGCATCCCGGCCCGCGAATTCCTCGCCCGCAGCCTGGCGGAACTGTCGGCGCTACCCAACGTCCGCGTCATGCCGCGTACCACCGCCTTCGGCCTCTACCCGCACAACCACGCCGGCCTGGCCGAGCGCGTCACCGACCATCTCGCCGCGCCGGGCCAAGACCTCCCGCGCGAACGCCTCTGGCAAATCCGCGCCAGCCGCGTGGTGCTGGCCACCGGCGCCATCGAACGCCCGCTGCTCTTCCCCAACAACGACCGCCCCGGAGTGATGCTGGCAGGTGCGGCGCGCGACTACCTGCTGCGCTACGGCGTGAAGGTCGGCAACCATGTGGTGATCGCCACCGCCTGCGACAGCGCCTACCTCACAGCGCTCGACCTCGCCGCCGCGGGCGTGGAGGTGAAGGTGGTGCTGGATCTCCGCCCCAGCGCCGAGGGCCCGCTGCCAGAGGCCGTCCGCAAGGCCGGCATCCCCATCCTGCCCGGCGGGCGCGTGCTCGGCACCCACCTGCGCCGCCTGCGCCTCGATTCCGTCCTGCTCGGCCGCGCCGATGGCCGCACCCGCTGGTTTGATTGCGACGCCCTGCTGGTCAGCAACGGCCACACCCCCACCGCCCACCTCGCCGCCCACGCCCGCGCCCCGATGCATTGGAACGACAGCTGGGGCGCCTTCCTGCCCGACTCCATCGAAGGCGTCGCCAGCATCGGCGCCTGCGCTGGCGCCGCCACCCTCGCCGAAGCCCTCGCCCAAGGCGCGGCCCTCTTCGCCGCCGCCCCCCCGCCCGTGGAAGCCGAACTCCCGATCACCCCCGCCCCCGGCACGCTCCAAGGCGCCGAAACCGGAAAAGTCTTCGTCGACCTGCAAAACGACGTCACCGCGCAAGACATCCGCATGGCCGTCGGCGAGGGCTTCCGCAGCGTGGAGCACGTCAAGCGCTACACCGCCGGCGGCCTGGGCACAGACCAGGGCAAAACCGGCAACATGGCGCTCTTCGCCCTCACCGCCGCCGCAAGCGGGATCGAACCGGCCCAGGCAGGGACCACCACCTTCCGCCCCCCCTACACCCCCGTCACCTTCGGCACCCTCGCCGGCCCCGCCCGCGGCGACCTGTTCGACCCCGTCCGCACCACCCCGCTCCACGACAAAGCCGTGGCCGAAGCCGCGGTGTTCGAGGATGTCGGTCCCTGGAAACGCGCCCGCTACTTCCCCCGCAAGGGCGAAACCATGCACGAAGCCGTCGCCCGAGAGGTCGCCGCCACCCGCGCCGCCGCGGGCCTGTTCGATGCCTCCACCCTCGGCAAGATCGAGGTGATGGGCCCCGATGCCGCGGAATTCCTCAACCGCCTCTACGTCAACGCGCTCATCGGCCTGAAACCGGGAACCTGCCGCTACGCCGTCATGCTCAGCGAAGCCGGCTTCGTGATGGATGACGGCATCGTCGCCCGCCTGGCGCCCGATCGCTTCCACGTCACCACCACCACCGGCGGCGCGGCCCGCGTGCTGCACCACATGGAAGACTACCGCCAAACCGAATGGCCCGATCTGCGCGTCTGGCTCACCTCCACCACGGAGCACTGGGCCGTCATCGCGCTGCAGGGCCCAAAGGCGCGCGACATCCTCGCCCCGCTCTGCGACACCGACATCTCCGCCCTGCCGCACATGGCGGTGCGCGATCTCGCCATCGCCGGCATCTCCGCCCGCCTGATGCGCGTCAGCTTCACCGGCGAGCTGGGCTTCGAAGTGAACGTCCCGGCCCGCCACGCCCCGCCGCTCTGGGATGCACTGCGCGCACGCCTCGCCGCAATCGGCGGCACGCTCTACGGCACGGAGGCGATGCACGTGATGCGGGCGGAGAAGGGCTACATCATCATCGGCCAGGAAACCGACGGCACCGTCACCCCCGGCGATCTCGGCCTGCCGGAGGGCCGCGCCAAGCCCGATTTCGTCGGCAAGCGCTCCCTCACCCGCCCCGACATGCTGCTCCCAGATCGCCGCCAACTGGTCGGGCTGCTCACAGAGAACCCGGCCATCGTGCTGGAGGAAGGCGCGCAACTGGTCGCCGAAGCCAGCCCGCCACCGGGCACCCCGGCCCTCGGCCACGTCACCTCCGCCTATCACAGCCCGGCCCTGGGCCGCTCCATCGCCCTGGCCCTCCTGGCCGGCGGCCGCACCCGGCTCGGCCAGCGCCTGTTCGTCGCCGGCCCGCGCGGTGGCATCGCGGTGACAGTGGCGCCCCCGGTCTTCCTCGACCCCGAGGGAGCGCGCCTGCATGGTTGAAATCATGGTGCTGCCGCCCGCGCGGCGCATGGTGCTGTGGGGCGACGCCACGGTGGCCGACCGTGCCGGCGCTGCCTTCGGCCTCGCCCTCCCGCACCAGCCATGCCGCGCGGTGGAAGCCGGCCCCCGCGCCGCTCTCTGGCTGGGCCCCGGCGAATGGCTCCTGCTCGGCCCAGACGGCGACGATCCCCCCCTGGCCGCCGCCCTGGCCGGCCTGCCGCACAGCCTGGTCGACATATCCGACGGCTTCGCCGCCCTGGCGCTGCACGGCCCCGGCGTCGCCCGGGCGCTCTCTTCCGGCTGCCCGCTGGACCTGCACCAGGCCGCCTTCCCCATCGGCATGGCCACCCGCACCGTGCTGGGCCGCATCGGCATCACGCTCTGGCGCCGCGCCGCCGCGGAATGGCGGCTGGAGGTCCCCCGCTCCCACGCCGCCTACGCCCAGGATTTCCTGGCCGAGGCCGCACGCGGCATGCCTGGGTTCTAGGCATCCACGGCGCCGGGCGGGCAATTGCCTCTTGCACGCCGCGCCATTGCATGATTTGGCAACACCTTCGCGCTGCGTGCCACCGGCCAGCCGCGCGAGATGAACAAGAGCCATCCGCCCACCGGGCGGACCGGGGAGCGACTGCGATGAACGCAACCGAGTGGGCCGGGCTTCCGGCCCCGCAGGGCCTGTACGATCCCGCCAACGAGCACGATGCGTGCGGCGTGGGCTTTGTCGCGAACATCAAGGGCGTCAAATCGCACGACATCATCAAACGCGGGCTGCAGATCCTGGTGAACCTGGATCACCGCGGCGCCGTGGGGGCCGACCCGCTGGTGGGCGACGGCGCCGGCTGCCTCATCCAGATCCCCGATGGCCTGCTGCGCCACTGGGCCAAGGCGAACGACATCGTCCTGCCCCCGGCCGGCCGCTACGCGGTGGCCATGTGCTTCCTGCCGCGCGACAAGGAAAGCCGCGCCACCGGCGAAGCCCTGCTCGCCCAGATCGTCAAGGCCGAAGGCCAGTCACTGCTGGGCTGGCGCGACGTGCCGACCGACACCTCCGGCCTCGGCGAACGCGTCATCGAGACCATGCCGGTCATCCGCCAGGCCATCGTTGCCTGCAGCGCCACCATGCGCGACCAGGACGCCTTCGAGCGCAAGATCCTGGCCATCCGCAAGCAGGTGCTGAACAACGTCCGTGACCTGTCGGAAAAGAATCGCCAGCCGGGCCTGGCCGAATTCTACATGCCCAGCTTCAGCACCCGCACCGTGGTCTACAAGGGCCTGCTGCTCGCCCCCCAGGTGCAGAGCTTCTACGACGACCTGCGCAACCCGCTCTGCGAGAGCGCGCTCGCCCTCGTCCACCAGCGCTTCTCCACCAACACCTTCCCCTCCTGGCGCCTCGCCCACCCCTACCGCTTCATCGCCCATAACGGCGAGATCAACACCGTCCGCGGCAACGTCAACTGGATGTTCGCCCGCCGCCACTCCATGTCCTCGCCGCTCCTGGGCGCCGACCTGGACAAGATGTGGCCGCTGATCCCGCACGGCCAAAGCGACACGGCGTGCCTGGACAACGCGCTCGAAATCCTCATCGCCGGCGGCTACTCGCTCGCTCATGCCATGATGATGCTGATCCCCGAGGCCTGGGCCGGCAACAAGCTGATGGATCCCCAGCGCCGCGCCTTCTACGAATACTACGCCGCCCTGATGGAGCCGTGGGACGGCCCCGCCGCCATCGCCTTCACCGACGGCCGCCAGATCGGCGCCACGCTCGACCGCAACGGCCTGCGCCCCGCCCGCTACCTGGTGACAGACGACGACCTCGTCATCCTCTCCAGCGAAACCGGCGTGCTGCCGGTGGCCGAAGAGCGCATCCTGCGCAAATGGCGCCTGCAGCCCGGCAAGATGCTGCTGATCGACCTGGAACAGGGCCGCATCATCGACGATGCCGAAATCAAGCAAACTCTCGCCAACCAGCACCCCTACGAGGAGTGGCTCAAGGCCACCCAGGTGAAGCTGGAAGACCTGCCGGAAGCCGATGAGCCCAACGGCCACAGCAAGGACAACGCCAGCGCGCTCAACCGCCTGCAGGCCTTCGGCTACACCCAGGAAGACATGCAGTTCTTCCTGGAGCCGATGGCCCGCGAAGGCGATGACCCGATCGGCTCCATGGGCACCGATACCCCCATCGCCGTGTTCTCCCGCAAGCCGAAGCTGCTCTACAACTACTTCAAGCAGAACTTCGCCCAGGTGACGAACCCGCCCATCGACAGCACCCGCGAAGAGCTGGTGATGTCGCTGGTCAGCATGATCGGCCCGCGCCCGAACCTGCTCGGCCATCACGCCGGCACGCATTACCGCCTGGAAGTCAGCCAGCCGATCCTCACCAACGCCGAACTCGCCAAGATCCGCCACATCTCCGGCGAGATCGGCGGTGCCTTCCGCGCCGCCACCATCGACACCACCTGGCCCGCCAGCGAAGGCGCCGGCGGGCTGGAAAAGGCCGTGGAACGCATCTGCCGCGAAGCGACGGAAGCCGTGCTCGCCGGCCGCAACATCCTGATCCTGTCCGACCGCGCCGTCTCCGCCGAGCGCATCGCCGTGCCCGCCCTGCTCGCCACCGCGTCGGTCCACCACCACCTGATCCGCCAGGGCCTGCGCACCGGCACCGGCCTCGTCGTCGAAACCGGCGAGGCGCGCGAGGTGCACCATTTCTGCGTGCTGGCCGGCTACGGCGCCGAGGCGATCAACCCCTGGCTCGCCTTCGACACGCTGGAGGCACTGCGCGTCACCGAAGGCATGCCGCTCTCGGCCTACGAAGTCCGCAAGAACTTCATCAAGGCCATCGGCAAGGGCATCCTCAAGGTGATGTCCAAGATGGGCATCTCCACCTACCAGTCCTATTGCGGCGCGCAGATCTTCGATGCCGTCGGCCTCTCCACC
>JAIXTK010000482.1 GCA_027483995.1 Acetobacteraceae bacterium
AAGTCCTTCTTTTTCTGAAGAAAAAGAAGCAAAAAGACTTTGCGACCTTGCGCCCGGTCCTCCATTCGAGAGCCGGCCGTAGGATCTCGGTTGGTGTCTCAGGAACACCGCTTGTCAGCGTGGCTGGCGGGACGCTTAGCCCTGGGCGGTCTCTTCTGGATGGCGTCGCCGCCAGAAGCGACAAGCCTCTGATGCCCGACGTGCCGTCCCATCCTTGGGCCGCTTCGCGATGCGTTCCCCTACGCCACAGCCCTCTCTCCGCTGTGAGCCAGGAACGCCAAAGCTTCCCAAGCCGCTTCGTGCCGGCAAAGGTCCCGAAACCGCCGCTACGGAGTGCCTGCCACGGCCAGGAGGTCGCACGCGGTGCCGCATGCATGGAATAATATATTAACAATATACGAAAATCATAAATTAATTTACTGTTTACAACAAATACAAAATTATCATTTTTGAATTGCATTACGATTTAAAACTTGCAACCCGCGATCTGAAACTTCAATCTACATAGCGTGGTGTTTCTACGGGTGGCACCTGAAAAATATCCTGGATCGGGAACTGCAACATGAAAACGACTCTTCTTGCCGCATGCTTTGCGGTTGCCTTGGTGGCGCCAGCGCTGGCACAGGAGGCCAAGCAGGACTTTAGTCTGTCCAACAGCACAGGCTATGAATTGAAGGAAGTTTATGTCTCGCCAGCAACTGCGGCCGACTGGCAGAATGACATTCTTGGAAGCGGCACTCTTGCCGATGGAGCCACGGTTGACATCAAGTTCAATCGCGCGACCAAAACCTGCAAATGGGACCTTAAGGTCGTCTACACTGTAGATAGCTCCAGCGCCGTTTGGCAGAATATCGATCTGTGCGTGGTAGAGAAAATTACTATCAAATACAACAAGAGCACGGATACCACATCTGCTTCTTTCGACTGATATAGAAGCCACTCTTTTGCGGTCGTGCCGCAAAATAGTGGCTGTTGACCATGCCGGATAGCCGTCCATGTCGGATATCCTGATCTTCTGAAACCTGGATCGAGAAAAGCAGCGTGAAAACAGCCCTACTTGCTTTCGCTACCGTCATTGGCGGCCTCGCCATCCACTCTGATGCTTTCGCGCAGCGTGAAATGATGGGTGCTTTTTACCAAATGCAGATGGCTCCGGCTGTGTGTGGTTGGAAGGATGCGCCCAACGCCGCAAAGCTTGACGCGACAATCGCCGCACAGGAACAGGCACTGCGCATCACGGCAGCCGAAAAGGCCACGATGCGCGCGGCGGCAGAGGCAGAAATCCGTGCCGACGCAACCAACTGCGCCGCCGACGGGGTCTTGCGCATGATGTTCAACGAAGCCGTGAAATAGCCAAAACCCGGAGTGCTTGCCCGCTTGCTGCCATCTGTCAGGCTGCAGGCACTCCTACGGCCTTCCCTTCTGCGTTGCGTTCGAGGTGGAGAGTTTTGGCCTCCCCACAGGGATTTGCGTGCTCATCCTGGACGAGCTGCGTTGCTCGCGTAAGCTATGCCTCAGAAACGCGTCTTGTGCGTTCAAACTGCTTCGTCAACGGCCCCGCCTCAACCCGCCCGGCACGCAGCGCCACCCCAGCCATTGATTGCAACACACAAAAATAAACTTACATTCTTTGCTCAAAATGGTTGAATATTACTGTATATATCAAGTTTTTTTGATTTTTATTATTTGAATTGCGCTTGATGCAGTCCACCAACAAGCGCTTCGTTCCCATGCCGCACGATGCGGCAGAGGGGAATCATCATGAGCGACAAGACTCGCGCCGGTTCCGGCATCGACAATCCCGGCGCAGGCAATGGGGGCGGATCCGGCCCAACCGGCGGCTCGCCCGCACCCAGCGCCTCCAGCCTGGAGAACCCAGACGCCAGCAGCTCCGGCCTGGAGGCACTCGGCCAGGAGGCCGAACTGCAATCCGTCTTCGCCGAAGCCGGCGTCTCCGATGACCTGCTCGCCCTGCGCGATGCGGTGGAGGCCACGCTGCTCGGCGTCTCCGGCTTGGCGTCGGCACGTGCCGAAGGGCCCTCCAACCAGGGCATCATCGGCGTCGGCATTGGCCTGCCAGACCCCACCAGCCTCGGCTTTGGCCCCGGCGGCCCCGGCGAGCCGGTGCTCACCCTGTTCACCGAGAACGCCCTGCCGCACCAGGACCTGCTGGCCCAGCTGGCCCAGAGCGCCGGCACCCGCGCCCTTGCCAGCGTGCCGGTGCAACAGGTTCCCGTGGGCGTGGTGGATGCCTTCTCCCACCGCGCGCGCCACCGCCCGGCCCCCGGCGGCGTTTCCGTGGCCCATACCAAGGTCACGGCCGGCACCCTCGGCAGCCGCGTCATCGGGCTCACCGCGCCCTGGACCAACCGCCACCTGATCCTCAGCAACAACCATGTGCTGGCCAACTCCAACGCCGCCGCCGTGGGCGACAGCATCGTCCAGCCCGGCCCCGCCGATGGCGGCCACCACCCGGCCGACCAGATCGCGGTGCTGGCGCGCTGGGTTCCGATCAGCTTCGGCGGCGCCGCCAACCTGGTCGATTGCGCCTTCGGCTGGGCCTGGCACGAACGCATCCGCGGCGAGCAGTACTACCTGTCCGGCGGCAGCCCCGCCTACTACCGTACCGGCACCGCCCCGCTGGCGGCCTCGCTGGGCATGACCGTGGGCAAGAGCGGGCGCACCACCGGCCTCACCCAGGGCCGCGTCACCCAGATCGGCGTGTCGGTCAACGTCAACTACGGCGGCGGCCGCGTGGCACTGTTCCGCAACCAGATCGCGATCCAGTCGGTCAACGCCAACCCGTTCTCCGCCGGCGGCGATTCCGGTTCGCTGATCTGGAACTGGGCGGCGGGCATGCGCCCGGTCGGGCTGCTCTTCGCCGGTGGCGGCGGCACCACCTTCGCCAACCCGATCGGCACGGTGCTCTCGGCCCTCAATATCCGCCTGCTGCCATAACCCCGGCGCCGGCTGCCCTTGCCGTGGGGCAGCCGGCCGCCTATCTCGGCACATCCTGGAAAGGACCGGAACGATGAGCGACATCGATCACGCCGGGCCGGATTTCTCCGGGTCGGGCCCCGTGGAGTTCCGGCCGGCCGAAGCCACGCCGCACGGCCAGGCCGCCCAGCTCCTGGCCCAGGAGGAGGCTCGGCTGCTCGCCATCCCCGGCGTCATCTCCGTCGGCATCGGCTTCGGCCCCCCGGGCCAGCAGGCCCTGCTGGTCGGCGTCGTCGATGCCGGCGTGGCCGCCCATATCCCGCCCGAGATCGGCGGCGTCCCCGTGGTGGTCACCATCACCGGCCCGGTGGACGCGCTGCGGCCGCGCTGAGTCGCACGACACCAGCCCGCCAAGAATTTTTTCGCAGCCCCTGTTGCACCGCCGGTGCAGACAGAATATATAACTCACATGTCAATTCACCCCCCCGTTCCCCTGCTCGGCCAGGCGATGGCCGGCCTGACCGATGGTCTGGTCGCACGGGCGGACTCCGACCGTTTGCTGGCGCCCCTGTTCCTCGCCCTCGCCGCTTTGCTGCGCCGCCTCGCCGCGCGGTTCGATGCCCTCGTGGCTCTCCACAACGCCGGCCTCCTCCACCCCATGCCGGCCGCCCCCCGTCCGGCGCCGTCTGCCGCCCCCACCACGCCTCTCGCCCCCAACGAACCCGCCACTCCCGCCCGTTCCTGGCGCGACCTCTTCGCCTGGTGGCCCTGGCCGGGCCATGCCGAGCAGGAATCCGCCCGCGACGCATGGGCACCCCGCGCCCGACGCGCCCGCGCGCGCCAGGCCGCGCCGCCGCGCAGCCTCCACCCGGCCGCGCCGCGCACAGCCCCTCCTTCCACACCCCCGGCAGACCCCACGCCGCCGCGCGCCCGCACGCCCGTGCCGCATCCACACATGCGGTCGGAATCCCTGCACGCGCCGCAGCTCGCCCCCTCCCGCCGCGCCCCACCCACCCCCTCGCGAAAAAATCGCGCCCCGATGCTAGTCTGACCCGCAAGCTCGATGTTCCAACATCAATACAACGCCAAAATGCACTGGAATTGCGGATGACCGACCAAGCCACCGAGCGCCATGCCCGCCAGGTCGAGGCCTGGAACGGTCCCACCGGCGCGCAATGGGCCGCCAGCGAGGCCCGCACCGAACGCGGCCTCGCCCCCGTGCTCGCCGCCCTCATGGATTGGGCCGCCCCCGCCCCCGGCATGCGCGTGCTCGATGTCGGTTGCGGCGCCGGCGGCACCACCCTCGCCCTGGCCCAGGCCGTCGCCCCCACCGGCCACGTCACCGGCCTCGATGTCTCCGCCGTCATCCTCGAAGCCGCCCGCGCCCGCCTCGCCGAAACCCCGAACGTCACCCTCACCCTGGCGGACGCCCTCACCTGGGCCCTGCCCGGCGAACCCGCCGACCTGCTCTTCTCCCGCTTCGGCGTGATGTTCTTCGGCGACCCCGTCGCCGCCTTCGCCAATCTGCGCCGCTCGCTCAAGCCCGCCGGCCGCTTCGCCTTCGCCGCCTGGGCGCCTCTGGCCGAGAACCCCTGGATGGACATCCCCTACCAGGCCGCGCTGTCCGTCCTGCCCCCGCCCGCGCCGCCGCTCCCGGCCTCCGACCCCAACGAGCCCGGCCAGTTCGCCTTCGGCAACCCCGCCCGCGTGCTCCGCCTGCTGCACGATGCCGGCTACCCCACCGCCCGCGTCCGCCCCTTCGATTTCAACATGCGCTTCCCCGCCGACGACATCGCCCGCACCGCCACCGGCCTCTCCAACATGGGCCAGACCGGCCGCCTGCTGCGCGACCACCCGGAAGCGCTGCGCACCCAGGCCGCCACCGCCATCGCCCAGGCCATCACCCCCCTGGCCAAGGGCCCCTGGATCGACCTGCCCGCCCGCGTCTTGCTGTTCGAGGCAGCAGCCCCCTAGGCGGCGGGGCTAGTTCCCCGTGAGATAGGCCAGCGCCGCCTGCACCCCGCCCTCCTTGTGCGGAATGCCGGCAGCGCGCAGCCCCATCTCCACCCCGCCGAGCGTGCCGACCAGTGGCAAATCGCCGAAATCGCCGAGATGGCCGATGCGGAACACCCGGTCGTTCAACTGGCCAAGCCCGTTGCCGAGCGACATGTTGAACCGCTCCAGGATCGTCGCCCGCAGCGCGTTGGCACTATGCCCCTCGGGCACCCGCACCGCGGTCAGCGCGCTGGAATAGTGCCGTGGCTCGGCGCACTGGATCTCCAGCCCCCAGGCCCGCACCGCGCGGCGCGTGGCCTCGGCATGGCGGTCGTGGCGCGCGAAGACATTGGCCAGCCCTTCCTCCAGCAACATCCCGCAGGCGGCATCGAGGCCATAGAGCAGGTTGGTGGCCGGGGTGAACGGGAAATAGCCGGTGGCATTGGCCGCCAGCATCGGCCGCCAATCCCAGTAGCTGCGCGGCAGCTTCGCCGTCTCGGCGGCAGCCAGTGCCTTGGCGCTGACGGCGTTGAAGCTGAGCCCTGGCGGCAGCATCAGCCCCTTCTGGCTGCCGGCGATGGTCACATCCACGCCCCAGGCATCGTGCTTGTAGTCGATGCTGGCCAGCGAGGAGATGGTGTCCACCATCAGCAGCGCCGGGTGCTTGGCGGCATCGATCGCCGCGCGCACCTCGTCGATCCGGCTGGTGCAGCCGGTGGAGGTTTCGTTGTGCACCACGCACACCGCCTTGATGCGATGCTGCGTGTCCTTGGCCAGCGCCTCGGCAATGGCGGGCACATCGGCACCGCGGCGCCAGTCGGTCTCGATGAATTCCGGCACCAGGCCCAGGCGGGTGGCCATCTCCTGCCACAGATGCGCGAACCAGCCGGTGCGGCACATCAGCACGGTGTCGCCGGGGGAGAGCGTGTTGGCCAACGCCGCCTCCCACGCGCCGGTGCCGCTGGCCGGGTAGATCACCACATGGCCCTCGGTCTGGAACACCTGCTTCAGCCGGGACAGCACCTGCGCGCCGAGCTTGCCGAAATCGGGGCCGCGATGGTCCATGGTCGGGTTGTCCATGGCGCGCAACACGCGATCCGGCACGTTGGTGGGGCCGGGGATCTGCAGGAAGTGGCGGCCGGCGGCGGGCTTGGTCTGGTAGTAGGCCATCGTGGTGCTCCTCGTTGCCGCCACCATGCCCTGCCGAGGCGCCGATTGGCCAGATCAGCCGCCGAACACCATCCGCCCGAGGATTCGCGGCGGCACGAAGGTGAAGGCACCGGCAATCACCAGCCCGCCCAGGAACAGCCCCTTCATCACCCGCTCATGCGTGGCGATCCGCCCCGTCCGCGCCCCCCAGATCGCCACCGGCAGCATCACCAGCGTGAACACCGACAGCAGGTGGATCCAGGAAAAGCGGCCAGGCCCGGATACCCCGGTGATGAGGAAGCTGGAGAGCGCCACCCCCAGCATCAGCCCCGACCAGATCCAGCCCAGCATGCGGTGCGGGCGCGTGCCCTTGGGTGAGGCGAACTGCACGATCCCCAGCACGAAGGCACTGGCGGCGGCCAGCGCGTGCAGCTGCACGGCGAGCGGGGCATTCAGGAGCGGGTCGATGGACATGCGATACTCTACACTGCTTCGCCGAACATGTAACGGAATGTGCGACGGACGCCTACGTTGCGGCAAGCGGCAGACCGCATGGCACTGTAAGAGAATTTTACAGTTTTTCCGCCGATCCGAAGCCGGTCCGTTGATTCCCGCCGCTTTCCTTCAAACGCCCTGTCGGAGATTTTTACAGATCAACTCCGATCGCATACCGAAAGACAATAACCCATTGAGATTCTTAAATGGCATGGATCTTGCTGCACCGCGATCGGACTACTTTTGATCACGAGAGCCCGCTGGCGCCGGGCAATGGGAGACACTCAGTGAAGAAGCTTTTGCTGGCGACAGCCGCCATTTCCATGATGACGATTCCCGAAGCGTTCGCGGGCGACATCCTGATCGTCAACGGATCGGCAGCGACCTCCGAGCCTGGCACGACCGCCTCGATCACCACGCAGCTGAGCAATTTCCAGGTTGCCGCCGGCAATACGATCACCGTGGTGGACAACGTACCGGGCAGCCTCGCGGGCTATAGCCAGGTCTGGGATATCCGTTTCAGCAATTCCTCTCCGCTCACGTCCGGGGTTCTGTCGCAGTACCTCTCCTTCATGCAGGGCGGTGGCGGCATCTTCGTGATGGGTGAAAATAGCTTCTTCACCGCGCGCAACAACTCGGTACTGCAATTGATTGCAGACGCCACCGGTGAGACGCTGTCATTCGTCTCTCCGAACGACCATCAGCAGGTGATCGCGCCGTTCACCGGACCCAACTCTATCGCGGACGGCTTTGTCGACTACTCGGCCAGTGGCGGCGTCTCTTCGCCGGGAGCAGCGGGGCAGTTCATCACGACGGACGGATCCATCGGTGGCACGGGCGTCGCCTGGGGGGCCGGCGACCTGGTCAACGCACCGGCAGGGGCACTCACGGCGATCTTCGACGTCAACTTCATGCAGACCACCGCCGAAGCCGATTCCCAGACCCTGCTGCGCAATCTGATTTCCTTCGTGCAGACCGAGACGACTGCCACGCCGGAACCCGCTTCGATGATGATGATCGGGGTCGCCTTGGCGGGGCTTGCCGCTGCCCGCCGTCGCAGGAACACGAAGGCGGCCTGATCAAGCCGCCACGCGATAGGCGCATGGCCCCGGCGATCCAGGTCGCCGGGGCTTTTCGTTTGTGCATCGCGCCTTGCCAAACTGCGCCATCGGGGGCCTATCCTCACCCATGAACGCACCGTTTGCCACGTCCTCCATTGCCGACCGCCTCCGCCGCGAAACCGAAGGCGAGGTGCTGTTTTCACAGGGGGATCGCGGGCGCTACGCCACGGATGCCTCGATCTACCAGATGATGCCCGTGGGCGTGCTGGTGCCGAAGCGCATCGAGGACGTGGCCGCAGCCATGGCGATCTGCCGCGAGGCCGGCATCCCCGTGCTGCCCCGTGGCGGCGGCACCAGCCAGTGCGGCCAGACGGTGAACCAGGCGCTGGTGATCGATTGCTCCAAGCACCTCAACCGCGTGCTGGAGGTCGATCCCGCCGCCCGGCGCGCTTTGGTGCAGCCCGGCATCGTGCTGGGCCATGTGAACGCGGCGGTGAAGCAGCATGGGCTGTTCTTCCCGGTCGATCCCTCCACCCATGCGCGCTGCACCATCGGCGGCATGGCGGGCAACAATTCCTGCGGCAGCAAGTCCATCCGCTACGGGCTGATGGCCGACAACGTGAGCGCCATCGACGCCATCCTGGCCGACGGCACCGGCCACCGCTTCGGCGCCCTGCCGGACAATCTCGGCGCGGACATGCCGGCCCGCGTCGCGGCCCTGATCCAGGACCTTCGTGCGCTGGGTGCCGCCGAAGCCGATGAGATCGCCGCGCGCTTCCCCACCGAATTGCGCCGCGTCGGCGGCTACAACATCGAGACGCTGACGCCCCGCGCGCGCGCCGAGGGGCGGGAGAACCTGGCCCGCCTGCTGGTGGGCAGCGAGGGCACGCTGGCCTTCTCCGCGGCGCTGGAACTCATTCTCCATCCGATCAAGCCGCGCAAGATGCTGGGCATCTGCCAGTTCCCCAGCTTCCGCGCCGCCATGGCGGCCAGCCAGCATTTGGTGACGCTGGACCCGGAGGCGGTGGAGCTGGTCGATCGCACCATGATCGATCTCGGCCGCGCCATCCCGATCTACCGATCCACGATCGACCGGATGCTGATCGGCGAGCCGGATTCGATTCTGTTGGTGGAATTCCACGGCCACGAGGATTCTTCCTTGTTGGCCAAGCTCGCAGACCTCGACACGATGATGGCCGATCTCGGCTATCCCGGCATGGTGGTGCGCGCCACCGACGGCGCGTTCCAGGCCGAGATTGCCTCGGTGCGCGAAGCCGGGCTGAACATCATGATGTCGATGAAGGGGGACGGAAAACCGGTCTCGTTCATCGAGGATTGCGCCGTGCCGCTGGCCGACCTCGCCGACTACACGGAGCGCCTCAACGACGTGTTCGAGAAGCACGGCACCAAGGGCACCTGGTACGCCCATGCCTCCGTCGGCTGCCTGCATGTGCGCCCGGTGCTGAACATGAAGGACGGCGCGGACGTGACCCGCATGCGGGCCATCGCCGAGGAATGCTTCGCGTTGGTGCGGGAATACAAGGGCTCGCATTCCGGCGAGCATGGCGACGGCATCGTGCGCAGCGAGTTCCACACGCCGATGTTCGGCGAACGCATCGTGGGCGCGTTCGGCCGGGTGAAGGCTGCGTTCGATCCCGCGGGGCTGCTGAACCCCAACCGCATCGTCGATCCGCCGCGCATGGATGACCGCTCGCTGCTGCGCTACCCCCCGGGCTACGGCGCGGCGCCGGGCTTCACGCCCAAGCTGGACTGGTCCGCCTGGCCCGGCCCGCTCGGCGGGATGCTGGGGGCGGTGGAGATGTGCAACAACAACGGCACCTGCCGCAGCTTCGATGCCGGGGTGATGTGCCCGAGCTACCGGGCCACGCGCGACGAGCGCGACGTGACGCGCGGGCGCGCCAACACGCTGCGCCTGGCCCTCACCGGCCAGCTCGGCCGCGATGCGATGGCGGGCGAGGCGGTGGCCGAGGCACTGTCCCTCTGCGTCTCCTGCAAGGCGTGCCGCCGCGAATGCCCCACCGGGGTGGACATGGCGAAGATGAAGATCGAGGTGCAGGCCGCCCGCGCCGACCGCCACGGCGTGAAGCTGCGCGACCGGCTGGTGGCCGCCCTGCCCCGCCTGGCACCCTGGGCCAGCCGGTTTCCGGCGCTCGCCAATCTGCGCAACAAGGTGCCGGCGCTGCGCGCGCTGTCGGAGAGGATCGGCTTCGCTGCCAGCCGCGACCTGCCGGAATTCACCGGCAATCCGTTCCGCGACGATGAGGCCGACACCAACGGGGACGTGCTGCTGCTGGCCGACACGTTCAACCGCCATTTCGAGCCGGAGATCCTGCGTGCCGCGGTGAAGGTGCTGCGCGCCATGGGCCTGCGCGTGGAGATCGCCGCCGGCTGGGACGGGCGCAACCTGTGCTGCGGGCGAACCTATCTCTCGGCGGGGCTGGTGGACCGCGCGCGCGAGGAAGCCCGCCGCACGCTGGAAGCGCTGGCCGGCGACCGCCCGGTGATCGGGCTGGAGCCTTCCTGCCTGATGACGCTGCGCGACGAGTTCGCCTCCCTGCTGCCGGGGGCGGAGGCGGAAAGCCTGGGCAAGCGCGCGGTGCTGCTGGGTGAGTTCCTGGCCAAGCACGCCGACAAGCTGCCGTTGCAGGCGCTGGCGGCCACCGCGCATGTGCATGGCCACTGCCACGCGAAAAGCTTCGGCGCCTTCCTGCCCGGCCTCGCCGCCCTGCGCGCGGTGCCCGGCCTCACGGTGAAACCCATCGCCTCAAGCTGCTGCGGCATGGCCGGCGCCTTCGGCTACCAGGCGGAAACGCAGGATGCCTCCCGCGCCATGGCCGAGGCCGGGCTGCTGCCGGCGGTGCGCGCGGCGGCGCAGGAAGACCTGATCGTGGCCGACGGCACCTCCTGCCGGCACCAGATCGAGTCGCTGGGTGGGCGGCGCGCGCTGCATTCCGTGCAGGTGCTGGCCCGGGCGCTGGGGTGAGGCGGCTTCCGGCCGGGCTGCTCGCGCTCGTCTCGCTGCTGCTGCCCGGGCTCGGGCATGCGCTGGCGCGGGACCATCGCCGCGCCTGGCTGCTGGCTGGGCTGGCGTTGGCGGGGCAGCTCGGCTACCTCGCGGTGCAGTCCGCGGCGCGGGTAACGGTTCCGCTGCTGCTGCTTGCCGCGGCCTGGCTGGTGCTGATGCTGGCCCTGGCGCTGTTCGCGGCCATCGATTCCTGGCGCCGGGCCCGTACCGCCGAGCCGGGCGGCTGGCGCGGGCGGCTCGGCGTGGCGGCCGGCACGATTGCCCTGGGCGCCGGCTTGGCGCTGGTGCCGGGCGAGCCCCTGGCCTGGCGCAGCTTCTACGCCCCCAGCGGCTCCATGATCCCCAGCCTGCTGGTGGGCGACCGCTTCGTGGTGCAGGAGGGCTGGTACGAGGCCAACCCGCTGCGCCGCGGCGAGGTGGCGGTGTTCACGCTCACGCCCGGTGGGGCTGCCTATGTGAAGCGGGTGATCGGCCTGCCCGGCGATACCGTGCAGATGGTCCACGGCCGGCTGGTG
>JAIXTK010000422.1 GCA_027483995.1 Acetobacteraceae bacterium
CGCAGCCTCACCGGCTTCCTGATCGCGCTGCTCTTCATCGCCGGGCTGTTCGCCTACCAGCGCCTCGGCCGCGGCGAGGATCCGTCCTTCACGCTGAAGCTGATGGTGGTCACTGCCGTGTGGCCCGGCGCCACCGCCACGGAAACCCAGCTTCTCCTGGCCGAACGCATCGAGCGCAAGCTGCAGGACACGCCCTACCTGGACCACCTCGACACCTACAGCCGCCCCGGCTTCGTCGCCACCATGGTCAGCTTCCGCGACGACACGCCGCCGGCCCAGGTGCCCACCCTGTTCTACCAGGTGCGCAAGCGGCTGGATGACCTCAAGCCCGACCTGCCCCAGGGCGTGCAGGGCCCCTTCGCCAACGACGAGTTCACCGACGTGTACGGCGCCGTCTTCGCCCTGACCGGCGCCGACAACGCCACCCTGGTCCGCGCCGCCGAGCGCATCCGTGACCGGCTGCTGAAGGTGGCAGGCGCGGAGAAGGTGAACATCCTGGGCGAGATTCCGCGCACGCTGTTCGTGGAGTTCAACCAGGCCCGCCTCGCCTCCCTCGGCGTGACGGTGGAGGAAATCTCCGCCGCCCTCGCCCGCCAGAACCTGCTCACCCCCGCCGGGATCGTCGATACCGCCAGCAGCCGCGTGCCGGTGCGTATCACCGGGGCCTTCGCCGCCGGTGCCGATGCCGGCGTGGCCGCGCTGCTCGATGTGCCGGTTCCCAGCCAGGGCCGCACCCTGCGCCTGGGCGAGATCGCCAGCGTGCGCGCCGGCTACCAGGAGCCGGTGCTGTCCGAAGTCCGCCACAACGGCCAGGGCGGCGTCGTGATCGCGATGTCCATGCGCAAGGGCGCCAATGCGCTCACCTTCGGCGAGGCGCTGCAGGCCGAAGCCGCCCGCATCCAGGCCGACCTGCCGCTGGGGCTGGAACTTCAGCAGATCGCCGACCAGCCTGAAGTGGTGGAGGAAGCGGTCGGCGAGTTCCTGATGAAGTTCGTCGCTGCCCTGGCCGTGGTGCTGCTGGTCTCCTTCGCCTCGCTGGGCTTCCGCGCCGGGCTGGTGGTGGCGCTCGCCGTGCCGCTCACGCTCGCCATCGTGTTCATCATCATGCAGGCCTGGGGGATCGAGCTGCAGCGCATCTCGCTCGGCGCCCTGATCCTCTCGCTCGGCCTGCTGGTGGACGATGCGATCATCGCCATCGAGACCATGGTGGTGAAGCTGGAGGAAGGCTGGGACCGCGTGCGTGCGGCCAGCCATGCCTGGAGTTCCACCGCCTTCCCCATGCTCTCCGGCACGCTGGTCACCGCCGCCGGCTTCATGCCCGTGGGCCTGGCCAACTCCACCACCGGCGAATATGCCGGCGGTATCTTCTGGGTGGTCGGGCTCGCCCTGCTGGCGAGCTGGGTGGTGGCGGTGGTGTTCACGCCCTTCCTCGGCGTGCTGCTGCTGCCCTCACCCAAGCCCGGCGCCACGCACAGCCACCACGACATGTACGAAACCGGCATCTACCGCACCCTGCGCCGCGTGGTGCAGTGGACGATCCGGTGGCGCCGCACCGTGGTGCTGGGCACCGTGGCGCTGCTGGTGCTCTCCGGCGCCGGGATGGGCATGGTGAAGCAGCAATTCTTCCCCTCCTCCGCCCGGCCGGAACTGCTGCTGGACATCACGCTCCGCCAGGGCGCCAGCCACGCCGCCACCGCCGCCGCGGTGGCCAAGATCGAGGCCAAGCTGCAATCGGACCCCGAGCTGAAGCGCGACGTGCGCTGGTTCACCGCCTATGTCGGCGGCGGCGGCCCGCGCTTCCAGCTGACCGTGAACCCCACTTTGCCGAACGACGCCGTCGCCACCATGGTGCTGACCACCGGGGGCGGCATGGAAGGCCGCGAACGCGCCCGCGCCCGGCTGATGGACTTCTTCGCCGAGGAAGGCGTGCCGGAAGCCCGCGTGCGCGTCTCCCGCCTCGAACTCGGCCCGCCCGTGGGCTTCCCCGTGCAGTTCCGCGTGGTCGGCACCGACATGCAGGCGGTGCGGACCGTGGCCGATGACGTGCTGGCCGCGCTGCGCGCCACGCCCGGCACCCGCCGTGCCGAGATCGGCTGGGGCGAACGCGCCCCGGGCCTGACGCTGGAACTCGACCAGGCCCGCATCAAGGCGCTCGGCCTCTCCCCCGCGCAGATCGCCCAGGCCCTGCAAGCCCAGATCTCCGGCACCACCGCCACGCAGCTGCGCGCCGGCACCAAGCTGATCGACGTGGTGCTGCGCGCCGCCCCCGAGGAACGGCTGGATCTCGACCGCCTCGCCGACCTCGTGCTGATGACGCCGGCCGGGCCCCTGCCCCTCTCGCAACTGGCGCGCATCGTCTCCACCGCCGAGGAACCGATCCTGTGGCGGCGCGACCGGGCCTCCTTCCTGACGGTCCGCGCCGACATTCAGGACGGGTTGCAGGCCCCCGATGTCACCGCCGCCGCGCTGCCGCGCATCCAGGCGATCCAGCTCCCTTCGGGTGTGACCATCCAAACGGGCGGTGCCGCGGAGGAATCGGCCAAGGCCAATGCCTCGCTCGCCAAGATCTTCCCGATCATGATCGCCACCATGGTCCTGCTGCTGATGATCCAGCTGCAGAATCTCGGCCGCGTTGCCCTGGTGCTCGCCACCGCGCCCCTGGGCCTGATCGGCGCCGTCGCCGCCCTGCTGATGACGGACGCCGCCTTCGGCTTCGTCGCCCTGCTCGGCGTGATCGCCCTGGCCGGGATGATCATGCGCAACACCATCATCCTGGTGGACCAGGTGCAGCAGGACCTCGCCGCCGGACACTCCATGGCCGAGGCCATCGTGGAATCCACCGTGCGCCGGGCGCGGCCCGTGGTGCTGACGGCGCTGGCCGCCATCCTGGCCTTCATCCCGCTGTCGCTGAACGTGTTCTGGGGGCCGATGGCCATCGCCATGATCGGCGGGCTGGCCGCCGCCACCGGGCTGACGCTGGTGTTCCTGCCCGCCCTCTACGCCCTGTGCTACCGCGTGAAACTGGAGCCCAAGCCCGCAGCCGAAGCCATGATCCCGGCCGACGCTCAGCGCGCCGGATAACTCCTGGGATAAATCACCTGGTCCGGCGGCCCCGGCGGCACCGGCGGGCCTTTGCGGCCGCAGGCGCCCAGGGCAAGAGTGGCGAGAAGCAGGAAGGCGAGGGGCTTTGCCCCTCGACCCCACCAGGGGCGTTGCCCCTGGACCCCACTGGGGCCGGCGGCCCCAGACCCCGTGACTTTTTCCGCCTTCGGCGGTGAGGGGTCTGACGGCTGGGCCGTCAGACCCCTCACCGCCGAAGGCGGAACAATAAACGCCGGGTCCAGGGACCGCTGGTCCCTGGCGGGGTGCAGGGGCAGAGCCCCTGCGGGATCGTGACGCGAGGCTCTCACGCCAACCGCTCCAGCCACCTCTTTGCCTGGGCGGCCACGTTGGCGGGGGCGGTGCCGCCGTAGACGGAGCGCGAGGCGACGGAGGCGTCCACCGTGATGACGTTGAAGATATCGGCGGTGATGCCGGGTTCCTCGGCTTGCATGTCGGCCAGGGTGAGTTGGCTGAGGTCGATGTTGCGGGCTTCGGCGGTGGCGACGAGGCGGCCGGTGACGTGGTGGGCGGTGCGGAAGGGGAGCTTCAGCACGCGGACAAGCCAGTCGGCGAGGTCGGTGGCGGTGGCGAAGCCGGAACCGGCGAATTCGCGCATGCGGTCGGTGTTCGGCGTCATGTCGCGCACTTGGCCGGCGGTGGCGGCGAGGCAGAGGGCCCAGGCTTCGGCGGCGTCGAAGACCTGTTCCTTGTCTTCCTGCATGTCCTTGGCATAGGCCAAGGCGAGGCCCTTCATGACGGTGAGCAGGCCGACCAGGGCGCCGTTGATGCGGCCGGTTTTGGCGCGGACCAGCTCGGCGGCATCGGGGTTGCGCTTCTGCGGCATGATCGAGCTGCCGGTGGTGAAGGCGTCCGACAGGCGGATGAAGCGGTAGGGGGCGCTGCACCAGATCACGATCTCCTCGGCGAAGCGGGAGAGATGCATGGCGCTGATGGCGGCGGCGGAGAGGAATTCCAGGGCGAAGTCGCGGTCCGAGACGCCATCCAGCGAATTGGCGGTGGGGCGGTCGAAGCCCAGGGCCTTCGCGGTCATCTCGCGGTCGAGCGGGAAGGAGGTGCCGGCCAGGGCGGCGGAGCCGAGGGGGCATTCGTTGAGGCGCTTGCGGCAATCGGCCAGGCGGCCGCGATCGCGCGACAGCATTTCGACATAGGCCAGCATGTGGTGGCCGAAGGTGACGGGCTGGGCGGTTTGCAAATGGGTGAAGCCGGGCATCGGGTCCGCCGCGTGGGCGGCGGCGCGGGTGGCCAGGGCCTGCATGAGGTCGGCGAGCTGGGCGTCGATCCCGTCGATCGCATCGCGCACCCAGAGGCGGAAATCGGTGGCGACCTGGTCGTTGCGGCTGCGCCCGGTGTGCAGGCGCCGCCCTGCATCGCCGATGCGCTCGGTGAGGCGGGCCTCGATGTTCATGTGGATGTCTTCGAGGGCTTCGCTGAACGGGAAGGCGCCCGCCTCGATCTCGGCGGCGATCTGGGTGAGGCCGGACTTGATGTCGGTCTCGTCCTTCGGGGTGAGGATGCCGATCTTGACCAGCATGGCGGCATGGGCGAGCGAGCCCTGGATGTCTTGCCGCCACATCTTGCGATCGAAGCTGATGGAGGCATTTATCTCCTGCATCACCACGCTGGGGCCGGCGGCGAAGCGGCCACCCCACTGGACATTGGATTGGGCGTTGCGCAGGTCGGGCGTATCGGTCACCGGGTCAGACTCATCTTGAAGGGGCGTTTGGCATGAATGTCACAACCCGCCGTGCGTTGCTGGCCGGTGGCGGGCTGGTGGCGGCCGGGACCGTAGCCGCCGTGGCCTTCCTGCGCAAACCCGAAGCGCCGCCGGTGCACACGCTGCTGCCCTCCGCCGCGCCCGGCACGCCGCCGATCAAGATCGGCACCATCGCCGACCTGAAGCGGACCGACCCGCCCGCCATCCCGGCCGCCGCGACCTTCCAGGAGGCGGACGGCACTTTGCGCTCCCTGGGCGATTACGCCGGAAAAGGCCTGGTGGTGAACCTGTGGGCCACCTGGTGCGTGCCCTGCGTGGCCGAGATGCCGGAGCTGCAGGACCTGGCGCGCAAGGTGGCCGGCGAAGGAATCCTGGTGCTGCCGCTGTCCAGCGACCGGGGCGGGGCGGAGGTGGTGCGGCGCTTCTATACCGCCAACCGCATCGAGGCGCTGCCGGTGCTTCTGGACCCTCGCGGCGAGGCCGGGCGGGCCTGGGGGGCGCGGGGGTTGCCGACCACCATCGTGATCGACCGCCAAGGGCGGGAGCGCGGGCGGGTGGAAGGGGCGATCGATTGGGCCGGCGCGGCGACGGTGGCGGAGTTGCGGCGGCTGGTGGGGTAAAGGCTAAGGCCAGGGACCTGAGGTCCCTGGACCCACATTATTCAAGACATGAGTCGTCGCCGCGAAACGCGGGGGCCGAAAAGCAGATTCATGGTGATAGGGGACGCGCGGCCGCCTCGGGCGGCGCGCGGGCGACGCAAAGGGGGCGGGGAGCGGGCGCGCGGTTGCCGGAACGGCGCATGCCGCGGCCGGGGCGGCCGCGGAGGATCCAGCCGATCCAGGCGCGTTGGCGGCGCAGACGGCGCAGGGCGCGCGGATGGAGTACGGGTGCCAGGTCGTCGATGGTTTCGCCGGTGGGGGAGAAGTGCCAATCCCGAAGCGGGGTGCGCCAGGTGCGGGCGGAGGCGGTGGCCAGGGTGAGTTGGGCCATGACCGCCTTGTTCCCCG
>JAIXTK010000076.1 GCA_027483995.1 Acetobacteraceae bacterium
ATGTGGACGCTCTCGGTCATCCCCGCCGGGTCGGGTGGCCGGCGAGGGATGCAGGGGACCCGGGTGCCGTCAATCTGCCCGAAGGCCCGCCGGCCGCGGTGCTCTCGCCGAAGGCATCCTGCTCCGCCGCCAGCCGGGCGAACAGCTGGCGCCGCAGCCGGTAATGGTCGGCTCGCGTCATCGGCGCCGCATCCGGGGCATTCCGTAGATGCACGAGGAAATCGTATCCCTCAGTGTCGCTGCAGGACGCGATGTCGAGGTCGATGAGGTCGAGGAAGCGAAGGTCGCGCAGGAGCAGTTCCGCCGAGGTCGGCGTGAAGGTCCAGCAATGAACATCCGAATAGGGACGGCTGGCCGCCTTGAGCGCGCGCACCCAGCCCCCGAAGGCTTCCTGGAGGATCTCGTGCGGCGTGCCACTCCGCAACGGATCGTCTGCCGATGGCCCCTCCGGCGCGGCGGGGGCGAGGGTCACGAAATCCACCACCATGTCGAAGCGTTGGCGCAGCGTCGGCTGCTCGCGCCGCTCGAAATACGCCTCCAGCACTTCGCCCAGCGTGCTGCGCGGCCGTAGCATGTCGAAGCAGAAGCGCTTGTCGGGCAGTACCATGGAAAGCACGCCACCCGGCTTCAGCACCTGCTGCACCGCCTGCAGGAAGCGCAGTGGATCGGGCAGATGCTCGAAATTGTGGGACGACAGCACGAAGTCGAAGCTGTGCGGCGCATGGCCGGCGGCCCCGGCTAGTTCCGCCAGCCGATGCGCGGGGCCCAGCAGATCCACCGTCTCGATCCGCGCGATGGCGGCCGGCGCGATGCCAGGGTCCGCCGCCGCGCGTTCCCGCAATTGGTCGGCGTCATAGACATCCAGTACCTGGACATCCCAGCCATCAGCCTTGGGCAGCAGCGGGGCGAAGAAGGGGCCGATCTCGATACCCCGCATGCCGGGGCGGATATGCTCGAGAATTTTCTGCCGTCGATCCATGCCGCAACCCATTACCGCAAGGCGTCGGAGAACTCGATAGCTTTGGCTGTCGCCTGGCGTGTCCATCGCCCCTTACGCGGCGCGGTCCGATCATCCCGACAAGCCCGTCCTGGGTCCAGACAGGCATCTTGACCCAACAGGCGGTGGCACGCTCAGACGACCGGCGCCGAACGCGACGATGGTCAGCCCCGCGACCGAGAAGACCGCCCCAATGAAGCTTCGGTCGACCCCGGAGGTGGTGTTGGTGGCCAGGCTGGCCACCACATTCGGCCGGAGCCGACGATGCGGATGCCGGCATATGGCGTCATCACCAACGGCCCGAAGCTGGCTTCTCCGGCGTCTCTGGACGCCGCGTGTTGGTGGCGGACACGCAGCTGTCGGGCGCGCGGATGGCGCAAGAACTGACAGACTTGATCGGCCAGCGGGGCAAGCCGGCCCTGTCAATGAGCGACACCCGGACGGAGCTGACGTCATCGGCGATCCTGCGCTGGTGACAAGAGCATCGTGTCGGGTGGCACTACATCGCGCCAGGCAAGCCGACGTAGAACGCCTTCGCCGAGAGCTCCAACGGCCGGCAGCGGGACGGCTGCCTCAAGGTGACGCTTCTCACCTCGATGGCCCATGCCCGGGCTGCACTTGCCCGCTGGCGGCGCGACGACAACACAATGAGGCCGCACTCCACGCTCGGTGGGAAGGCCTCCGCCGAGATCGCCAGCCCAATTGTCCCGGGGCACGCCGGGACATATTGCCATCAACTCAAAACTACCCGCATGAAGAAACGGGGCTTTATCTCTGAACGGTCAAAATAAATGGAACACGTCACAGTATCTGCATGACAGCGAGCTGTCCAATGGCATCTTCGGAACCCACGACGACAATTTCATGTGCAGCTCCGACGTGTGGCACAAGGTCATCGATTCACAATGGCGCATTATTCCAATAGCGACATCAATATCGACTCTAGCAATGACTTGGACCAAATATACGTTGTTAAATCATTTCGTTTAATATATGCACCTGCCTCTTTAGGCATTCCTTCATGTCATACTGATTCACCACCAATTGCCGAGCCCGTTCGCGCCAGCGGTCAGATTCGTTTGGGTCTCCCAAAGTCGCTACGACTGCATCTGCCAATGCCTTGCAATCAAAGAAATCGACCAGTCGTGCCGTGTGGCCGTCTGTCACCACCTCTTCCACAGGTCCTGTACGGGAGGCCACCAGCGCACACCCACACGCCATTGCCTCCATGAACGACCAGGACAAGACAAAGGGATAGGTCAAGTAGACATGGGCCGAAGACACCTGCAGAAGCGAGAGGTAGGCTTCGTAGGGGAGACGGGGAAGGAACAGCACCCGATTCGGATCGAACGGCCCCACTTCCCGCTCCATCGCCTCCCGCCATGTTCCTCCGCCCTCCGGCGGACTGCCGTAGCTGACCGACTCGCCCCCCACGATGACTATTGTTGCGTCCGGCGCACGATCTAGTATCCGTCCGATGGACCGAGCAAAGGATGGAAAGCCCCGATAAGGTTCGAGATTCCGTGCCGCATACGTGACGACTTGATCTTGGCGAGTGACCACGCGCCCGCTCGGCAGACGGAACTGCGCGATAGGGTTGGGCTTGATGCGGTCGGTGTCTATGCCATCGAAGACGACCGATATCTTGGACTGGTACGCGGGCGGGTGCACCGAACGCTGCCACTGTGTGGGGCTGATGCCGCGGTCGCATGATTCGAGCGCAAGCAGAAGATGTGCTGAGCGCATACGTGCGCGCAAGGATACATCGAGATTAACCTGCGCCTGGGGATCGAATCCGATATCCAAGCCGCGACTATGATAAAAAAACTCACAGTAGCTCAGTAAAGGCGCCCTGGGGAAGATCTCCTTGATGAACAGGGATTCTCCCCACCCGGGGTGGGCAATGACGATATCTGGCCTGAATCCTTCGCTGCTGAGCGTTAGGCAGGCTCGCAGCACCTCTTGGCCGTTCAATACTGCAGCCTCGGTCAGGCCGAGATAGGGATGCTGGTCGTTGCGGGGCGGGCGGGGCG
>JAIXTK010000487.1 GCA_027483995.1 Acetobacteraceae bacterium
CCATGATCCAGTTCACCAACATCATCACAGGGCTGATCCAGGGCCTGCGCCGCGTCATCGCGCGCGCAGCCCCGGTCGTAAGCGTGCCCGCACGCCCGATCTGGGCCGGGCCCGAGCAGCGCTGGATCATCGCCCCCCACGGCGACCTCCCCCTGCTCCCCGGCCCCGTCTGGACCCTGCTCTGGTTCCGCCTCGAACGCCTCGCCAACCGCCTCACCCGCCTCTACGACCGTTGGCAGTCCAACACCCTCCCCACACCCCGCCCGGCCACCAAACGCCCGGACTCCGTCCGCACGCCCGCGCCCCAGATCCCCGCGCTCCCCGCCCCCGGCATGCCCCTGGTCGACGCGCCGACCCGTCTGCCCCGCGGCTACGGCTGGGTCACAAGGCGCATCCCCGAAGCCGGCCCCAGCGCCGGCCAGCTCCACGATCTCCTGCAACAGCCCAACATCCAGGATTTCGTCCAGGCCGCCCCCCAGGCTGCCCGCCTCCTGCGCCCGCTCTGCCACGCCCTCGGTGTCGATCAGCCCGCCTGGCTGAAGCGCCCGCCCCGCCCGCGCCCCCAGCGCAGGCCCCGGCCGCCCAAGCCCCGCCGCCTGAAACTCACCGACCCCACGCTGAACCTGCGCCCCTACGAGATCGCCGCCGCCCGCTACTTCCACAAAAAATACGGCCGCGACTGAGCACCCCCAGCCGCGGCCATTTTGTTACGATATCAACTTATTCCGTGGAAACATGCACCGGCGGCATTTGGTTGAACCAGCCCGGCTGCGCCCGCTCCAGCTGCGCCGCCACCTGCATCAGCAGCGCCTCCTCGCCCCACGCGCCATAGAACTGCGCCCCGATCGGCAGCCCATCGCCATCCAGCCCCGCCGGCACCGAGATCCCCGGCAACCCGGTCTCGTTCCCCGGCATGGTGTAGCGGCACGCATCCGCCAGCCGCCCCACCCACACATCCAGATCCTCGTCGCGCAGCAGCGAATACGGCCCGTTCGCCTCGGGCACCCGGATCGCCAAAGTCGGCGTCAGCAGCAGGTCATACCGATCAAAAACCCGCCCGAACTGCCGCGTCACCGTGTTGTTGTCCGCCATCATCCGCAGGATGTCGCGCTTGTCGTAGCGCTGCGCCCCCAGGAAATGCCGGTAGGTGATCGGCGTCAGGTAGGATGAAAGCTCCTGCGGCTCGATCCCCAGTGCCCGCGCCCGATCATCCAGCAGCGCCGCGCCATGGATCCACGCCGTGATGTAGCTCCGCCACATCACCTCCCAGTCGCAGATATCGCCATCCGCCACCTCCTCCACCTGGTGCCCCAGCGCCTCCATCGCGCGCCCCACCTGCCGCACCCGCTCGGCCACCACGGGATCGGTCGCCACCCCGCGCCCCCACATCCCCGTCGAGATCCCGATCCGCAGCGTCCCCGGCGCCCGCTCGATCGCTGCCAGATACGATTCCTTCGGCTCGCCCATGCGGATGAAACTGCCCCCCTTCGGCATCCGCACCAGCCGCTCGTACACCGCCGCGGTATCCCGCACCGTCCGCGTCACCACCCCGTCGGCACTCACCCGCGTGCCGTACTCGTTGTGCGAGAATCCCCGCGGCACCCGCCCGCGCGATGCCTTCAACCCGATCAGCCCGGTGAACGCCGCCGGTATCCGCGTGGAGCCACCCCCATCGCCAGACATCCCCACCGGCACCACCCCGGCCGCCACTGCCGCCGCCGACCCGCCGGAGGAACCCCCCGGCGTATGCGCCAGATTCCACGGATTGCGCGTCACCCGCACCGCGTCGATATCGGTCGCGGTATCGAAGGTCAGCCCGAACTCCGGGCACGCCGACCGCCCCAGCGGCACCAGCCCACCGGCCAGGAAATTGGCGATCGTCGGATCGGTCTCCGGCACCACGAACGCCTTCGTCAGCTTGGACCCCGATTGCTGTGTCCGCCCCTTCAGGCCCGAGCCCATATCCTTCAGCAACATCGGCACGCCATACAGCGCCCCGTCATGCGCCGGCCCGTCCACCTCCGGATTGGCCAGCACGTCGGCGAAGATCTCCAGCACTGCCGCGATCCTGCCGTCCACCCGCCCGCTCGCCGCCGCCGCCTGCGCCATCAGCGCCGTGGGCGAAACCTCGCCACGCCGCACCAGCCCGGCCAGCGCCACCGCATCGTGCCGCCCCCACTCCGCCCAGCTCATCGCCAGTCCCTGCGCCATCGCACCCTCCCGCACCACGTTGCGCAAACCCTGTGTCCTGCGCTGCCGCGCTGTCAAACACGCGTCAATTCCGCCCACGGAGTCGATTGACTTCCCGCCCCCACCCCGCCACGCTCACCTTGCGCGGATAGGGGGCGATCCGCATCGGGAGTTGTCGCGGCATGGCACGGTGGCTGGGAAGGGCGGGCTTGGCATGCGCCCTCGCGGCCGCGCTTGCGCTCCCCGTGGCAGCCCAGACCAAGGGCGGCGCCATCACCTACGCCGCCGCCGGCGGCATCGGCTCGCTTGATCCGCACGTCTCCGGCTCGATCGCCGAGCTGGAAGTCATCCACCACATCTTCGAACCGCTCGTCACCATCGACGAAAGCTACAACGCCCGCCCCATGCTCGCCGCCTCCATCCAGGTGGGCGACGAGGCACGCCGCTTCCGCTTCACGCTGCGCCGCAACCTGCGCTTCCACAACGGCGACCGCCTCACCTCCGCCGACGTGCTCGCCTCCTTCCAGCGCTACGCCCGTGTCAGCACCAACACCGCCCTGCTGGAGGATGTCGCCGGGTACGACGTGCCGGATGCCGATACCTTCGTGGTCCGGCTGAAAACCAGCAACGCCGTCTTCCCGGAGATGCTGAAGTCGCCCACCTATCCGCTCGCCATCCTGCCCGCCAGCCAGAAGGACATGGCCGGCACGGAAGCAGAGCCGATCGGCACCGGCCCCTTCACCCTGGAATCCTGGGAGAAGGACAGCCACCTCGTATTGCGCCGTAACGAGGCCTACGCCGCCGACCGCTCCGCCGCCGGGCCGGATGGCCTCGCCGGCCGCAAGACCGCCTATCTGGAGGCCGTGCGCTACAACTTCGTCGCCGAGCCGATGGCGCGCGTTACCGCCCTGCAGTCCGGGGAGGCGGATGCCGTCTCCAACCTGCCGCCCGATGCCATCCGCCGCCTGGGCAATCGGCCCGATATCGCCGTGATGCGGGTCTTCCCGTTCTGCCAGCTGATGTTCGCGACCCACCCCGGCAACGGCGCCACCGCCAAGAAGCTGATCCGCCAGGCGATCCGTGCGGCCGTGTCGGTAGACGACATCATCGCCGCCACCGGCCAGCCGATGCGCCGGAACCCCTCGCTCACCTATCCCGGCAGCCCCTACCACACCGAAGAGGCCGCCGCCCCGTTCTACGACCGCCGCAACCTGGCAGAGGCCCGCGCCCTGCTGGCCGAAGCCGGCTACAAGGGCGAGAAGATCGTCCTGCAGACCAATGCCAGCTTCAGCTACATGCGCGATGCGATCCTGGTGCTCGCCGGCCAGCTGAGCGAAGCCGGCTTCAATACCGAAGTGCAGATGATCGATTGGCTGACCCAGTCCGCCAATCTGCGCCGCGGCACCGGGCACTGGAACATCACCGCCACCGGCTTCTGCTCCCAGCCCCTGCTCGGCCCGCAGCAATGGCGCACCCAGATCCAGGCCACCCCCTATCTGCGCGACCGCACCGGGCTGGACGAGGCATGGCGCCAGTTCTCCGCCTCGCCCGGCTTCGCCCAGCGCCAGTCCGCCTGGCGCCAGATCGAAACGCAGCTGCTGGACCAGGCCTATCTGATCAAGGTCGCCGACCTCGCCGCCGTGCGCGCCCACAACACGCGCCTGCACGGCATGGCGCCGTATTTCTACCAGCGCTTCTGGAACACGTGGGTACAATGAACGCAGCCGAATGCTGGCCGTCCGCGGTCGTGGGGGTGAGATGTTTCGCGGGATCCTGATGCGCTTGTCGCAGGCCGTGCCTGTGCTGCTGATCTTCTCGGTGATGGTGTTCATGCTGATGCACCTGCTGCCGGGCGATCCCGCGCTGGCCATCGCCGGACCCGATGCGTCGCCGGAGGCGGTGCAGAAGATCCGTGAGCAGCTGGGCCTGGACCGGCCGCTGATCGTGCAGCTGCTCGAATGGTTCTCCCATCTCGCGGTCGGCAATTTCGGCGAATCGCTCACGCTGAAGCAGAGCGTCATCAGCGCGGTGGGCGAGCGCCTGCCGGTCACGCTGTCGCTGTCCTTCGTCTCGCTCGTCGTCACCCTGCCGATCGGCATCGGCCTGGGCGTGGTGGCGGCCTATTGGCGCAATTCCTGGATCGACGCCTGGGTGATGGTGCTCGCCCTGCTCGGCGTCTCCCTGCCCGGCTTCTGGGTGGGCATCCTCTCGGTGCTGTATTTCAGCGTGCAGCTCGGCTGGTTCCCGCCCAGCGGCTACGTGCCGCTGACCGAAGGCGGCGTCGGGCCCTGGCTCGCCTCGCTGATCCAGCCCGCCGTGGTGCTGGCGCTGTTCCAGATCGGCTTCCTCGCCCGCATCACCCGCTCCGCCATGCTCGATGTGCTGGACCAGGACTTCATCCGCACCGCCCGCGCCAAGGGCGTGGATGAATGGACCACCATCGCCAAGCACGCCTTCCGCAACACGCTGATCCCCGTGGTGACGGTGCTGGGCATCACGCTGTCCTTGCTGGTTGGCGGCTCCGTGGTGATCGAGCAGGTCTTCGCGCTGCCGGGCATCGGGCGGCTGATCGTGCAGGGCATCCTGAACCGCGATTATCCGCTGGTGCAGGGCACCATGCTCCTGTTCGGGTTCGCCTTCGTGGTGATCAACATCCTGGTGGACATCATCTATACCATCGTCGATCCGCGGGTGCGTTATGGCTGAAGCAACCATCCTGGCGTCCGGCGAGGCGATTGCCGCCCGCCGCCGTTTCCGTGTGCTGCGCAAGCTGCTGCACCACCGCAGCTTCATGGTCGGCTTCGTCATCGTGCTGGTGATGGTGCTCGCCGCCATCGCCGCCCCGCTGACCGGCGTGGACCCCAATCAGATGCGGGTGCGCCTGCGCTTCCGCCCGCCCTCGGAGGTGAACTGGTTCGGGACTGACCAGTTCGGCCGCGACCTGTTCACCCGCACGCTGTACGGCGCACAGCTGTCGCTATGGATCGGGCTGTCGGTGGCGGTGCTTACGGGCGTGTTCGGGGCCGCGATCGGTGTGCTCAGCGCGCAGTACCGCCGGCTCGATTCGCTGCTGATGCGGGTCATGGATGCGCTGATGGCAGCCCCCGCCATCCTGCTCGCCATCGGCCTCGGCGCCGCCCTTGGCCCGCAGACGCACAGCGTGATCATCGCCCTCGCCGTGGCCTATATCCCGCGCACCGCGCGCATCGTGCGCGCCTCGGCATTGGTGACGCGCGAACTGGAGTTCATCGAGGCCGCGCGGGTCTCTGGCGCGTCTTCCCTGCGCATCATGTTCAAGCACCTGCTGCCCAACGCCACCGGGCCGCTGCTGGTGCAGAGCACCTTCGTGTTCGCCTATGCGATCCTGGCCGAAGCCGCGCTGTCCTTCCTGGGCATCGGCCCGCCGCCGCCGGCGCCCTCCTGGGGCAACATCATCGCCGAGGGCCGCCAGTTCGCGGTGCAGTCCTGGTGGATCATGCTGTTCCCGGGCTTCGCGATCTCGCTCGCGGCGCTTGGGATGAATTTGCTGGGCGATGGGCTGCGCGACGTGCTCGACCCGCGGCTGAAGGTGGAGAGCTGAGATGGCACCTCTTCTGGAAGTCGATGACCTGACCGTGCGCTTCCGCACCGATGCCGGCTGGATGACGGCGGTGGACCGCGTGAGCCTGAGCGTGGGCGAAGGCGAGGCGCTGGGCA
>JAIXTK010000089.1 GCA_027483995.1 Acetobacteraceae bacterium
AAGGGGGCGTGGCGCATCTCGATGGTGGTGAAGATCACCTGGCAGAGGGCGACGAAGACCGGTATCTGGATGATGATGGGCAGGCAGCCGGAGGCGGGGTTCACCTTCTCCGTCTTGTACATCTCCATCATCGCCTGCTGGAGCTTCTGCGGCTCTTCCTTGTACTGCTCGCGCAGCGCGGTCATCTTCGGGGCGAGGAGCTTCATCTTGCTCATCGACCGGTAGGATTTGTTGGCGAGCGGGAAGAAGGCGAGCTTGACGATGAGGGTGAAGACCAAGATGGCGACGCCGAAATTGCCGGTCATCTGGAACAGCCAGTCGATCGAATAGAAGAACGGCTTGGTGATGTAGAAGAACCAGCCCCAATCAACGGCGTAGCTGAACCACTTCACGCCGAGCGTCTCTTCGTAGCGATCGAGAATATGGACTTCCTTGGCCCCGGCAAAGGCGCGCCAGGTGGCGGAGGCGGTGCCGCCGGCCGGGGCGGCCACGGCCTCCTTGGAGACGAAATCCACCTGGAAGCGATCGGCGCCGGCTTCCTTGATGTGGCGGACGGCGGCGAGGTTGGCGGCCTTCTGGTCCGGGATGATGGCGGTGAGCCAGTATTTGTCGGTGAAGCCGAGCCAGCCGCCGGTGGAAGCCTGTTCGAGCGCGAGGCCGGCCTTCTTCTCGCCGTCGGACTTGGCGGTGTCGTAGCTGACTTCCTTGAGGCGGGAATCGAGGATGCCGAGCATGCCCTCGTGCAGGATGTAGTAGCCCTCGGTGTGCGGCTTGGTGTCGCGGCGGATGCGGGCCCAGGGGTGCAGTGCCACGGCGGCGCCGGTGGCGTTCTGCACGCGCTGGGTGAGGGTGAACATGTAGTCGGCGTCCAGCCCGACCTCGATCTCGAAGGTGAGGCCCTCGCCGTTGTTCCAGGTGAGGATGGCGGGCGTGGTGGGGGTAACGGTGCCGGTGCCGGTCCAGAGCGTGTCGCTGTCGGGCAGCTTGGCGGTGGTGCCGGGGTCGGCGGACCAGCCGACCTGGATGTAGTAGGGGTCCTTCTCCGAACGCGGCTCCAGCAGGCGAACCTGCGGGGCGGCGGGGGCGACGGAGGTGCGGTAGCCCTTCAGCACCAGATCGTCGATGCGGGCGCCGAGGAGGGAGATGCTGCCCTGAACGCGGGCGCCATCGATCTGCAGGCGCGGCACTTCGCGCGGCACGGTGGTGGCGGTGGCGGCGGCGGGGCCGGCGGGGGTGGCCGTAAGGGACTGTCCCTGCGGCGCGGCAGGGGCCGCGGGCGTGCCCGCGGTTTGCGCGGGCGGGGGCAGCACGGGCTTGGGCGCCGGCATGATCAGCTGGAAGCCGAGCAGGATCATCACCGAGATGGCGATCGCCAGGAAAAGTCGCTTCTGGTCCATCAGGCGGGCGTTCCAGCTTGGCGGTGGGTGGAGTTGTCAGGCGCGGGCGGCAGGTCGAGCCCGCCGGGGTGCCAGGGGTTGCAGCGCAGGATGCGCTTCGTGGCAAGGGCGGTGCCGCGCAGGGCGCCGTGGGAGGCCAGGACGGCACAGGCGTAGTGGCTGCAGGAAGGCTCGAAGCGGCAATGGGCGCCGATGAAGGGGCGCAGGGTCCATTGGTAGGTGCGCACGGCGCCGGTGAGGAGGAGGGCCGCGGGGGTCATGGCACGCCGGCCTTCCTGAGCGCGCGGCGCAGATCGTCCTGCAACTCGGCGAAGGGGCGGGCGCGGGTGCTGTCACGGCCGATCAGCACGAGATCAACGCCCGTGAGCGGAGCTGCGGCCAAAGCGAGGCGGGCGGCTTCCTTGAGGCGGCGGCGGGTGCGGTTGCGCACCACGGCGTTGCCGACCTTCTTGGTGACGGTGAAGCCCAGCCGCATGGGCCCCTGGTCCTCCCGCGGGAGGGCCTGGAGAACGAGGCCGTGCACGGCGGCGCGGCGGCCCTTGGCGGCCACGGCAAGGAATTCCGCGCGCCGTGTGAGGCGGTGCGGCTTGCGGGGCCTGGGGTCGCCGGCGGGCTGCTGGGGGCCGGAAACATGCGGAGCCGGCGCCATGGTCGCCTCCGCGAACGGAATGGGCGGGCGGTGGGAAGCCGGGCCGGTCAGGCCGAAAGCTTCGACCGGCCCTTGGCGCGGCGGTTCGCCAGGACCTTGCGGCCGCCGACAGTGGCCATGCGCGTGCGGAAGCCATGGCGGCGCTTGCGGACCAGCTTGGACGGTTGATAGGTGCGCTTCACGACAGTCTCCGATCTCGCCTAGGTCTGCCGGCCGTGCCCGGGTATGGTCGGGGCGTCAAGCAGGTGGGGCGGGACCTCGGCTGGAGGTCCCGTTGCAGGGGGCGGCTTATAGGGGGTGGCCGCTTCACCAGTCAACCGCGTGGCGCAGTGGGCCGCCAACCGCGTGGCGCGGTGAGCCGCCAACCGCGGGCGTGCGGTGTCACGCCGGGCCGCGTGCGAAGTCGTATCCGGGAATGGAAGGGTTGGCGATGCGCAGGGTGCTGCCGCTGCTGGGGCTGGTTGGGTTGCTCGCGCTCGTCTGGGCGATGGGGTGGCATCAGGCGTTGAGCTGGGAGGGGCTGGCGGCACGGCGGGCGGCGCTGGCCGAACTGGTGGCGGCGCGGCCGGTGGCGGCGGCGCTGGGGTATATCGCGGTGTATGCGGCGGCGGTGGCGGTCTCTATCCCGGGGGCGGCGGTGATCACGGCCTCGGGCGGGTTGCTGTTCGGCATCGCGCTGGGGGCGGCGCTGGCGGTGACCGGGGCCTCGCTGGGGGCGGTGGGGCTGTTCCTGGCGGCACGGACGGCGTTGGGGCCGCTCCTGGCGCGCAAGGCGGGGCCGTGGCTGGACCGGCTGCGGCCAGGGCTGGAGCGGGATGGGTTCCATGTGCTGCTGGCGCTGCGGCTGATCCCGCTGGTGCCGTTCGCGTTGCTGAACCTGGTGTGCGCGCTGGTGGGGATGCGGATGGGGCCGTTCGTGGCGGCCACGGTGCTGGGGATCATTCCCGGCGCGGTGGTGTTCGCCTCCATCGGCGCGGGGCTGGGGCATGTGCTGGAAGCCGGGCAGACACCGGATCTGTCGGTGGTGGTGTCCTGGCCGGTGCTGGGGCCGCTGCTGGGGTTGGCCGGGCTGGCGATGCTGCCGCCGGCATGGAAATGGTGGAGGGCGCGGCATGGCTGATTTCGATATCGCGGTGATCGGGGCCGGGGCTGCGGGGCTGTCGGTCACGGCGGTGGCGGCGCAGCTGGGGCTGCGGGTGGCGCTGGTGGAGCGCGGGCGGATGGGGGGGGATTGCCTCAACACCGGCTGCGTGCCGAGCAAGGCGCTGCTGGCCAGCGCCCATGCGGTGCGGTCGGCCCGCGGGGCCGGGGTGCTGGGGATCCGCATCGCGGAGCCGGAGGTGGATTGGGCAGCAGTACAGGCGCATGTGCATGGGGTGATCGCGGCGATTGCGCCGATGGACAGCGTGGCGCGCTTCACGGCGCTGGGGGCCACGGTGCTGCAGGGGAACGCCAGGTTCGTGGCGCCGGATGCGCTGGAGGTATCCCTGCCGGAGGGGGCGCGGCGGATCACGGCCAAGCGGATCGTGGTGGCGGCCGGCGGGCGCGCGGCGATCCCCGCTCTGCCGGGGCTGGCCGAGGTGGCGTTCCACACGCACGAGACGATCTTCGAGGTAACGCCGAAGCCCGCGCATCTGCTGATCCTGGGCGGCGGGCCGATCGGGCTGGAGATGGCCCAGGCGCATGCCGCACTTGGCTGCCGGGTGACGGTGGTGGAACGCGGGGCGATCGCGGCGCGCGAGGATGCGGAGCTGGTGGCGGGGCTGCGCACGGCGCTGGCGGCGGATGGTATCGACCTGCTGGAGGGGGTGGAGGTGGCGCGGGTGGAGCCGGGCCCGACCCTGGTGCTGTCGGATGGGCGGCGTGTGGCGGGCAGCCATCTGCTGGTGGCGGCGGGGCGCGTGCCGAACCTCGATGGGCTCGGGCTGGAGGCGGGCGGGGTAACGGCCTCTGCGCGCGGGATCGCCACCGATGCCGGGCTGCGCAGCGTGAGCAACCGGCGCGTGTTCGCGGCGGGCGACATCGCCGATCCGGTCGGGATCGGGCCGCGGCTGTTCACCCATGTGGGCAGCTACCACGCGGGGATCGTGGTGCGGCGGGCGATCTTCCGGCTGCCGGCCAAGCTGGACTACGCCGCCCTGCCCCGCGTGACCTTCACCGACCCCGAACTGGCGCAGGTGGGAATGACGGAGGCGGAGGCGCGGGCGGCAGGGCACACGGATCTGCGCATCCTGCGCTGGCCGATGGCCGAGAACGACCGGGCCCAGGCGGAGCGGCGCACCGAGGGGCTGGCCAAGATCGTGGCGACCCCGGGCGGCAAGGTGCTCGGTGCGGGGTTCCTCGCACCCCATGCCGGGGAGATGCTGGGCGCCTGGACGCTGGCCATCGCGCAGGGGATCAAGCTTTCCGCCCTGGCCGGGATGATCGTGGCCTATCCGACGCGGGCCGAGGCGGGCAAGCGGGCGGCCGGCAGCTTCTTCGTGCCGAAGCTGTTCGCGGCCGGCACGAAGCGGCTGGTGGGGTGGCTGGCGAAGCTGCCGTAGGGCGCATCAAGTAACGGTTGCACTCCATGGGGTGCGGCCCGATCATCGCCACATGAGCCTGATCGAGAGCGAGCGGCCGGATGCGGCGCCGGCACCTGCGCCGCGCCGCAGCCTCTCATGGCGCGTGATGTGGTTCACGCTGGCGGCCATGGTGGGGGTGGAGCTGCTGCTGTTCCTGCCGGCGATGCAGCGCGAACGGCAGAAATGGCTGGATGCGCGGATCGTGGCGGCGCAGATCGCGGTGCAGGCGCTGCCCGATGGCGGAACGCCCGAGCGCGCGGCGCGCGAGGAGCTGCTGCGGCTGGCCGGCGTGCTCTCCGTGCGGTTGCAGGAACCCGGGCGGCCGATAGTGGCGCTGGCCCCGGTGGGGCAGATGCTGTCGCCCACGCTGCTGGATTTGCGCACGGAAACCACTTGGTCCCGCCTGGTGGCCACGCTGGCGGCGCTGACGCGCGACGGGGACCGCCTGCTGATGGTGGTGGCGCCGAGCCCGAAGCGGCCGCAGGCGGTGCTGTCGATCGTGCTGCGCGAGGGCGAGCTGGACGACCATCTGAAGGAGGCGGCGGCCACCGTGGCGCTGCACGGGCTCTCAGTGGCGATCCCCACCGGAATCCTGGTGCATGTGGCGCTGCTGATCCTGCTGGTGCGGCCGATGCGGCGGCTGACGCAGAGCATCGCGGCGTTCCGGGCCGATCCGGAGCGGACGGCGCCGATGCAGGAACCCCGCGCCGCGCCCGAAACCCGCGACGAGATGGCGCTGGCCCAGCGCGAGCTGGCGGCGATGCAGCGCGAGCTGCGCGCGGCGCTGTGGCGCAACGCCCGGCTGGCGGCGCTGGGGGCGGCACTGGCGCGGGTGAGCCACGATCTGCGCGGCATCCTGGCCCCGGCGCTGCTGACCGCGGAGCGGCTGCAGGGCAACACCGATCCGGCATTGCGGCGGGTCGGCGATTCGATCGCGCGCACGGTGGAGCGGGCGACCGAGCTGATGCGCAACACGCTGGATTTCGCCGGCGAGGTGCCGGCACCACCGCGCGAGCGGGTGACCCTGCGCGATCTGGTGCAGGAGCTGGGCGAGGAGGTGCGCACGCGCCACCCGCTGCTGCAGGTGGCGGTGCAGATCGAGGCGAGCCTGGCCGCGCATGGCGACCGGGCCTCCCTGCGCCGGGCGCTGGCCAACCTGCTGCGCAACGCCGCCGAGGCGGGGGCGCGGCGCGTGGAGGTGGGGGCCGCCCCGGATGGTGAGCTGGTGCTGCTGACGGTATCCGATGACGGGCCCGGTCTGCCGGAGGTGGTGCGCGCCGGCCTGTTCCAGCCCTTCGTCACCTCCGGCAAGAAGGGCGGCAGCGGGCTGGGCCTGGCGATCACGCGCGACCTGGTGCGGGCGCAGGGCGGCGAGATCGGCCTGGTGCGAACAACGCCGGAAGGGACGGTGTTCCGCCTGGCGCTGCGCACGCCGGCGGTGGAGGCACGGCGCGGCGCGACGGGGTGAGCCCCTACCAGGGGATCGGCACCGCCTTGTGGTCCAGGAAGCCGCCGCTCTCGGCCGGGGTGAGGCCGGCGATCACGCGCAGCAGATCCTCGGCGGCCTCGGAGGCCGGCCGCACCTCCAGCCCGGTGCGGGCGAAGGGGGCGGAAAGCGGGGTATCCACCGTACCGGGGTGCAGCGCCACGCAGATGGCGTTGGGCGCGCGGCGGCGCAGCTCGATGGCGGCGGTGCGGACCAGCTGGTTCAGCGCGGCCTTGCTGGCGCGGTAGGCATACCAGCCGCCCAGGCGGTTATCCCCGATCGAGCCGACGCGGGCCGAAAGCGTGGCAAACACCGGCCGCCCGGTGCGCGGCAGCAGCGGCAGCAGGTGCTTCATCAGCAGGGCCGGCCCGATGGCGTTCAGCGCGAAGGCGCGGGCGAGATGGGCCGGGTCCAGCTCACGCCAGGATTTCTCAGGCGCGATGCCCTCGCCGTGCAGGAAGCCGGTGGCGTCGATCACCAGGGCTGGGGCCCCGAGCGTGGCGATATGGGCCGCGGCGGCGGCGATGGAGGGCTCATCCAGCAGGTCGAGCGGCGGGGTGGTGGCGCGGCCAAGGCGCAGCACGCGGTGGCCCCCCGCTTCAAGGGCGGTCGCAAGGGCGGCGCCGATGCCGCCGGTTGCGCCGATAACCACTGCCAGTTCCGCCATGAGGCTCGCCATTCCGGTTGGAGGCCGGGATGTGGGGGCAGGCCAGGGGAAGGCAAGGAAGAATGTTCTTATTTGAAAAAAAGAACCAAAAAACCTTCCTGACTTAGCCCAGGAGAACCGGGCGCAAAGTCAGAAAAGTCTTTTTGCTTCTTTTTCTTCAGAAAAAGAAGACTCTTGCTTACTTTTCCCCCAGCAACGCCGCCCGAAACCGATCCCGCACCACATGCGGCCGCAGGCTGCGAGGCTTCTTGAGCGCCGGCCCATCCTTCACGCGCAGCAGGATGAACGCCAGGCCCGGGGCGGCAAGGATGCGGCGGCCTTCCTCGATCTCCGCCATGGTGTTGATGGTGTGCACGGTGGGGATGCCGAAGCCGGCGGCAACGCGATCCAGCGCCACGCCGAGGCCGGTATGGCTGTCCTGGTTGCCGGTTTCGCCATAGTGGCCGTTATCGACGCAGACCAGCTTGAGGTTGGGCGGGCATTGCAGCGCGATGGCGGCGAGCGCCCCGACATTCATCAGCAATTCGCCGTCGCCGGTGATGCCGAGCACCTTGCGGTTCGGCTGAGAGAGGGCGAGGCCGAGGGCCATCATCGGGCCCGCGCCCATGGCGCCGCCGAGGCCGAACACGTTGGGGCCGTCATCGGTCATCGCGCAGAGTTCCTGCGCGGTCCCGGCGAGGCCGGCGACGACGAGCCAATCGGTCGGGCGTTCGATCAGGGCGGGCACGGCCTCGCGCCGGTCCAGGGTCGCGGCGGGCTGGTTGGTGCCAGGGATGCGCTTGAGCTGGGCCATCTCTTACCCTCCGGGCCTTTGGTGAGTGGGCCGATTCAGCTGACAGGCTGAAGTGCCTGCCAGCATCGGACCACTAGAACTTCTTGGCGCCAAGCAGGCGCTGGGAGAGGAGGACGGCAACGGCCTCGCCGGATTGGAAGGCCATGGTGCTGGCGGCCTGGATGGTGGGCAGCACGTCGTCCGGGGCCTCGGCGCGCAGGACGATGACGCCCATGGCCTCCAGCACCGCCTGGGTGGCCTTTCCCATGGGGAACTGCCAGGGGTTCCCCTCCCCGAAATCCCCGCGCATGGAAACAATGGTCAGCAGCGGGAAGCGCGCGCCGTTGGTGAGCGAGAGCATGTTGATGCAGTTGCCCACGCCGGAGGACTGCATCAGCAGCACGCCGCGCGCGCCACCGAGATCGGCGCCGGCCAGGAGGGCCACGCCTTCCTCCTCGGTGGTGAGGGGGATGGAGTGGACCTCGGGGTCGGCGAGGGAGCGGTCGATCATCACCCGATGGCCGGCATCGGGCACGTAGGCGATCTGGGTGACGCCCTGCGCGCGCAGGGCATCATACATCGCGTGGGCCCAGGCCGGGCCTTCCTGCGTGGTCATGCGCGCCGCTCCTTCAGGCTCAGGGGACGAGGTCGCAGGTGGCCGGCTTGCCCTCTTCGTACTTGCAGGCAAACACGAACTTGCCGAGCTGGAGCAGGATGCGGTCGCCAAGGCCGCCGCGAACCACGGCACCGTCGCTCATCAGGCGGGCCATCGGCACGTCCTTCGGGGTGGTGGGCGCGGCGGGCAGCGGGGCGGGGGCCGGGGCGGGCGCCTGGGCGAAGGCCGGGGTGGCGGCCAGCAGGGCGGCAGCGAGAGGGGCGGCAAGCCGGATCATGAGGCAGGGTCCTTTCAATGTGCGAGGCATGCAACGGCCGGAACAAAGCACCGTTAATGCGCCGGCTCAATGGTGCCACGTTAAAGGGTTTTGATCACCTTGAGGTCGGCCGGCACCTCGATGGGCGCGCCGGTGGCGGCGCGAACCTGCTCCACCGTCACGCCGGGGGCGATCTCGCGCAGCAGGAAGCGGTCGCCCAGCGGCTTGAACAGGCCGAGATTGGTGGCCACCAGGGAAACCACGCCGCGGGCGGTGACCGGCAGCGCGCATTCGCGCAGCAGCCGGGGCGAGCCGTCGCGCGTGGTGTGCTCCAGGATCACGAAGACCTGCTTGGCGCAGGCGGCGAGGTCCATGGCGCCACCGATGCCGCCGCCATTGGCGCCCGCCACCTTCCAGTTGGCGAAATCCCCGTTGCAGGCCACCTCGTAGATGCCCAGCACCGTCACGTCGATGCGGCCGGACCGGATGATGCCGAAGCTGTCGGCGTGATGAACGATGGCCGCCCCGGGGTTCAGCGAGACGTTCTGACCACCGGCGTTCACCAGGTGAACATCCTCCTGCCCGGCCGGCAGCACGGGGCCATAGCCGATCACGCCATTCTCGGCGTGGTAGAGGATGTCGGCATCGATCGGCGTGTTGCTGCACATGGTGGGCATGCCCACGCCGAGGTTCACGATCCAGCCGTCCTGGAATTCCTGGGCGACGCGGTCGGCGATCTGCTGGCGTTCGAGGCCGCTCATGACTGCTTCTCCTTGGCCTGATTTCCTGGGGCCGCGGCGCGTTCTGGCCTGCGGCCGGGCCACAGGCCTTCAGGGGCGGCGGGGATCTTCACCATGCGATGGACGAAGATGGAGGCGGTATGCACGTCGTCCGGGTCGATGGCGCCGGGTTCCAGGAAATCCTCCTCCACCTCCACGATGGTCATCTTCGCGGCCATGGCCATCAGCGGGTTGAAGTTGCGCTGGCTGCGACGGAACAGCAGGTTCCCCGCCGTGTCGGCCTTCCAGGCGCGGATGAAGGCGACATCCACCGGCAGCGCCTCCTCCAGCAGGTATTCGCGCCCACCGAACACCCTGGTCTCGCGCCCGGCGGCCAGCTCCGTGCCCACCGCGGTGGGGGTGTAGAAGGCCGGAATGCCGCAGCCGGCGGCGCGCAGGCGCTCGGCCAGCGTGCCCTGCGGCACCAGCTCGGCCACCACCTTGCCCTCCGCCACGTATTGCGTGAGCGGGATGCGATCCGAAGCGCGGGTGGGCGCGGTGAAGGAGGCAACAACCTTCGCCACCTGGTCGTTCTGCACCAGCATGCCGATATCCGGCATCCGGTCCGGCGCGGAGCCGCCCGTGCCGTTGGTGATGCAGGTAAGGTTCTTCGCCCCCTGCTTGAGCAGCGCCGCGATCAGGTTGAAGGGCACGCCGGGATAGGCGAAGCCGCCAAACGCAATGCTGGCGCCATCGGGGATATCCGCCACCGCATCGGCGAAGCTTTCAAACACCTTGGATCGTTTCGCCATGCCGTTCTCTCCCGCGTTGCCCGGAGTTTGGCGCGCGCGGGCGGTGGCGTGAAGCCCCGGCCTCTAGCCGCCCGTCATCCTGGAAAACACCTGGCGGTCCCGGTTGTCGCGCATCAGCATGGTGAAACCGGGAATCACCTCGAAGCCGAGGCCGCGCGGCATGCCCGTCTCCTCATCCGCCACCAGCTTGCCATAGGGCTGGCTCGCAGCCTTCTCCCACTTGTCCGCGGGCTTCTTGACCTCGACCGTGACAACGGTGGCCTTGAGCTGCATCCGCACGATCGCCTCCTTCGGCGCCGAAGGCTTGGTGAGGCTGAGGCAGCCGGCAATCATCTGCCAGCCATTGGCCAGCGCCCAGGCAGTGAGGGCGTCTTTGTCCATGTGGATCTCCTGAAAAGGAAGGCGTTCTTTTTTGAAAAAAAGAACCAAAAAACTTTTGCTACTTTGCGCCGTGGCTCACCGCG
>JAIXTK010000480.1 GCA_027483995.1 Acetobacteraceae bacterium
GAAGCCTTGCAATTCCCCAGCGTCTTGAACGCCCCATCGGAATGCCGGCTCATCACCCGGTCCCCGACAGCAAATCCCTCCACGCCGGAACCCACGGCCACAATCTCCCCCGCCGCCTCCCCCCCGGGAATGAACGGCATCGCCGGCTTGGTCTGGTAGGTGCCTGCCACCTGCAGCACATCCACATACTGCGCGCCCCGCGCCAGAATGCGCACCTGCACCTCGCCCGGCCCAGGCGGCGCGGGATCAGGCAACTCCCGAACCACCAGAACCTCGGGCCCGCCCAGCACTTCGCAAACAACAGCCTTCATCACGACCCCCAAGAAAGAATCTTCTTTTTGTGAACAAAAAGAAGCAAAAAAACTTCATTCGTTTGCGGCCCCGGGCATCGAGGCCAGCAAACGAACAAAAGTTTTTTGGTTCTTTTTTTCAAAAAAGAACCGCTTGCTTCAATCCTTATCAGGCCCCTTCACGCTCGCATACCCCCGCCCAAACGCCGAATCCCGCTTGGTGAAGGCGTGCTTCACGCCAAACTCCCGCATCGTCTTCTTGAACTCCCGGGCCATCGGCGCGTTGTGCCCGCGCGCATCGATCTCGGCCGCCAGGCGCTGCAACGTCCGCGCCCCCATCAGCTCCAGCCCCAGATTGATCAACCGCTTGTTGGCACTCAACAGATGCGGATCCACCAACCCCATCCTTCCTGCCAACCGCATCACCTCCGCCTCCAGCTGCTCCTTCGGCACCGCCTTCAGCACCAGCCCGATCTCCGCGGCATCGGTCCCGGTCACCGAATCCCCCGTCAGCATCAACCGCTTCGCCCACTGCGGCCCGATATTATACAGCCACATATGCCCCGGCGGCGTGCCCAGGTCCCGCACCGGCGGAAACCCGATCCGCGTGTCATCGGCCGCAATCGCGATGTCGCACAGCAGCATGATATCCGTGCCCACGCCGATCACCGTGCCGTGCACCATGCAGATCACCGGCTTGTGCATGTCGAACAGCGTCATGCGCAGCTTCTGCCCCTGCTCCAGCCGCCAGATATCGTCGTCGATCTCCTCCCGCCCGCGATACTCCGGCCCCCGCTGCGCCGAATACTCGGACAAATCCGCCCCCGCGCAGAAATGCGGCCCCGCCCCGCGCAGGACCACGCAATGCACCGCGTTGTGCTCGTCGGCCTCGATCAGGGCCGCCGCCAGCTCCCGCTGCAACTGCAGGCTCAGCGCATTGCGCCGCTCCGGCCGGTTCAGCGTGATCACCGCGGTCGTGTCCCGCAGCTCATAGGTGATGGTCTCGTAGCTCATCGTTCCCTCCCTCGCCCGGCGCCTGTCCCGGCGTTGCGGGGAAGCGTCGCAAATGCCTCCGATCACAGCAAGCCGCCACCGCCCGGGCCGTCCATCAACCCCCTGTTCATGCTTCCTCGCGCATGAAGGCCCAGGATACCGCGCCACGCGACGAGGAAAGCCGACCCATGCGAGTGAACGAACCTGTCACCACCGAAGAGATCGAAGTCAACGAAGGCCAGATCCTCGCCTCTCGCACCGCCCCCGACAGCCGCATCGTCTTCGCCAATGAGGCCTTCACCCACATCAGCGGCTTCACCGAACAGGAGCTGATGGGGGAGCCGCACAACCTCGTCCGCCACCCAGACATGCCGAAGGAAGCCTTCGCCGACCTCTGGGCCACCATCAAGGCGGGCCGCGCCTGGGAAGGCCTGGTCAAGAACCGCACCAAGTCCGGCGGCTTCTACTGGGTCCGCGCCAATGTCACCCCCGTCGTGGAAGAGGGTGAACACCGCGGCTACATCTCCGTGCGCACCCGCGCCAGCCGGGAAGACATCGCCGCCGCCACCCAGGCCTACGCCGCCATGCGCGCCGGCCGCCCCACCATGGGCCTGGCCGATGGCGAACTCGTCCCCACCGGCCTCGGCGCCCGTCTCGCCTCGCTCTGGCGCAGCATCACCGGCCGCCTCGTGCTGGCCTTCACCGTCATGGCCGTCATCATGCTCAGCATCGGGGGCGTCACCCTCTACGGCATGAACGATTCCAACGACGCCCTGCGCAGCCTCTACGCCGACCGCCTCGTCCCCGCCCGCCAGCTCGCCGGCATCGTCGACCTCATGCACAGCAACGTCTCCCTGCTGCGCGACGCCGACGATGCCCTGGAAGATGGGAAGCCGGACAGCGCACGCCAATCCATCCGCGAGATCGTCGCCAACCGCGACCGCATCACCGCCCTCTGGGCCGAATACATGGCCACCTACCTCACCCTGGAGGAAAAGAAGCTCGCCGAAGACTTCGCAGCCAAGCGCGGCGCCTTCGTGCGCGACGGCCTGCAGGAGGGGATTCGCATCGCCGAAACCGGCGATCACACCGCCCTCGCCCGCCACATCCACGCCACCCTCCTCCCGCGCTTCAAGGAGGCCCGTGAAGCCGCCCTGGCCCTGATCGTCCTGCAGGAACGCGAAGGCAAGGAAGTCAACGCGGCAGCCGAGGCGGACTTCAACCTGCACATGAAGGGCGCGCTGGCACTCTTCGCGGTCGCCCTCGTCGCCGCCACCCTGCTCAGCCTCTGGCTCCTCGCCACCCTGCGCCACCCCCTGCGCCAGCTGGAAGGTGCGTTCGACGCAATCATCCGCGGCGAAACCAGCGAAACCATCCCCC
>JAIXTK010000446.1 GCA_027483995.1 Acetobacteraceae bacterium
CAAGGAAATGCCGGGCATCATGCTGGGCACCCAGAAGACGGAATAAGGACGCGCGGTGGACATGCTGACCAAGGCCGCGATCAAGGAGATGATCCTGCCGTCGCTGCTGCCGGTGGCTGCCCCGATCGTGCTGTATTTCGTGGTGAAGGCCGTTGGCGGCCAGGGCGCTGCGTTCAGCGCGCTGGGCGCCATGCTGCTGGGCACCATCGTGACCGGCCTGTTCGTCGCCATCTCGATGACCTCGGGCGGTGGCGCCTGGGACAACGCCAAGAAGTACATCGAGGAAGGCAACCACGGCGGCAAGGGCTCCGACGCGCACAAGGCGGCGGTGACCGGCGATACCGTGGGTGACCCGTACAAGGACACCGCGGGCCCCGCCGTGAACCCGATGATCAAGATCACCAACATCGTGGCCCTGCTGCTGCTGGCGATCCTGGCTCACATGGCGAAGTGATCCGCTCCGGGGCGCGCCTGGCGCGCCCCGGCAACGGCCTCAACGAAAACGGCCCCGGAGCGATGCTCCGGGGCCGTTTCTACGTTCGCGCGGCGCGCGGGATCAGTGGTGCGGCACGAGGAAGAACGCCATCAGCGCCAGGGTGATCACCGAAAGCACCACGGAAAGCGTGGTGGCCGAGCAGAAGCCGGCGAACATGCGCTGGCGATCGGCCGTGAAGGCCTCCTCGGTGACCGGGGCTGGGGAGTTCGACGGGGCGTGGGCCATGGACGCTCTCGATCTGATTCGGTTGGGACGTTGATTGCTATCTAGAACACCCGGGCCGCGTTGGAAACCGGGGCTATTCGCCGGGGTTGCGCAAGGCGGCGCCAGCCGGGGCCTCGCCGCCGCTGCCGGCGATGAAGCGGCGCAGGGCGGCGGGATACAGCAGGTGCTCCTGCGCCAGCACGCGCGCGGCCAATGTGTCCTCCGTGTCGCCCGCCAGCACCGGCACGGCGGCCTGGGCCAGGATCGGGCCCTCGTCCATCCCTTCGGTCACCACATGCACGGTGCAGCCATGCAGCTTCACCCCGGCGGCCAGCGCGCGGGCATGCGTGTCCACGCCGGGGAAGGAGGGCAGCAGGCTCGGATGGATGTTCAGCATCCGGCCGGCCCAGCGCTGCACGAAGAACGGCGTGAACAGCCGCATGTAGCCGGCCAGGCACACCAGCTCCACGCCGGCCGCCTCCAGCCGGGCCGAAAGCGCGGCCTCATGGGCGGCACGGTCGCGGCCAAACGGCTTGTGCGGCACCGCGGCGGTGGCAATCCCGGCGGCGGCGGCCACCGCCAGCCCGCCGGCCTCTTCCTTGTTGGCGGCCACCAGCACGATCTCGGCCGGGAAATCCGGCGCCGCGGCGGCGCGCAGCAGCGCGGCCATGTTGGAGCCGCGGCCGCTGATCAGGATGCCGACCTTCTTCTTCACGGCGCTGGCCTCAGCCCGGCCAGCCCGCGGGCAGGTCGATGCGAATGCCGGCCTCGTCCGCCGGCCCGGCCTCGATCCGGCCGATGTTGGAAACAGTCTCGCCCTCGGCCTCCAGGATCGCGCGCGCCCGCTCGGGCTCGGCGGTCACCACCGCCATGCCGATGCCGCAGTTGAACACGCGCAGCATCTCCTGCGCCTCCACGCCCCCGGTGCGCGCCAGCCAGCGGAACACCGCGGGCAATTCCCACGCGCCGGCATCGATCACCGCCTGGGTGCCGGCCGGCAGCACGCGCGGCAGGTTGCCGGGCAGCCCGCCGCCGGTGATATGGGCGGCGGCCTTCAGCAGCCCGGCGCGATGCAGCGCCAGCAAGGACTTCACGTAGATCCGCGTCGGCGCCAGCAGCGCATCGCCCAGCGTGCCCGATCCAAACGGCGCCGGCGCCGCCCAGCCGGCATTGCCCGTCTCCACGATGCGCCGCACCAGGGAGAACCCGTTGGAATGCACCCCGCTGCTCGCCAGCCCCAGGATCGCATCGCCGGGGCCGACATCCTTGGGCAGCAGATTGCCGCGCTCGGCCGCGCCCACCGAGAATCCGGCAAGGTCGTAGTCGCCCTTCTGATACATGCCCGGCATCTCGGCCGTCTCGCCGCCCACCAGCGCGCAGCCGGCCTGGCGGCAACCCTCGGCGATGCCCGCCACCACCCGCGCGGCCTGCTCCACCTCCAGCCGCCCGGTGGCGAAGTAGTCCAGGAAGAACAGCGGCTCCGCCCCCTGCACCACCAGATCGTTCACGCACATCGCCACCAGGTCGATGCCCACGTAGTCGTGGATGCCGGTATCGATGGCGATCTTCAGCTTGGTGCCCACCCCATCCGTGGAGGACACCAGCACGGGGTCGGTGAAGCCGGCGGCCTTCAGGTCGAACAGCGCGCCGAACCCGCCCAGCCCGCCCATCACGCCGGTGCGGTTGGTGCTGCGGGCAAGCGGCTTGATGCGCTCCACCAGCGCATCGCCCGCGTCGATATCCACGCCGGCCGCGCGGTAGGTCATGCTGGTCATGCGGCTCTCCGGTCCGATGCGGCGGAAACAACCACGGGTGCCCGCCCAGCGCAACCAAGCGGGCGCAACCAACAGGCCGCGATGCTGTGGCTTCCCACCCCCCGGCCCCGCTATACTGGCGCCATGCCAGACGGCACCACGCCCCCGCCCGCGCTCGGCACGGCCACCTTCACCCTGGCCAATGTCGTGACGATGCTGCGCCTCTGCGCCGTGCCGGTGGCGGTGTGGCTGGTGCTGCGCGGGCAATTCCTGGCCGCCTTCTGGCTCTTCGCCGCCGCCGGCCTGTCCGATGCGCTGGATGGCTGGCTCGCCCGCCGCAACGGCCCCACCCGCCTCGGCTCCATGATCGACCCGATCGCCGACAAGGCCCTGCTGGTCAGCATGTTCCTGATCCTGGCCGTGGTGCAGGTCATCCCGGACTGGCTGGCGATCCTGGTCATCTTCCGCGATGTGGTTATCGTCGGCGGCGTGCTGCTGCTCTACGTCATGGGTCAGGCCGTCACGATCCGCCCGCTGCCCATCTCCAAGCTGAACACGGTGGTCCAGATCGTCATGGTCGCCGTCACCCTGCTGGCCGAGGGCCTGCGCCTGGATTGGCCCGTGCTGGATGCGGTGCTGATCACCACCGTGGCGGCCAGCACGCTGGTCTCGCTCGGCGCCTATGTCCGCCAGCTGGCGCGCGGGCGATGACCGTCACGCCCCCCCCGTTCGGCCCGGTGGCCGCCGCCACGCGCACCCAACGCATCGCCCTTCTGGTCGGGCTGCTCGTAGTGGCCTGGCTGGCGCTGCAGCTCTTCGCCTCCATCCTGCTGCCCTTCGTGGTGGCGGCCGGGATCGCCTATTTCCTCGATCCCCCCACCAGCCGCCTGCAACGCTTCGGCGTGCCGCGCTGGCTGGCGGCCCTGCTGCTGCTGGCCGCGGTGCTGCTCCTGGCCCTGCTCTTCGTGCTGCTCCTCTACCCGCTGATCCTCGCCCAGCTCGCCATCCTCATCACCCGCCTGCCCATCTACGTGAACCTCGCCCGCACCGCGGCGGACGACCTGCTCGCCCAGCTGCAAACCCAGCTCGGCCCGGAATTCGTGGACGAACGGCTGCGCGAGCTGGTCGCCAGCCAGACCGGCGCGGTGCTGGCCTTCCTCGTCACCGCCGTCACCCGGCTGATCGGCGGCGGCTTCGCGCTGTTCAACGTCCTCACCCTCCTGGTCGTCACCCCGGTGGTGGGGTTCTACCTGCTGCGGGACTGGCCGGAGGTGGTGCGCCACGTCGATTCCTGGCTGCCCCGGCGCTATGCCGGCGTGCTGCGCGCCCAGGCGCATGAAGTGGATCGCATCCTCTCCGCCTGGCTGCGCGGCCAGGCGATGTGCTGCCTGGCCCTGGTCATCTACTACGCCGTGGCGCTGTCGGCGGTGGGGCTCGATCTCGGCCTGATCGTGGGCATGGCCTCCGGCCTGCTGTCCTTCATCCCCTATGTCGGCAGCATCACCGGCCTGTTCGTCGCCGTCGGCCTCGCCTCCGCCCAGTTCCCCACCTGGATGGGGGTGATGATGGTGGTGGGCGTGTTCATCCTGGGCAACATCCTGGAAGGCTACGTCATCTACCCGCGCTTCCTGGGCGACAGGGTGGAGCTGCACGCCGTCTGGGTGATCTTCGCGCTGTTTGCCGGCTGGGCCGCCTTCGGCTTCCTCGGCGTGCTCCTGGCCGTCCCCGCCGCGGCCACCATCGGGGTGCTCTGCCGCTTCTGGCTGCGCCGATACCTGCAAAGCCAACTCTACCTCGACCCCCCGCACGACGACGCCACGCCATGAGCGCGGCGTTGGCCCAACTCCCACTCCCCTTCGCCCCCGTGCGCCGCGCATTCGCCGCCCCGGTGATCGAAGCCCCATCCAACGCCGCCGCTCGCGCCTGGCTGTCCCGCACCGCCGAATGGCCATCCCGCCGCCTCGCCCTCTGGGGCCCCCAGGGCAGCGGCAAAACCCGCCTGCTCGCCGCCTGGGCCGACCGCCACGGCGCCGAACGCCTCCACGGCGCCACCCTGCGCTTCACCCCACCCGGCACCCCGCTTGCCATCGACGACGCCGACCGCGCCCCCACGCTCGCCCTGCTGCACACCCTCAACGCCGCCCATGAAGCCGGCCACCCCGTGCTGCTGGCCGCCACCACCCCGCCCGCCCGCTGGCCCGTTTCCCTGCCCGATCTCGCCAGCCGCCTGCGCGCCACCACCGCGGTCGCGATCGAGCCGCCGGAAGACGACCTGCTGCACGCCCTGCTCCCCCGCCTGCTCGCCGAACGCCAGCTCCGCCCCAGCGAGGCCACGCTGCACTGGCTCCTCGCCCGCCTGCCGCGCACCCACGCCGCCCTGGCCGAGGCGGTGGAACGGCTGGACCGCGCCGCCCAGGCCTTCAGCGTGCCCATCGCCCCCGCCCTGGCCCGCCAGGTGCTGCCCGACCTGCTGGCCGACCTGCCCGATCCGCCCGAGCCCGCCAATGAAGATTCGGTGTCGCCGTCGCCTTCCGCGGACGGACTGCTCTAGGATGCCATCTCCCGCGCACGCCGCCTGCCTGCATCAGCGAGCCGCCCCATGAATGTCCACGACCTGGCTGCCCGCAGCCCCGCCACCGCGCTGCCCGACGCGCTGCCGGATCCAGAGGCCGCCAGCCCAGACCGGTTCATCAACCGCGAGCTGTCCTGGCTCGATTTCAACCACCGCGTGCTGGAGGAGGCGGAAAACGCCCGCCACCCCCTGCTGGAACGGCTGCGCTTCGTCTCCATCTCCGCCGCCAACCTCGATGAATTCTATTCCGTCCGCGTCGCCGGCCTCATCGGCCAGGCCAAGGCCGGCGTCACCACCCCCTCGCCGGATGGCCGCACCCCCGCCCAGCAACTGGTGGAGGTGGAAGCGCGCGCCGAAACCCTGATGGCCGAGCAGCTCAAGGTCTGGCAGCAACTGCGCGGCCAGCTCGAACAGGCCGGGATCGTCATGAGCGACCCCGCCCGCCTCAGCGACGGCGAACGCCTCTGGCTCGATGCCTGGTTCATGGAACGCGTCTTCCCGGTGCTCACCCCGCTGGCGATCGACCCGGCGCACCCCTTCCCGTTCATCCCCAACATGGGCCTCGTGCTGGTGCTGCGCCTGGCGCGCGACGAGGATGGCAGCTTCATGCGCGCCCTGGTGCCGCTGCCCTCCCTCATCGAACGCTTCATCCGCCTGCCGGATGCCCACTTGCCAGATGGGGGCGGGCTCATCCGCTTCATCATGCTGGAACAGCTCGTCACCCTGTTCCTGGACCGTATCTTCCCCGGCTACCGCGTCACCGGCGAAGGCATGTTCCGCCTGATCCGCGACACCGATGTGGAGTTCGAGGAAGAAGCCGAAGACCTCGTCCGCTCCTACGAAACCGCGCTGAAGCGCCGCCGCCGCGGGGTCGCCATCCACCTCTCCGTCAACGCCGCCATGCCGGCCGATCTGCGCCAGCTGGTGATCGACGAGCTGGAGGCCGCCGCCCAGGAAATCCACGTCCACGAAGGCATCCTCGGCCTTGCCGATGTCAGCCAGCTGATCGTGGACGACCGGCCCGATCTCCTCTTCCCGCCCTACACCCCGCGCTTCCCCGAACGCATCCGCGATTTCGCCGGCGATTGCTTCGCCGCCATCCGCGCCAAGGACATCATCGTCCACCACCCGTTCGAGAGTTTCGACGTGGTGGTGCAGTTCCTCCGCCAGGCCGCCCAGGACCCCGCCGTGGTGGCGGTCAAGCAAACCCTCTACCGCACCAGCCGCGACAGCCCGATCGTCAAGGCTCTGATCGAGGCCGCCGAAGCCGGCAAATCCGTCACCGCCATGGTGGAACTGCGCGCCCGCTTCGATGAGGAGGCGAATATCCGCCTCGCCCGCACCCTGGAAGCCGCCGGGGTGCAGGTGGTGTACGGCTTCACGGAGCTGAAAACCCACGCCAAGATCAGCCTCGTCGTGCGCCGCGAAGGCCACGCCATGCGCAGCTACGCCCATTTCGGCACCGGCAACTACCACCCGATCACCGCGCGCATCTACACCGACCTCTCCTTCTTCACCTGCGACGAGGCCATGACGCGGGATGCCGCCCGGCTCTTCAACTACATGACCGGCTATGCCCGCCCGGAACGGATGGACGCGCTGGCCTTCAGCCCGCTCACCACCCGCAGCGTGATCTGCGAGCTGATCGACCGGGAGATCCTGTTCGCCCGCGAAGGCAAGCCCGGCACCATCTGGCTCAAGATGAACTCGCTGGTGGACGACAAGCTGATCGACAAGCTCTACGAAGCCTCCCGCGCCGGCGTGAAGGTTTCGGCCATCGTTCGCGGCATATGCTGCCTGCGCCCGGGCGTGCCCGGCCTGTCCGAGAACATCAAGGTGAGGTCCATCGTCGGCCGCTTCCTGGAACACAGCCGCATCTGCGTCTTCGGCAATGGCCACGCCCTGCCCAGCCGCCACGCGCGGGTGTACATCAGCTCGGCAGACTGGATGACGCGCAACATGGAATGGCGGGTGGAAACCTTCGTGCCCATCCTCAACCCCACCGTGCACGCCCAGGTGCTGGACCAGATCATGGTGGTCAACCTGCGCGACACCATGCAGTCCTGGGAACTCGGGCCAGATGGAAGCTGGCGCCGCGTCGCCGCCGGCACCGGCAAGAAGCGCGTCTCCGCGCATGATTACTTCATGACCAACCCCTCGCTCTCCGGCCGCGGCTCGGCGCTGCACGGCCCCGCCTCCGCCGCCCTCGTCGCCCCCGCGCGGCGCCCCGACCGTCTGACCCAGGACTGACCCGAGTGGATTCGCTGATGCTACCAGAGGCGGTGATCCGCACCCCCGACACCACGCGCCGCGCGGTGGTCGATCTCGGCTCCAACTCCGTGCGCCTGGTGGTGTTCGAAGGCAGCAGCCGCAACCCCGTGCCGATCTTCAACGAAAAGGCGGTGCTGCGCCTCGGCCGCGGCCTGCAGGCCACCGGGCGCCTCAACGAAGACGGCACCGCCCAGACCCTCACGGTCATGAACCGCTACGCCGCCATCGCCCGCGCCATGCAGGCCCACCCGTTCGAGGTGCTGGCCACCGCCGCCGTGCGCGATGCCCAGAACGGCCCGCAATTCATCGCCCAGCTGCAAGCCCTGCTCCCCGGCGTGCCGATCACGGTGCTCTCGGGGGAGGAAGAAGCGGAACTCTCCGCCGCCGGCCTGCTCTGCGGCATCCCCGACGCGCACGGCCTGCTGGCCGATATCGGCGGCGGCTCCCTGGAACTGGTCCGGCTGGACCGCGGCCACCGCACCCATGCCCGCACCCTGCGCCTCGGCGTCATCCGCCTGGCCGAACGCGCCGGTGGCGACCCCACGCGCGGCCGCGCCATCGCCGAAGCCGACCTCGCCGCCGAAGCCTGGCTGCCAGACATGGCCGGGCGCGACCTCTACGCCGTCGGCGGCGCCTGGCGCGCCCTGGCGCGCATCCACATCGCGCAAACCAACTACCCGCTCACCCTGCTGCACCACTACACGATCAGCCGCGAGGAAGCCCGCGACCTCGCCGGGCTGGTGGCCACCGCCAGCCGCCGCCAGCTGGAAAAACTGCCCGGCATCCCGCGCCGCCGGGTGGACGACCTGCCCTTCGCCGCCGTGGTCCTGCGCCGCCTGCTGCGCATCTCCGGCGTGCGCCGCGTCATCTTCAGCGCCAACGGCCTGCGCGAAGGCTGGTACATGCGCCACGTCGCCGCCGCCCCGCGCCACGAAGACCCGCTGCTGGCCGCCGGCCACGAATACGCCCGCCGCTTCTCCCGCGATCCCGCCCTGCCGCCCGCCCTGCTCCGCTGGACAGACCCGCTCTTCCCCGATGAAACCAATGGGGGCGTAACCGGGGAACTCCGGCGCCTGCGCGAAACCGCCTGCTGGATGAGCGACATCGGCAGCCGGGACCACCCGGAATACCGCGCCGAACAAGCCTTCCTGCGCATCCTGCGCCAGCCCAATATCGGCCTGGACCACCAGGCCCGCGCCTTCCTGGGCCTCGCCCTGGCGCTGCGCTACGAAGCCGAGCCCGAAGCACCCTACCTGCAGCCAGCCCGCCAACTGCTCTCGCCCGATGCCATCCGCCGCGCCATCGTGCTCGGCGTCGCCCTGCGCCTCGCCTACACCCTCTCCGCCGGCACCGCCCAACTCCTCACCGGAACCCGCCTCGCCCTGGGCACCCGCCTCACCCTGGAACTCGCCGAAGGCAGCGGCGTCTTTGCGGGAGAGTCCGTTACCCGACGGCTGGATCGGCTGGCGGAAACCCTGGGATTGGACGCGACGACGGTCCTCGCAGCCTAGGAAGGAAGAGTCTTCTTTTTGTGAACAAAAAGAAGCAAAAAAACTTTATTCATAGGTGCGGATAGGCGGGAGCATCAAAATCCTCCCAACACCTCCATCCGAACCGAATCCGTAGCCCGCGCCTTGGCGCGGGCCATCCCACCCGACATAAGCAAAAAAACCTTTGCACCGGTTTTCGTCATCGGTGTAAACTAACCGAATGGAGAATTTCCCCAACAGCCGGGCGCAGAGCCCCGCCCATTCCCGCGCCCACGGCGCGGTGGGAGACGTGCGTCTGCACGCCATCCTCGGGGTCCTCCTTTCCCTCCTCGTCTCCCTTTTCGGCCGCCGGCCCGCCGCCCACCCCCTCGCGCTGCCGGCATGCGACATCCCCTGGGATGGGTGGATCGACCTCCCGGACTCCGACTCCGATCTGGCCCTCGACGACATCCTCGCATGCGAGTTGCCGCTGCAACTCCGTCGCCTGCTCTATCTCTTCGGCACCCGCCGCAATCGCGGCATGCGCCCGATCGCCCGCGCCGTACCTGTGCTGCGCGCCCGCATCGCGCGCGGCCCCCCCGCGCCCTGGAGCATCTTCGTACGCCCCAATCCGCGCCAAATCGCCCCAAGCTGGGGACGATGACTCACGCCTATGCTTCGCTTGGTCAGAAAAGTTTTTTGGTTCTTTTTTTCAAAAAAGAACCGCTTCCTTCCTTCCCCTCAGGCCTTCTTCTCCCACCCCCGCACCCCCTGCTGCCAATAACTCAGCGCATGCCCAGCGGCTTTCGCCGCTTTCCACCGCTCCCGCGCCCGCGCCACCGCGCCTTCGTCATTGCCGTCGAACAGATCAAACACGCGGGTGAACGCGCCCAGCCGCGCGCTCTCGGCCCCATCCACCAGGAACAGGAATCGCGCCCCGTTCGGGGCTTCGTCCTCGGTGGTGAGCCAGATGGGCTGCAGGTCGGCATTGCCGGCGGTGGGCGTGCCATGCGGCAGCCAGTCCGGCTCCGGGCAGAGCCAGAGCGCGGCATCCAGCGCGGCCAGGCGTTCGGCGCTGCCGCAGCGCACCACGGCGCGCTCGCCGGCCTGCAGGGTGCGGCCGAGCAGCCGGGGCAGGGCGTCATCCAGCCCGCTTCGGGTCAGGTGGTAGAAGCCGATCTCGGCCATCAGTGTCCTGCCCGCGAAGTTCGTCCGGCTTCGGACGGACGTAGCGGATCAGCAGGCCACTTCAAACAAAGTCCTGATGTCCCGCGCACGGGCGTTGCCAGGGTGGGGCGGCGGTTTGGGCGGGACATCAGGCAGCTTCGAAGTCGCGTGCCACCAGCCGGTCCAGCAGCCGCGCGCCGAAGCCGCTGGGCCCCAGTGCGTGCAACGTGTCGGCGGTGGCGCGGTTGGCGACCCCGGCGATATCCAGGTGCGCCCAGGGCACCTCGCCCACGAAGTCGCGCAGGAAGGCGGCGCCGTGGCAGGCATCGGGCTGCATCCGGTCCGACAGGCAATGCCGGATATCGGCGATGTCGGAGTTGAGGTCTTCGCGGTGCCCGTCGCCGATCGGCATGCGCCAGACCGGTTCGCCCACCGCCTGCCCGGCCGCGGCCACCTTCGCGGCCAGCGCGGCATTGTTGTCGAACAGCCCGGCATGGTGGTGGCCGAGCGCGACCACGATG
>JAIXTK010000375.1 GCA_027483995.1 Acetobacteraceae bacterium
AGATGCCGGCACTGATGGGCCTGCGTCGCAAGTACGCCGCCAGCCAGCCGCTGAAAGGCGCCAAGATCATCGGCTGCATCCACATGACCATCCAGACCGCGGTGCTGATCCAGACGCTGGAGCACCTCGGCGGCTCCGTGCGCTGGTCTTCCTGCAACATCTTCTCCACCCAGGACCATGCCGCGGCGGCGATCGCGGCGGCCGGCACCCCTGTGTTCGCCTGGAAGGGCCAGACCGAGGAGGAGTTCTGGTGGTGCATCGAGCAGACCCTGGTCGGCCCTGATGGCTGGAAGCCGAACATGATCCTGGATGATGGCGGCGACGCCACCCAGATCATGCACGACAAGTATCCGCACCTGCTGGACGACGTGCGCGGGATCACCGAGGAAACCACCACCGGCGTGCATCGCCTGTGGGAGATGGCCAAGGCCGGCACCCTGCGCGTTCCCGCCATCAACGTGAACGACAGCGTGACGAAGTCGAAGTTCGACAACCTGTACGGCTGCCGCGAGAGCCTGGTGGACGCGATCCGCCGTGGCACGGACGTGATGATGGCCGGCAAGGTGGCCGTGGTGAACGGCTTCGGCGACGTGGGCAAGGGCTCCGCCGCCAGCCTGCGCAATGCCGGCTGCCGCGTGATGGTGACCGAAGTCGACCCGATCTGCGCGCTGCAGGCGGCGATGGAAGGCTATGAGGTGACGACCATGGACGATGCCGCCGGGCTGGGCGACATCTTCGTGACCGCCACCGGCAACATCGACGTGATCACGCTGGACCACATGCGCCGCATGAAGCACCGCGCCATCGTGTGCAACATCGGCCACTTCGACAGCGAGATCCAGGTGGGCGCGCTGCGCAACTACACCTGGGACAACGTGAAGCCGCAGGTGGACGAGGTGGTGTTCCCCGACGGCAAGCGGATGATCCTGCTGTCTGAAGGCCGCCTGGTGAACCTGGGCAACGCCACGGGCCACCCGAGCTTCGTGATGTCTGCCAGCTTCACCAACCAGGTGCTGGGGCAGATCGAGCTCTACACCGCGCCGGCCGGCAAGTACGAGAAGCAGGTCTACACCCTGCCGAAGGCGCTGGACGAGAAGGTGGCCGCGCTGCACCTGGCGAAGGTCGGCGCCAAGCTGACCAAGATGACGCCGGCGCAGGCCGAATACATCGGCGTGACCGTGGCCGGGCCGTTCAAGCACGACCTCTACCGCTACTGAGGTCCGGCGGGCTGACTGACGCCGCGCTGCCGCACGGTCGCTATCGCGATCGTGACCGGGGCGCGGCGTTTTCGTGCCCTGTTCACCAATCCTTCATTGGCGCCTGTACTCTTGCAGACGGACCTTGGGGTTGAGGGAACGGGGCGGCTTTTGCCGCGTCTCCCTGCCGGACCGGGGGCTTGCCCCGGAAGGGAGTGGTGCCTGAGATGCCGAACGACATGATGCAGGGCGAGACGATGTTCGCCATCGACGTTTCCCTGCCGGTGACCACCGCGTTGCAGGGCGCCATGCCGGCGATCCGCGACCGCAGCGCGCGCGACGACCTGCTGTTCCTGGAACGCTGGGAGATGGCGCCGCTGGAGGGGATCGGGCCGGCACTGCGCGTGCAACAGATCCGCCGCGCCAATCCGGAGCTGGCCGAGGCGATCCGGGCCGAGGTGGCGGGCAAGCGGCCGCGTGGCCCGCTGCCCAGGTAAAGCCGGCCGAGAGGCGCCTGGCGCGACCCAGACCCCGGCGTACCCGGGGTTCCCAGGATACCAGCGCAGGCAGAAGCTACGGGCATGAACGATCGTGCCGCAGCCGGGGCCAAGGGGCCCGCAGGATCCGAGACCCGAGCACCGGGAACAGAGCGCAGTACAAGCCGGCGTTCGCGGCTGACGGCGCTGATCGTTGCCTGCGCCCTGTTCATGCAGAACCTGGACAGCACGGTGATCTCCACCGCGCTGCCGACCATCGCGCGGGCCTTCGGGTCTGATCCCGTGCACATGAACGTGGCGTTGACGGCCTATCTGCTGTCCCTCGCCGTTTTCATTCCGGCATCTGGCTGGATTGCGGACCGGTACGGGGCCAAGCAGGTCTTCCGGCTGGCAATCATCGTTTTCACGATCGGCTCGGTGCTGTGTGGCTTCTCCAACTCGCTGGGCGAGCTGGTGGCGGCGCGGGTGTTCCAGGGCATCGGCGGGGCGATGATGGTGCCGGTGGGGCGGCTGGTGCTGCTGCGCACGGTGCCGAAGCACGAGCTGGTGGCGGCAATGGCCTGGCTTTCCACGCCGGCGCTGCTGGGGCCGGTGATGGGGCCGCCGCTGGGCGGGTTCATTGTGGAGTATTTCTCCTGGCGAGCGATCTTCCTGATCAACATCCCCATGGGCATCCTGGGCGTGGTGCTGGTGACGCTGTTCGTTGATGACATTCGCGAGCCCGGCGGCGCGCCGTTCGACTGGGCCGGGTTCCTGCTGGCCGGCACGGCGCTGGCAAGTCTGATGTTCGGGCTGGAGACGATGGGGCGTGGCATTTTCGCGCTCTGGGTGAGCTGGGCGGCCATCGGGGCCGGGCTGGGCTCCGGCCTGTTCTATGGTTGGCATGCGCGCCGGCACGCGACGCCGCTGATCGATTTCGGGCTGCTGAAATATCGCAGCTTCCTGGTGGCGGTGGCGGGCGGCACGCTGTTCCGCATCGGGATCGGGGCCATTCCGTTCCTGCTGCCGATGATGCTGCAGCTGACCTTCGGGAAATCCGCGGCGGAGAGCGGGCTGATCACCTTCGCCAGTTCGCTGGGGGCGCTGGCGATGAAGCCGGCGGCCACCGGGGCGCTGCGGGTGCTGGGGTTCCGCGACACGCTGCTGGCGAACTGCGTGATCTCCTCCGTGCTGCTGGGGATGATTGCGTTCTTCCAGCCGACCTGGCCGGTGGCGCTGATCTACCTGATTTTGCTGGCGGGCGGGTTCTTCCGGTCGTTGCAGTTCACCGCCTACAACGCGCTGGCCTATGCCGAGATTCCGCGGCCGCGGATGGGGTTCGCGACCGGGTTCTACGCCACCGTGCAGCAGGTTTCGGCCACGCTGGGCGTGACGGTGGGGGCGGCTTCGTTGACCATAACCATGGCGCTTTCGGGCGCGCATGAGCCGCAGCTGCGGGATTTCGCCACGGCGTTCCTGGTGGTGGCGGCGTTCGCGATGTGCTCGCTGCCGGTTTCGCTGTTGCTGCCACGGGATGCCGGGCAGGACGTGAGCGGGCATGTGAAGCGGGGGTGACCCCGCTCTCGCCGCTGGGATATAACGCCGGGTATGCTGACACCGGACGAATGGACCGCCGTGCTGCTGACCCTGGGGGTGGCGGCGCGCAGCGTGGCGTTCGGGCTGCCGGTGGCCGTGGGGCTGGCCTGGCTGCTGGCGCGCGGGCGGTTTCCAGGCAAGGCGGTGCTGGACGCGCTGGTGCACCTGCCAATGGTGCTGCCACCGGTGGTGGTGGGCTGGCTGCTGCTGCTGCTGCTGGGGGTGCGCGGGCCGGTGGGCGCCTGGCTGCACGCGTGGTTCGGGGTGCGGCTGGTGTTCACCACCGAAGGGGCGGCGCTGGCCTGTGCCGCCATGTCCTTGCCGCTGATGGTTCGCGCGGTACGGCTTTCGATCGAGGCGATCGACCCGGGGCTGGAACAGGCGGCGCGGACGCTGGGGGCGGGGCGGCTGGACCGGTTCATGACCATCACGCTGCCGCTGGCGCTGCCGGGGGTGCTGTCCGGCGCGATCGTGGGGTACGTCGCTTCCCTGGGTGAGTTCGGAGCGGTGATCACCTTTGCCGCCAACATCCCCGGGGAGACGCAAACCCTGCCGCTGGCGATCTACAGCGCGCTGCAGTCCCCCAATGGCGAGGAGACGGCGGCGAAGCTCGCCCTGGTCTCGATCGGGTTGGCGCTGGTGGGGCTGGGTGCTGCGGAATGGGCCGGGCGGCGGGCGCGGGCGGCGGTGGGGCAGCGGCCGTGATTGAGTTTTCCCTGCGACACCAGTTTCCCGGCGGGCCGGCGCTGGCGATTGATTTTGTTGCGCCAGAGGGGGCGACGGCGTTGTTCGGGCCCTCCGGCGCCGGGAAATCCAGCGTGGTGGGCGTGATGGCCGGGCTGCTGGCGGCGCAGGCGGCGCGGGTGGTGGTGGACGGCGAGGTGCTGACCGACACGTTCCGCCGCATCCATGTGCCGGTAGAGCGGCGGCGGCTCGGCCTGGTGTTCCAGGAGGCGCGGCTGTTTCCGCATATGAGCGTGCGGAAAAACCTGATGTATGGGTTCATCCGGGCGCCGGCGGGGGAGATCGGGTTCGACGACGTGGTGGAGCTGTTGGGGATCGCGGCCCTGCTGGAGCGGCGGCCGCATACGCTTTCAGGCGGGGAGCGGCAGCGCGTGGCGATCGGGCGGGCGCTGCTGGCGCAGCCGCGGCTGCGGATGATGGAGGAGCCGGTGGCCAGCCTGGACGCGGCGCGAAAGGCGGAGATCCTGCCCTATCTCGCGCGGCTGAAGCAGGCATTGGCGCTGCCGATCGTCTACGTGACCCACGCACTGGACGAGGTCTATGCGATCGCTGACACGCTGGTGTTGCTGGAAGGTGGCCAGGTGCGGGCGGCCGGGCCACTGGCGGAGGTGACCTCGCGCGGGGACGTGCCGCTGGCGGCGCGCGACGATGCCGGGGCGGTGCTGGAGGCGCGGGTGGCGGAGCATCATCCGGCGCGGCAGCTCTCGCTGCTGCGGGCGGGCCCACTGGCGCTGTGGGTGCCGCTGGTGGCGGGTTCGCTGGGCACGCGGCTGCGGGTGCGGATTCCGGCGCGGGAGGTCATTCTCGCGACCGAAGCACCGCAGGGGATCAGCCTGCACAACGTGCTGCCAGTGCTGGTGGTGGCGGTGAGCGAGGACCAGGCGCGGCATACCGCCATGGTGGAACTGGGCAGCGGCGAGGTGCGGCTGCTGGCGCGGATCACGCCGGATGCGGTGGCACGGCTGGGGCTGCGGCCGGGCAAGCCGGTGTTGGCGCTGGTGAAGTCGATGAGCGTGGACCGGGTGGGGTGACGACTACGCCGCGTTGATCACACCCTGAATCAAGCCTGCCGCGCCGCCGAAGACAGCCCGCAGCACAGCTGCGACGAGGTTGACCATACTGCGGACGATGCCAGGGCTGTCGGGCGCACTTGTGATTCGAGTCTGGACATCGCCCACGGCACGGCCCCAGGAGGCAACAAACTGGTTGAACTCCGAAGTCGCATACCGTGATCCGTCGATGCCCACGAAACGCAGGCCAGTGGGCTCCGGAACGACGAGTACGAGGAACGGACCTTGGCCAGCGAAGGCACCCGGCGTTGTGCGCACGGATGCCATCAGGGCGGCGGCCCGCCCGTAGTCATAAGTGCCGGTAAGGAAGTCACAGTCGTACGCACGATGGGCCGGAACGTCACGCAGCTGGGTGAGCCAGCGAGTCTGGACAAGGTTGGGGGCGACAACCGAAGCCGCGAGCGCTTCCTGCACTGTCGGAAGGCGCTGGAACGCCTGGCAGAAGGCGCGATTGCGGTCGAGCGATTCCGGCTTCAGGACGACGATTGCCGTGGGCATCGGCGGCAGGAACGTAGAGGGCCCTGCAATCTGGGTGGCGAAAACAGGACCTGCAGAATCCCTGGCACGATCAACGGTGATGGTCTGTGGCGAGCCAGGGGCCTGCAGCTGGCCTGGTGGTGCGCAACCTACCAGCAATGCAAGGAGCAAGGCGCAAAGGGAGGAGAGGCGCATGACGGCAGTCCCTGCTGTTGGGCAAGGATGTCTACTGTCGTGCCGAACAGTCAATAATCGCGCTCTTCCCCTAAGCCCCGCTGGGGCCGGCGGTTCCAGACCTCTTCCGATCTTCGCCCCATGGGCACAGGTCATGCGGGTCCAGGGACCTCAGGTCCCTGGCGGGGTCGAGGGGCAGAGCCCCTCGCCTTGCCTAGGTGTTCATCGCGTCGAAGAAGTCCTGGTTGGACTTGCTGTATTTCAGCTTGTCCAGCAGGAAGTCCATCGCGTCCATGGTGCCCATCGGGTTCAGGATGCGGCGCAGGACCCACATCTTGCTGAGTGTGCCGCGATCCACCAGCAGCTCTTCCTTTCGGGTGCCAGACTTGGTGATGTCGATGGCGGGGAAGGTGCGCTTGTCCGACAGCTTGCGGTCCAGGATGACCTCGGAATTGCCGGTGCCCTTGAACTCCTCGAAGATCACCTCGTCCATGCGGCTGCCGGTATCGATCAG
>JAIXTK010000160.1 GCA_027483995.1 Acetobacteraceae bacterium
GCAGACCGGCTGGCAGCCGGCGCGCTGGCCGTGGTGCACCCGCGGCGGCTGGGGCACCGCACGGCCTGGAGCTACTGGTTCCTCACCCGGCAGGAATCGGCCGACCGCCCGGCGGTGCGCCGCCTGCGCGAATGCCTGGCCGGGCTGCTGGCCGGCGGTGCTACAGGATGAACCGGCTCAGATCACCCTTCTGCGCCAGCGGCGCCACGCGCACCTTCCCGTAGGCGGCGTCCACCGTGGCGGTCTGGCCGCTGCGGTCGCTGGCGGTGAGGAGGGGATCCCTCACGCGCCGGATGTGCGGGCGGCGCGGCGGGCCGTCGAGGCAGAGGCGAAGGTCAGGCTGCCAGCGCCAGGACCAGGGCGACGAGTTCGGCCTGCCGGCGGCAGCCGGTCTTGCGGCGGATGCTGGCCAGATGGGTGCGCAGCGTTTCCAGCGCCACACGGCGCCGGCGGGCATGCTGGGCGAGGCTGTGGCCAGCGGCGAGCGCCAGGGCCAGGCTTGCCTCGGCCGGGGTAAGGCCCAGCATGGCTTGCACCGTGGCGGCCGAGGGCAGCGGGGCCTGGCGCGGGTCGGCCACCATCACCAGTGCGCCGGTGAAGCCGGCAAACAGGCCGGTGGCACCGGCTTGCAGGGCCGTGACCTGCACCCGCCAAGCGCCGCCGGAGGGGCGGGGCACGGCGAAGATGTCGGTGGCCAGGGCGGCGGCGCGTGGGGCGGCGGCCAAGGCCGCGTCGATCGCGCGCGAGAGCCTGGCTTGCGCCGCCGGATCGTCTGCCACCGGGCGGTTGGCGGAAAGCCGAAGCCCGTCGCGGCGAGCCACCATGTCGTGTAGGGCGGTGTTCACCCGGACCAGCCGGCCGTTGGGCGCGATGATCGCCACGCCGTGGCGGAGTGCGTCCAGCCCGGCGCTGGCACCCGCGGCCTGCAAGCCGGCCTCGGCCAGGCGCGCCTCCATCAGCAGGGCGCGGGCGAAATGGGGATAGAGCGCTGCCAGCAGCTTTTCCTCGCGCGCACCGAAGGCGCCCCTGCGGCCCGTTCGCTGGAGGGCCAGCATGCCTGTCGCCTCCCCAGCCACGGCCACGCCCGCGGCCACGACGTGCTGCGCCGCGGGTTGCTGGCGGCTGGCGAAGTCGTTCCAGAAGCCGCTGGCCAGATAGTCGCGCTGCGGCACTGCATGGTCGTAGTTGTGAACGCCGGGACCGAGACCGGCGGAGGCGATGAGCCACGGGTCGTGCTTCACCCAGTGTGCGAGGTAGTCGGCAGTGGAGGCGGGATCGAGGCCGATCTGCTCGAACCGCTCGGCGCCCGCGCACTGGTTGCCGGCAAAGGCGACGCGCGAGATCCAGGCGCTGTCGGCACCCACGCCGCGGCGGATGGCGTCCAGCACGCCCTGGACCGGCGCGCCATCGAGCACGGCGGCGTAGAGATCGAGCGCCAGGCGCTCGGGGTGCAGCGGGTTGTCGTCGGGCATGCGGCCCCGGCCTTCGGCGGATGTGTGGCGCCGACTACATCATGGGCACGGGAAAATGCGCAACCGCAACGGTTCAGGCGCGCCGCCGACGCCGCAAGCCGGCCATGGCCAGCACGCCGGTGCCGAGCAGGGCGAGGGAGGCGGGTTCGGGCGTGTCCACACTGGCGACGGGAGTGAGAAGATAACCCTGGAGAAAGGGGCTGCCCGAGAGTTGGCCTGTCGCGATAATCTGTCCGGAATCATTGATTCCGCGCGCGTCTTCCAGAGTGACAAGGCCATAGAGGGGATCGGAGGTCGCCAAAAGCGACGTGAGATCGTGCATCATCCCGCCATCATAGATGAACGCCCGCTGCGACGTGTTTCCGCTGATTTCGGAATAGCCGACGACCTGCCCGACAGCGTTGATGCCGAAGCCGTAGCTGTTCGTTCCTCCCAACGTGCCCAGATCAAGCATGGTCGTGCCATTGTGGAGGAAGGCATGATTGGCCGTGTTGCCGCTGATCCGGGAGAAGCCGGTGGTTTGGCCGCTCGCGTTGATTGCCCTCCCTTCGCTTGATGTTCCTCCGAGGGTGCCGAGACTTACCATCGCGGTGCCGTTGTAGACGAAGGCGTGCCATGCGGTGGGTGTAGCGGCCCAGCCTACAACGTGACCGTTGTCATTGATCCCATAGCCAGCACTATGAGATCCGCCCAATGTACCGAGGTTGAGCATCGTCGTGCCGTTGTGAAGGAAGGCACGCCGAATGGGTTGGCCGGCGATGAAGGATTCTCCGGTGACGTGTCCGCTGGCATTGACGCCATTGCCGCGGCTGGATGTTCCCCCAAGCGTGCCGAGATCGATCATCGTGGTGCCGTTGTGGAGGAAGGCATGACTCGCGGCGTTTCCGTTTGTGACGCTTTGCCCGGTCACCTGCCCAGTGTTGTTGATGCCGTAGCCGAAACTGAACGTTCCCCCCACCGTGCCGAGGTCCAAAATCGCGGTGCCGTTGTAGCGGGCGGCATGCGTACCGATGCCGGGGAATGCATACGTTCCGGCTACCTGCCCGTTGGCGTTGATGCCGCTTAGGTCGGCGAACGGGCTCAGTACCTGCACCGTGTAGGTGATGGCGACCGCCGGCTGCGCCAGCAGCATCGCTGCCACGGCAAGGGCGGGAACCGCGGCGTTCCGCAGCTTGGTCGAGAACACGCCGGCAAATGACACTTTCGATCTCCCCGATGGTGCGCCGGGCACCCCAGAGCCGCAAAGAGCGCGGCAGCCCGGGGTGCAGGGCACGAATAGGGCATCGCTAGCGCGCATCGTTGGAACACGAACATCACCCAATCGGGTGAGTTGCCGGGCAAAGAGCCCGTGGATGGGGTCTGGGGCCGCCGGCCCCAGCGGGTCGAGGGCGGAGCCCTCGCCTTCCTTGCCTACAGGATGAACCGGCTCAGATCGCCCTTCTGCGCGAGCGGCGCCACGCGCTCGTTCACGTAGGCGGCATCCACCGTCGCGGTCTGGCCGCTGCGGTCGCTGGCGGTGAAGCTGATGTCCTCCAGCAGCTTCTCCAGCACCGTGTGCAGGCGGCGGGCGCCGATGTTTTCCACGCGGTCGTTGATGTCGGCGGCGAGGTCGGCCAGGGCGTCGATCGAATCCGC
>JAIXTK010000216.1 GCA_027483995.1 Acetobacteraceae bacterium
GCCAGGCCGCGGATGGCTTCGCGCACCGGGGTTTCGCTGATGCCCACGGCCTCGCACACTTCGCGGGCGGTGATGTGCTGGCCTTCGCGCGCGGCGCCGGAGAGGATCAGCTCCTGGATATGTTGGCGCGCGAGGCCGGACTTGGTGAGGTGGACGTGCCCCACCTTGTCCCGCGCCGGCGCGTTAGCCTTTGGTCGCACCATCGGCCAGCCCCTGGATCAGCCATTTCTGCACCAGCAACGCGAAGACCACCACGGGGATCACCGTCATGGTGCCGACGGCCGTCAGCGCGCCCCAGTTGGCGCCGTTCACGGTATCGCCGGCGATGCCGGAGATGACCACGGGCACGGTGGAGGCGGCGCGGTTGGTGAGCACGAGGGCGAAGAGCAGTTCCTCCCACGCCAGGATGATCGAGAAGATCAGGGTGGAGAGGATGCCGGGCAGGGAGATCGGCACGATGATGCGGAGGAAGGCGCCGAAGCGGGTGCAGCCGTCGATCTTGGCGGCTTCCTCCAGCTCTTCCGGCAGTGCCTTGAAGAAGCCGCGCATGAGCCACATCACATAGGGGATGAGGAAGGTGCAGTAGGCCAGGATCAGGGTGATGTGGTGGTCCAGCAGGCCCATGGCGCGGGCAACCAGGAACATCGGCACGGCGAGCGCGATTGGCGGCACGCCGCGGGACAGCAGGATCAGGATGCCGATGGTGGTGGCGCCGCGCAGGCGGATGCGGGCCAGCGCGTAGCCCGCCATCGAGCCGGCGACGATGGAAACCAGGCCCGCGCCGCCGGCCACGATCAGCGTGTTCAGCATGCGCGCCGGCAGGTCGTGCTGTGTGAGGTAGGTGATGTAGGTGTCGAGCGTGGGGGTGAAGAAGATCTTGGGCGGGGTGGTGAAGATGTCTCGCTGCTGTTTCAGCGAGGTGAGCAGCATCCAGGCGATCGGCATCAGGAACAGGGCGCAGACGGCCACGCCGGACCAGATGCGCAGCTGGCGCAGAAGGGTGGCGCGGCGCCGGTAGGCGGAGACCGGCCGGTGCATGGTCGCGCTCAATTGCGTTCCTCCAGGTAGCGGGTACCGCGCAGGAAGAGGCCGGTGAGGATCATGGTGGCGACGAGAACGATGAGCGACATGGCGGCGGATTCCGCGAATTTCAGGCCGCGGAAGGCTTCCTCGTAGATGAACAGGTTCACCACGCTGGTGGCGCGGCCGGGGCCGCCATGGGTGGCGGCGAGCGCGATGTCGAACATCTTCACGGCACCCAGCCAGCGCACCACGAAGGCAGCGGCGATGACCGGCACGAGCAGCGGCAGGGTGATGCGCCACAGCGTGGTCCACCAGTTGGCGCCGTCGATCGCCGCGGCCTCGAACACGTCGCGCGGCAGGGAGAGCAGGGCGGCCGACGCGATGAGCGTCACGAAGGGCGTCCAGCGCCAGGTGTCGATCAGGATGACGGTGAACATGGCCCAGAACGGGTCGCCCAGCCAATCGATCGGGCCGAGGCCGATCTGGCCGAGCAGGTAGTTGGCGATGCCCCAGAGCGGATCGAGCAGCATGCGCCAGATGCCGCCGGCGATGACGGGGGCGACGACCATGGGGATGATGAAGGCGGCGCGGACCATGCCGCGGCCCTTCCATTCCGCGTTGATCAGGAAGGCGATGCCGAAGCCCAGGAACATCTGCAGCGGCAAGGCAAATACGAGATAGACGAAGGTGACCCAGAGCGAGTCCCAGAACCGGTCATCCTCCAGCACCGTCAGGTAGTTGTCCCAGCCCACCCATTCATCGGGCGTGAAGGTGCCGAGGTTGATCTCGGCGAAGCTGATGTAGACGGTGTAGCCGATCGGGTAGGCCAGCGTGGCGAACAGCAGCAACGCCGCCGGGGTCATGAACCCCCAGCGGGCGAAGAGATCGGACAGGCGCGCGGCGCGGCGGGACATGGAAGGCTCTCTCAAGGAAGAGTCTTCTTTTTTCTGAAGAAAAAAGAAGCAAAAAAGACTTCCTACCTTTGCGTCGGGGATTTTCCCCGGCGCAAAGGTAAAAAAGTTTTTTGGTTCTTTTTTCAAAAAAGAACCGCTTGCTTCCTTAGCTAAAGGCGCAGCCGCTCGATCTTGCGCGCCGCGCTGGCCAGCGCCTCGGCCACCTTCACCTCGCCATTGAAGGCGCGGGCCGTCTCATCGGCCAGGATGGTTTGTGCCTGGTCGGACTTGGCCGAGCGGGGGCGCCACATGCGGCCGGCGGCGGCGACTTCGTAGGCGTTCTGCAGGGTCTTGAAGACCGGCGCCTGCCAGGCCTCGGCCGGTGGGCGGGCGAGGGTGGATTTGCGGGCGGGGAAGGCGCCGACAACGCTGGCGTGCCAGTATTCGCCCTCCTTGGAGGAGAGCCATTGCAGCAGGGCCCAGGCGGCCTGCTGGTTCGGGCTCTTCTTGGAGACGGAGCCGTTCCAGATGCCGCGATGGGTGCCCGGCCGGTTGCTGCCGACGGGCATCACCATGATGCCGACTTCATCGGGCTTCAGCGTGGTGGTGGTGGGATCCACGGCGGTGCCGCGGAACACGCTGCCCCACTGGAACATGTTGGCCACCTGGCCCTGGCGGAAGGCCTGCAGCGATTCGGTGAAGCCATGCGCCTTGGCGCCCGGGGGGGCCCATTGCAGCAGGTCGATATGCGTCTGCAGCGCGCGGATGCCGTTCTCGTTGTTGAAGGCGGGCTTGCCCTGGGCGTCGATCAGGTCGGTGCCGTAGGAATTGAGGATCGCCTGCCAGATGGTGGGGGTAAGCGGATCGCGCGTGAAATAGGTGGAGACGGCCCAGGCGTTGACGCCGCCGGTGCCGCGCACGTCCTGCACCAGCTTCGGCGCCTGGGCGCGGAATTCCAGCCAGGTGTGGGCGGGATCGGGCTCGGGCAGGCCGGCCTTCTGGTAGTGGGTCTTGTTGTAGAAGCGCAGCAGCATGTTGCAGCGGAGCGGCACGCCGAACTGGCCGCCCTTCCATTCGCTGGCGGCGAGCGGGGCGGCGTTGAAATCGGCCCAGTCGTAATCGGCCGCGGTCCAGGCGGCGGCCTCCTTCTTCAGCTCCAGCAGCTGCTTGGTCTCGGCGACCTGGGGCACCCAGGGGTCGTCGATGGCGTAGAGGTCGTAGGTGGGCGTGGCGCCGGTGATGTCGAGCATGATCTTGGCGAGATGCTCGGTGTAGGGCACGCCGTCGATCTGCACCTTCACGTGCGGGAAGCGCTTGTTGAACTCCGGCACCATCAGCTGCTGCCACTGGGCCGAGAAGGCGGAGTTGGCGAGCATGCGGATCTGGATGGGCTTGTCGGCGGTGCCAAAGGCGCCGCCCTGCTGGGCAGCCGCGCGGTCGATGGCGACGGCGGGCACGGCGGCGAGGCCGGCGAGCACCGCGCGGCGGCTCACGCCACGTGATGGACGTGTTGGGGTGGTCATGGTCGTCTCTCCCTGTGGCGCCGGGTTCGCGCTGCCTGGTGGCGGCGGCCGTGTGGCGCCTTTGCTGATGGCTGAGGCAACATTCTATAGAATTCAGCCTGGGGTCCAGCGGAAACGCGCATGACGGCATTGCGCCGGCGCATCGCTGCCGGCTGCCGGTGGCTGGTAGGATCACGCGATGGAATCTGCACCCTTTTCCAGCGCCATGGCGCGTGAGACCGCCGAGGCGCCCGCTGCGGTGGCCCGGTTGCTGGCCGCCGAAGGGGCCGCGATCGGCGCGCTGGGGCGGCGGCTGGCGGCGATGGACCCGCCGGTGGTGGTGACCTGCGCGCGCGGCTCCTCCGACCATGCGGCGCATTACCTGAAGTATTTGCTGGAGACGGCGCTCGGCGTGCCGGTGGCTTCGGTGGGGCCTTCCGTTGCCTCCGTGTATGGCACGCGGCTGCGGCTGCGCGGCGCGGTGGTGGTAACGATCTCCCAATCCGGCCGCAGCCCGGACCTGGTGGCGTTCCAGGCGGCGGCACGGCAGGGGGGCGGGCTCACTGTGGCGCTGGTGAACGACACGACGGGCCCGGTGGCCGCCGAGGCCGATGTGGTGGTGCCGCTCAGCGCCGGGCCGGAGACAAGCGTGGCGGCGACGAAATCCTTCGTTTCCTCCTGCGCGGCCGGTGCTGCGCTGGTGGCGGCCTGGGCCGGGGATGCGGCGCTGGAGCGGGCGCTTTCTGGCCTGCCGGACCGGCTGGCTGCGGCATTGGGCTGCGACTGGGGGGCCGCCGCGAAACTGGGGGTGGCCGCGGGCGGCTACGTGGTGGGGCGCGGGCCGGCGCTGGCCCTGGCGCATGAGATGGCGCTGAAAGCCAAGGAAGTGGCCGGGCTGCACCGGGAGGCGTTTTCGCTGGCCGAGGTGATGCACGGGCCGTTGCAACTGGTGGGGCCCGGCTTCCCGGTGCTGGCGCTGGTGCCGGAGGACGCAGCCCTGGCGGCGAACCGCGAGGCGCTGGCGCGGCTGGTGGCGACCGGCGCCGAGGTGCTGGCGGCCAGCCCGGTGGCAGGGCTGCCCGGCGTGGCGCTGCCCGCGATACGCTGCGGGCACGGGGCGCTGGATCCGCTGGGGATGGTGCTGGGATTCTATCGCTGGGTGGAGGCGCTGGCGCGGGCGAAGGGGCTGGACCCGGATCGGCCCAGTCGGCTCGCGAAGGTGACGAGGACAGTTTAAGCAAGCAGTTCTTTTTTGAAAAAAAGAACCAAAAAACTTTTGTGACTTGGACAAGACAACCGCCTCGATCCAGGGGATCGAGGCGGTGCCACCGCAAATGAAAGAAAGTCTTTTTGCTTCTTTTTCTTCAGAAAAAGAAGAGTCTTGCTTCAGGCGCCAGGCGTCGCCCGCCGCAACTGGTCCCATTGCGATTCCAGCGCATCCTGCCGGCGCCGCAGATCCTGCAGCTGTTGCTGCTGCTGCGGGTTGGGGGGGGCGCTGCGCACGCGTTCCTGCTCGGCGCGCAGGCTGGTGAGGTCCTGCTCCAGCTGGTTCAGGCGCTGCTGATCCATGCGGCCGCGGGCGCGGGCTGCCTGGATGTCCCGTTCCAGGGCGATGGAGCGGGTTTGCTGGGTGGCGAGGTCGGCGCGCAGCGCTGCCGCGCGGCTGGCCGCCGTGTCACGCCGGGATTCGGCGGCACGGCGATCGGCCTCGGCCGCGGCGCGGTCGGCTTCGGCGCGGTCCGCCTCAGAGGAGAGACGGTCCACGCGCTGCTGGTAGCCGCCGCCGACGACGCAGCCGCCCACCTGGAAGATGCTGCGGTCGCGGGCCGGGTCGCAGGAGGACTGCGGTCCGCAGCCGGCCAGGAGTGTGGCCGGCAGGACAAGCCAGGCGAAGCGCAGCGCTGTGGTCATGCCTCGATCCTTCCGAGCGCGGTGTTCATGCGATCCAACGCGCCTTGCAGGCGGGCGTTGCTGGCGGCGAGATCACGACCTTCGGCTTCCAGGGCGGCGGTGTTCTGGCCCTTGCTCTTGAGGCCGGTGGCCTGCTCGCGGATTTCGTCGCTGGCCTTCTGGCCGGCTTCGAGCTTCGCCTTGATCTGGTCGCGCTCGGCCTGCGCCTGGGAGAGGGTGGCGCGCTGCTGGTTGTTGAGCTGGCGGCCGGCGGCCACCTGCTGGCGCAGCGGGGCGAGGCTGGCTTCGTAGCGCGCCGCGGCGGTGCGGGCGGTGTCGGCTTCCGTGCGCTGGGTGGAGGCGACGGTGCGGGCGCGCTCCGTGCGGACCTGCAGTTCCTGCTCGGCGGAGGCGAACTGTTCCTGCTGCGAGCCCAGCGCATAGCCGGTGCCGGCGCCAGCCACGCCGCCGATCGCGGCACCCAGCAGCGCGCCCTGGCGCCCGCCGAGCAGGCCGCCGATCAGCGCCCCGCCAACGGCGCCGACCCCGGCGCCCTGCGCCGTCATGTTCGACTTCTGGTCGGCGCAGCCAGACAGCGCCAGCGCCCCCACCATCACCACCGTTACCGGAGTCCAGCGACCAATCGATACCATTTGGGTACGTTCCCTCAGAGAAAAGCCATCAAACAACGTGACGTTAACACACAGCGAAGCGTGCGTAATCACCCCTCCATGCAGTGATTCCGATCACGGAAGCGTGTACTCCGGTATGCGCTACTGCAGCGCGGCGGTGAGGCGGCGGCGGGCGGGCTCGGTGTTCACGGTGCGGCCAGCGCGGGTGTGGTTCACCTCCGCCACGAACAGGCCGGCGAAGTTGCGCAGCAGCTCGAACTCCGCCTGGGTGTTGTCGGCACGCCAGACGCGCAGTTGGGATTCCAGCAGGGCAGGCGGCAGGTCGGCCTGCTGCAGCAGCAGGGAGGTGAGCGAGGCCCAGGTGGTTTCGCGGATGCGGGTGAAAAGCGCCTGGGTCTCCTTGGACTGGGCCAGGCGGCGCTCGCTTTCCTCGCGCAGCTTGGTGTCGTTGGCCTTCCTGGCGTCTTCGATGATTTTTTCGATGGTGGCGATGAGCTTGCCGTATTCCTCGTACTGCCGGTTCTCGTTGCGGAAGGCGCGGATGAGCACGGCGCCGGCGCCGATGGCGCTGCGGGCGGCACGCTCATCGGCCTGCACGCGGCGGCTGCGCTCGTCCTCCACCGTGGTGCGCAGGGTGGCGACGGCCTTCTTCTGGGCGGGGTCGACGATCTGCTTTTCCAGCGCATCGGCCAGGGCGCGCGGATCGGCCCCGGCCTGCTGTTCCTGCTGGGCCAACTCCTTCTCCCACGCCGCGCGCAGCGCGCCGGAGGTGCCGACATTGGCGATGATCGTCACGCCGAGGGCGACGCGGAAGCCCAGCGTGGGCAGGGCGAGCGGCTCGCCCTCTGGCGTGAAGGGCGGGTATTCCGTGCGCTGGCTGGAGCGGATCTGGTCGGGCGTGGAGGCGATGTCGCCGCCGCGGGCCACAATGCCGCCGGCGCGCCCGCCAATGCGCCCGCCGCGGGTGAGGCGGTAGGGCTCGGCCACCATCTCCGCCACGTTGCCCAGCATGTCGTGCAGGCCGAGCTTGTCCGGTGCCAGCAGGCCGATGGCGACGGGCACCGGGCGCTGGCCGGTGCGGCGCAGCTGGGCCACGCTGTTGATGGCGCCTTCGAACGGCGGCAGGCGCTGGCGGAATTCCGCATCGGTCACCACGGAGCCGCCGCGCACGGCGTATTCCCATTCGGCTTCGGTGGGCAGGCGCAGATAGGCGCGGGCGTCGTCGTCGCCGGGCAGGGCGGCTTTCTTGAGCTTCATCACCTGGGCGGTGGCGAGTTCGGCGAAGCGCATTGCGTCGGTCTGGCTGAGTGCGGCCTGGGGCAGGCGGCGCTGCGGGGCGGGCAGGGCGGTGTAGGCGTCGCAGCCCTGGGTGACGGCGACATACTGGCCGCGCGTGACCTCGTATTTGCCCAGCCAGTAATGCGCCTGCGCGCCCTGGCCGAATCCTCCGGCGACGTGGGATTCGCGCACGAATTCGGAATAGGCGGCCCCGGCATCCTCATCGCCCAGCACCACGCGGCGGTCGGCGAGCGGGGAGTCGCCGATCGGGGTGGCGATCTTGCGGAACACGATGCCGGTGTCGCAGGGCAGCGGCAGGACGAGGTCGCCATCGGCCGGCTTGGGGTTCCATTCCGGCGCGGCGGGCGCCTGGGCGTGGGCGGCGCCGGAGAGCAGCAGCAGGGCAGCGAGCAGGGGCTTCATTGTTCGCGCATGCCTTCCGAGGGTGCGATGCGCAGCACCGGGCGCACCGCCACCAGGCTGGCCAGCAGGGCCAGGACCGGGGCGCCGAGGCAGGCGATCAGGATGTGGCTGGGCGCGATGACGCATAATTGGCTGCCCTCCAGATAGGCGGTCCCATAGGCGGCATTGATCATGGCGCCGACGGCCAGCGCGGTGCCAGCGGCAAGCAGGCTGCCGATCAAGGCGATCAGCCCGCCCTGCACCAGCGGGAACACCACCAGCGCGCGCGCCGGCAGGCCGAGCAGCCGCAGCAGCGACAGCGAGCGCCGCTTGCGCGCCACATTGCCCCAGAGCGAGACGGCGAGCGTGACCGCCACGCCGGCCGCGCCGCAGGCGGTGAGCACGGCGAAGAGCGTGGTGAGGTTCTGGTCGATGCTGAGCGTCCAGCCGATACGGCCAACCTCGGTGCGGATTTCCATGCCCTGTGCGAGCAGGTCGCGTTCCAGCGTGGCGACATCGGTGATGTCCCGCGCATAGAGGCGGAAGCTGGGGAAGATATAGGCGGGTGCCGGGGCGGCTTGCGCGGCGTCGCGCTCCTGGAATGCCTCCAGCGCGGCGGCCATGGCGAGCGGGCCATAGACCACGGCGTTCTGCGTGGCGGCGGCGGGCGCGATGGCGGCGATGCGGGCGCGGGCATCGATGCGCTGGTTGCCGGTGCTGGCGCGGCGGATGGCCCAGACCGCCACCTCGTCGCCCGGCTTGAAGCCGCTGATCTGGGCCAGGCGCTGGCTGATGACGATGCTGCCGGCGCCCAGCTCGCGTGCGGCGGCGCCCAGCAGCGGGTCCCCGGGGGCGGAGACGACGAAATCGGCGTTGGTGCCGCGGATCGGGTTGGCGGCGGGGCCGATATCCACGGGCTGGGCCAACTGGCGCATGCGCGGGGCGACGAAGGCGACATCCGGGCGGGCGCGCATGGTCTCGAACCACTCCGGCGGCAACGGCATGTGGCCGCGCAGCACGATCTCACGCACCTGCGGGTCGGCGCGCAGGCCGCCGACGAGATGCTCGATCACGCCGGTTTTCAGCCCGAGCAGCAACAGCAAGGGGGCGAGCACGGCGGTGACGGTGAGCGCCACGCCGGCGAACAGCCCGGCATCGTGGCGCATATCGGCCAGGGCGAGGCGGGCGGCGAGGATCACGACCCCCTCCTCATGCCCAGGTCGGGCGTGCGACGGCGACGGCCCCTCCCTCGCCGCGGGTGATGTCGAAGGCGATCACCGGCAGGCCCAGGCGTTCGGCCGCATCATGGTCGTGGGTGGCGATGATCAGCGCGGCGCCCTCCGCCTGGGTTTCGGCCAGCAGCAGTTCCATCACCTCCTGCGCCAGGGCGGGATCCAGCGCGCTGGTCGGCTCGTCCGCCAGCACCAAGGGCGGCTGGTGCACCAGGGCGCGGGCGATGGCGACGCGCTGGCGTTCGCCCACCGACAGCGCGTGCGGCATGCGGTCCAGGTGGTGGGCGACGCCCAGGCGGCGGGCCAGCGCTTCCACCCGCGCGGGATCGGGCCGGCCGGCGATCTCCGCCGGCAGGGCGATGTTGCGGCGCACGGAGAGGAAGGGCAGCAGGCCGCCTGTCTGCAGCACGTAGCCGATATGGCGCGCGCGGGTGCGGTCCTGCACCGCGGCCCCGCCGCGCCAGGTGGCGAGCAGGTCGATCGCCTCGCCCCGCGGGTGGAAGGCGAAACGCTCCGCGCCATCGGGCGGCAGGGCCAGGGCGAGCAGATCGAGCAGCGTGCTCTTGCCGGAGCCGGACTTGCCGAGCAGGGCCACGCAGGCGCCGGGCGGCAGGGCAAAGCCCGGCACCTCCAGACGGAAGGCATAGGCGCCGGCGCGGCGGGTGACGTGGAGGCGGGAGACTTCGAGCAAGTGAGCCATCAAGCAAGAATCTTCTTTTTCTGAAGAAAAAGAAGCAAAAAGACTTTTCCGAATTGCGCCCGCGCTAGGGCAAGCAGCAAAGTCGGAAAAGTTTTTTGGTTCTTTTTTTCAAAAAAGAACACGCTTGCTTCCTATGGCAACGCCGACAATGGCACGGGATACACCGCCTCGCCGGCATCCCGCCCGCCATCGAAGCTTTTCCACAGCTCCGGCGTGCGGTTGAAATCCTGGTAGAGCCGCAGCCGTGCTTCCAGCGTATCCAGCAGCTCCGTCTGCGCGCCGCCGCCCATGTTGCGCCAGGTGGCGCGGTCGAGCGTGGCGATATCGGACACGTAGGGCAGGCCTTCGAGGTATTCGCCGAGGATGCCGCCGAGGTTTTCCAGCCCACGCTGGCGCAATGCGTCGGGGTCGCGGGCGAGGTGGGCGGCCACGCTTTGCAGCCGGTCGAACATGGCGTTGCTGTCGAGCAGGTTGGCGCGGCCCTGGTCGATGATGAAGCGCAGGGACTGGGCGAGGTCGTTCAACTGGTTGCGGGTGAGCAGCACGCGCACTTCCAGGCATTCCGGCGGGTTGGTGCCCTTGTAGCCATCGGGCGCCCAGGCATGCACGAGGTCGGGCGCGGCGGCGCCCTGCTGGCGGCCGAGCCAGGCCAGGCGCAGGGCATGGCCGACCATGGCGGCGCGGTCGTCCGGGTTGGGCGGGGTGCGCTGGGCCTGGGCGGCGGCCTGGTCGGTGCGCACGGCGCGCAGCTTGCCCAGCATGTCGCGCACCACGCGGTCCAGTGCTTCCGGGTCGCCGTTCGGCACCGGGAAATACTGCGGGCCGAGGGAGGGCAGCGGCACGGAGGTGAGGGTGGTGTACTGGCGTTCCGCCATGGCGTGGTTGTTGGCGCCCTGCGGGGTTTTCAGGTGCAGCGCCATCACCGCCACGCCGGCGGCGCGGGCCTTGTTGCCGATCTCCTCTGGCCCCATGCGGGTGGCGGAGGCGGGATCGGTGGGCAGGCGGCTGCCGGCATCCGTCACCAGGATGATCACGCGGCCCTGGATGTCGCCCCAATCCAGGTTCTCGATTGCATCGGCCACGGCGGCGAAGCTGTCTTCGTTGAAGGACAGGCTGTCGACATTGGTGGCCTTGATGTCCTGGATCTTGCGGATGAAGCCGTTGGCATCGGCGCTGTCGGCGAACTTGGCGAAGGTGCGGGTGAGGTATTCCAGCCGCGGCTGCACCGTGAGCGAGTTGCGGAAGCCGACCAGGGCATAGCGCGTGGGCGCGCCGGGCTCGGCGGCGGTGGCCTTCACGAAATCCGTCAGCGCGCCACGGACCTTGTTGATGTAGGGGTCCATCGACAGCGTGGTATCGACCACGAAGGCGATGCCGACGGTGAAGGGCGCCTGGCCCGGCGCCGGCCCCTCGTCGGCCAGCGGGATGGAGGCGACTTCCATCATGCGGTATTCGCGCCCGTCCTGGAACGAGACCGTTTCGGCCTGCAGGATCGGCAGCAGGTAGAAGTGGCGGCGGATGTCGATGTGCTGCGCGGGCTCCATCGCCACCACCGGGAAGTTGTCTGGCCGCGGGGTGCGCTGGGCCATGGCGGCGAGCTGGCGGGCTTCCTGTGGCGGGGTGGCGCCGCCGAGCATGGCGAGCAGGGAGTCGCGATCCCTAAAGAACAGCGTGCGCTCGCGCCCGGCGGGGTTGTGGAAGGCGGCTGTCATGGTGTGCAGCCAGGGGATGGTCTGTTCCTCCGGCAGCCAGCCGAGCGTGGTGCCGCGGCTGCCCGGGCCGACTTCCAGCCAGGGCTTGTTGTCTGGCCCGGCCTGGCGCGCGAAGACGAACAGCGGCGTGAGCGGGCTGGCCGCCTGGGCCGGGGCGGGGGCGCCGGGTTGCGGGCGATAGGCGGCGCCGGGGCGGGTGAGCACGCGCTGGCGCAGGGTGCGCTTGCCCGGCATCAGCATCGCCTCGCGCCCGCCCGGCGAAGCCGCTGCCGGGGGCGTGGCCGGTTGGGCGAGCGCCCGGCGCGGCAGCAGCGTGGGAGCCAGCAGCGTGGCGGCGGCGGTGGCCATGAGCTTGCGGCGGCGGATCGTCATGGCGGGCCCTCCTGCGTCAGTCATTCGGTGCCGTGCGTCATTCGATGCCGGCGGCGCGCAGGGCGGCCTTGGCGCGGTCTGCGGCGGTGGTGTCGGCGCCGGCGGCTTCCTGCTTCAGCTTCGCCACCAGCGCCTCGCGCGCGGTCTTCGCGTCCGCGTTGCCACCTTCGGCCGCCTTGCCGAACAGGTCCAGCGCGCGGGCCGGGTTCGGGGCGCTGAGCGGCCCGCCCGGCTTGAACGTGGCGGGGTCATAGAGCTTGCCCAGGGCGAAATTGGCCGGCGCGTGGTTGGCGCGGCTGGAGGCGGCGCTGAGCAGGCTCACCGCACGGTCTCCGGCGCGCCGGTCCTCCAGGCGCAGCAGCGCCTCGGCCAGCCGTGTTTGCTCTTCGGGCGGCAGGGCGACCAGTTTTTCCGGCGTGCATTTGCCGCTCATCACGTCATCCGCGGTCGCGCAATCCGGCGAGACCGGCGCGGCCGGCGGCGGTGGGGTGGGGGCGGCGGCCTGTTGCTGCGGCGGGGGCTCCGGCTGCGGGCGGGTGAACCACCAGGCGGCACCGCCACCAGCCAATAGCAACAGCACCACGCCCGCGATCAGCGGCACCGGGGAGTCGCGCTTCTTCTCCTCGGGCGGCGGCGGGGGAGGCGGCGGCGGCGGGGCCACCACGGCCGGCGGATCCTCCACCACGGGGGGCTTTGTCGGCGGCGGCGGCGGAGGGGGGGGCGGAGGCGGCGGTGGCGGCGCGGCCTTGGCCGGCTCGGGCCAGGGCGCGTCATCCACCGGGATATCGGCCGGCGGTGCCTTGCCGCGCGGGATCGGCGGCCAGATCTCGGTGCCTTCCAGATCGCTGCCGGGGATGGAGATGCGCACCGGCGTGTTCGGCAGCACGTGGAACGACACCTCGGCGCCGAAGCACAGCCACAGCTCCGGCCCGCGCTTCTCGATCACGCGCGGGCGCAGGCCCTTGCTGTCCACCGCCCAGCCATGCGGGCCGAGCTTGGTGTTCTCGCCGCCGAAGCGCTCCACCAGCACGCGCGGCACATCGGGCAGATGCGGCGGCGGGCTGAACACGAAGGCGCCGGTCAGAACCCCGCTGGGATCGTCGGTGATCTGGGCGATGCGGAACTGCGTTTCCATGCGGCCAGGCCCCTACAGCAGCGCCAGAACGGTGCCGAGCGCCTCGTTCTGCTTCTGGTCCACCATGCCCGCGCCGCCCTGGTCGAACACGTTGCGCTTCACCGCATCGGCCAGCACATCCACCCAGGAGAGCACGAAGAGCGGGCCGAACGGTTCCGCTTCCTCGCCGATCTCAAAGCCCGGCTCGGGCGGCGGCGTGGGGTCGAAGGCCGGTGGGCCGCCTTCCACCTGCGGGCGATCTGCGGCCAGCACGCCATCCAGGCTCATGCCCAGGAAGTTCACGTGCTCATTCACCAGCTGGGAGACGAGCACGGCACGGCGATCGGCCGGCTGGTCGAAGCGCAGCCCGCCCTTGATGCGGTTGAGCCCATCCACCAGCCGGTGCTGCAGGCGGCAGCGGCTGGCCGTGGCGGTCATTTCCGCCACCAGCGCATCGGCTGCCGGCCCATCGAAGCCGAAGAAGCCGTGCAGGCTGCTTTCGGTGGAGAAGCGGCGCAGCTTGGCGATCCAGGCGCTGAGCAGGGCCGAGGCGCGGTCATGCGTGGGATCGCTGCCGGCGGCGTGCTCCGGCGGCGGGGCGGCGGCGGGCTGGGCCCGGGCGCGCAGCCGGTCGCGCATGGAGGAGACGGCGCCGGTGGCCGCCGGCGGCGCGGCGCGCGTGGCCTCCGTGGTGGGCAGCGCCCGCAACAGCACTTCGCGCGCCTCGGCGGGGGTGAGGTGGAATTGCGACAGCAGTAGGCCGAAGCGGCCGGCATTGCCGTTGGCCTCCAGCAGATCGAGCGCCGGGCGCAGTCCTTCCAGCCGCTTCTGGTACTCGGCATCCAAATCGTCGCCCACATGCCATTCCGACAGGCGGCGCTTCATGTCGCCGCGCAGGATCGCGATCTGGTTGTTGAGCTGGTTCAGCTTCAGCTCCGGCCGGCACACCGGGGCGAGGCTTTCCACCAGGTAGCTCATGCCTGCGTCGTTCAGGCGGAACACCTCCGCCCACGCCTTCTCCGGGTTCTTCACATAGCGCCGGATGCCGGTATTGGCGGAGAACTCGCGGCCCCAGCGCTCGATCTTCTCGGGCACGCCGGGCAGGAACTCGCCCTCCACGCCATCGTCGGTCAGGCGCGACAGCGACTGGGACTTGCCGGGGTTGCGCGCCAGCAGCGTGTTGCTGAACGGCTGGCCGGGGTGCCAGGCATCGAGCCACCCGTTTGCCTCCTGCAACGGTTGCAGCAGGCTGGCCTTCACGCGCGCTTCCCACAGATCGTCCGATGCCATGGAATCGTCGCGGCCGGGGGTGCGGTTGAAGTGCATGTCCATGCGCGTGAGCATCACGAACAGCGCCGTTTCCACCCGCGCGCGGCCTTCCGGCGTGGCGCCGTGGGTGCGGTTGATCCAGTTGCGGATGGACTGGCGGATGGTGGCATCGAAGGCGTTGTTGCTTTCCTTGATGCACAGCAGCAGCGCGTTCAGTTCGCGCTCGGCGGCGTAGCGCTCGAACAGGTAGGCCACCTTGCCGCGCAGGAAGAATTCGCCGAGCGCATTGGCGCGGGTTTGCACTTCCAGCGCATGGTCCTTGCCGGTGCGTTCGCGCGCGCCGGGGAAGTCCAGCAGGTCGGTGGCCTGGAAGATCGGCCAGGGCAGCTCCACCATGGTGATCTGCAATTCGGCGATCAGCGCGGTGAGCTCCGGCCGCGTGAGGGTGCAGCGCGCGCCGTTCTGGGCGGCGATCTCGATCTGCGGCTGGCCGGTATCGGCCAGGTGATCGAGCGTATCCACCTTCAGCACGCTCTCGTGCTTCGGCACCAGCGAGGCGATGGGCGCCCAGGCCTCGCGATCGAAGCGCAGCGCACGCAGGCGGGAGGTGAGGCGCGTGAGCACATCGGTGAAGGGCGCGTAGCGGTTCCACAGGATGGCATAGACATCCACCCGCCGATCCAGCGGCAGGCGCGGCAGCACTGCCGCCATGCGGTCCCAGAACGGGCCGGAGCGGATGGTCTGGGCGGAGGCGAAGCCGCGGAACTCGTTGTCGCAGTATTTGCTCAGGTCCCAGATATCCTCCTGGCGGACCTCGTTGTGCTCCGGCTGGCCGGCGGCGTCGCGCTCGGCCGCCCCCAGCACCTCGGCAATGGCTTCCGGCAGGCCGGCGCTGGCCTTTTCCGAATCCAGCGCGTCGCAGAACCAGGAATTGGCCAGGATCTTCACCAGGTCGATCTCGGAGAGCAGCCGCAGCCGCACCGGGAAGCCTTCCGGCCCCTTCTCCTTGCGCATGGTGAAGCGGGTGACGAGCCCGGTGGCCTCCTTGTCGCTTTCCGGGTTGATGTCGGCCAGGAAGCCGCGCGGCTTGTCCAGATCCGCGGTCAGCTCCTTGCCGGAGGGGCGGGCGAGGGTGGAGATCAGGTAGCTCTTGCCGGCCTGGGACAGGCCATACACGCCGACGGCCACCGGTCGCTCGGCGGCCGTCTTCAGCTTGCGCGCTTCCACGGCGGCAAGGCGGAACTCCTTCTCCAGCACCGGGCGCTGGGCGGCGACGCGATCGGGGAAATCACGGAACCAGGCGAGCGCGCCCCCTGCTGCACGCTCGGTATCCTGGCAGACGCGGACAAGGGCCTGGGTGGCGGCTTCTGACATCGGTTACGATCCCTGGTCGTCGGCCATGGCGGCCAGGATGGCATCGAGCGTGGCAAGCTGCCCGGCATCCAGCCAGTGGCTGCCCTCATCGCCCGGCAGGGTTTGCAGGCTGCGGATCAGCGTGCCCGGGCGCTGCGGGTTGTCGCGCGCATCGCGCACCGAGGTCTCGTCGATCTCGAACTCCATCGCATCGCCATCGGGGTCGCGCGTGAGCTTGCGGCGCAGCGTGAAGGTCAGCGGCAGGGCCACGCCGGAGGCGGCCTCCGCACTGGCGAACTCGATGCGATAGAGCGGGCTCGCCGGCCAGCGTTCCGCGGCGAACTGCTTGAACCCCAGGAAGGAGCGGCCGGAGAAGGTGAGCGGGCGTTCGCTCTCCTCGGTTTCGCCCTGTGCGTCGGGGTCGGTCGCAACAGCGGTGGAGAGGTCGCGGAACAGCACCCGGTCGGCCCGGATGCGGCGGTCGCTTTCCATCAGCCCGACGAAGCGGGCGGTGGAGCGCATGGTGAACTTGTCGGTGAGGGCGAAATTGTCGAGCTGCCCGCCGCGCAGCAGGCGATACAGCATCGCCCCCACCGCCACCGTGGTCTTGGGGTCGAATATCCGCCCGGTGCCATCGGCGAACGGATACCAGGCGCCCACGCGATACTGGTGCATCGGCTGCACGCGATGCGGCTCGATGGCGAGCGAGGCCACCACCATCGCGTTCACCGCCGGCCAGCGCGCGCCGCGGCCGGAGAGCAGCAGCACGTCGCAGCCGAAACGGTTGACGATCTCGCACAGCGGCTCGATCGCTTCCTGCATGGTCTGGCTGACGGTGGCATCGATCGCGGCGAGATCCACGTCGATCGACACGTCCTCCACCCGGAAGCCGCGCACGCCCAGCTCCGCCACGCGCCCGTTGAACCAGGCGGCCGCGCGCAGCCCGGCCGGCTCCGCGGTGGCGCCGCGCGTCACGGGCACCACGGCGGTGAGCCCGCCGGCCTTCTCGCCCAGGAACTGCCCGATGGTGCGCGTTTCCACGCCGCCGGAGGCCATGGGGTTCCAGCCCTCGTATTCGCCGAGCAGCCCGAGGGCGGCGGGCGAGAGCACATGGTTCAGTGCCAACCTTCGCGCCTGCCGTTCCGGCTCCGTGCTGGCCGGCACGCGGAACAGGGAGACGAGGAATTGCTGCGCCCGCTCCGTGCCGAACGTACCGCCGCCGAACTCCGCCTCGGCCAGCGCACGGCGCAGCCCCGGCATCACGTGGCGCATCACCACGGTTTCCAGCACGTCGTCCCCGGCCAGGCGGAATCCCTCGCGGAACTCCTCCTGCGGCACCACCACGCGGTCGGTCAGCGTGTAGGTGTAGATGGCCAAATCCGTCGTGCCGCCGCCCACGTCGATGGAGCCGATGCGCAGGGACGGCCGCGTGGTGCCGCCGATGTTGCGCTTGCGGCCGACGAGGTCGAAGTAATCCGGCGCATCGCCGCGATAGGCGTGGCTGATCTGGTCGTAGAGATAGACGATCTGTGTGGCCGTCGCCTCGTCCAGCTTGGCTTCCACATCCAGCACGCGCGGGCTGGGATCGCCGGTGACGTCCTTCAGCAGGAACGCCGCCGCGCGGGCCCGTTCGCGCACCTTGCGCACCTCCTCCAGCGGCATGGCCGGCGGCAGCGTCAGGATCAGGCTGGAGATGCGGCGGGGTGCGGCCATGTCCTGCCGCCCATAGCGCGCGGCATAGGAATTCACCTGGGCGCGCGCCTGCAGCAGCACTTCCAGCAGGAACAGGGTGAACAGGCTGGCGCGGCTGAACAGCGGCCGCAGCGCGATGCCGCTGCGCTTCTTCATCGACAGCACCGTGCCGTCCTCGGCGAGGTAGCGCAGGTAGCTGCCGCGGATCACGCCTTCCGAATCGGTGGCCGGGTTGAAGCGCCAGGGGGTCAGGCGCGGCTTCTCGTCCCACAGATAGCGCTTGGGGCTGGAAAGCCCGGTCTGGCCCTCATTGCCGCGATTGAGCGCCGAGAGCCGCGCCGCCTCCGGCCCCACCCGCACCGGGCTTGGCCAGTCGAAGGCGTTGCCGCGGCCGGATTGCAGGCTCCATTCCTCCTTGCCGAAGGCCGCGCGGGCGAATTCCACCCGGCTTTCGAAGGGCAGGTCGGAGGTCTGCTCGGGCTGCGAGATATCGCGCAGCTGCAGCCGGTAGCTATCGGCGATCGAGCGGTCCCGCCCCGGCGTCTGCTCCACCAGGAAGCCGCAGGAGCGCGAATTGCCGAGATCGAGCACCAGGTCGACATTGATGGTGCCGCCATTGGCCTGGCGCTCGGCGGCGGCGATGTCGATCAGCCGCACCGGGCGCACCGCGCCGCATTCCTCCAGCAGCGCCAGCAGCGTCAGATACGCGGCATAGTGCCGGCAGCCGATCGGCGCATCGGGCGGCAACTCGCGCCCGTTGCTGTCGCGCTCGCGATAGAGGTCGGCGAGCCAGCCGCGCACCCAGGCGAGGTCAAGCATCCAGGCGACCTCTTCCATCCGGCTGCCGAGCTGGAAGCGTGCCGTCTCCCGATCCCACGGCGTCAGGAAGCCGGCGCTGGGCGTGCGCGGGGTGGTGGCGGTATCGAAGGCCAGCACGGCACGGTGGGTGTTGCCCTCGGCCTCCTTGGGGTTCAGCTCCACGATGCGGATGCGGGCCCAGTTCTGCGGGCCGGGCGCGAGGCGGCGGCGGCCCGGCGGGCCATCCACCTCCACCTGCAGGAACGGCACCGGCACCCACTTGCCCAGGAACGGCGCAAGGGCGGCGCGCGCATCCACGGAATAGCGGCCTTCCTCGTCCGCCGAGACGAACAGGGTGCGCCCGTCGCTGTCATAGGCGTAGCCGCCTTCGTCCGGTGCCGCGCGCAGCGGCTTCAGCGCCGCGAGCCCCTCGGCCAGCGGCACCTCGTACCAGTCGCGGCTGATGCGCAGGCTCTCCAGCGGCAGCGGCACGTCGATGAACTGGATGCCGCTATTGGGCACCAGCGGGATATCGGCGCCAGCACCACCGCCGGGAAGCCGGGGCAGCTCGGTATAGGGTTTGATCATGCGGACCTGTCGAACATGCGCGCTTCCCGTATCCTGGGCTTGTCGGTCGCGATGACCGTAACAACACCAAAAACCCCCTGCGGGCAACGTCTCGTCATTGTCCGGGGCATGAGATCTGGTACTGCCATTCCGTGGTGCCGCGCCGCGGATCGTGCCCGCCCGTGACCACCACGCGAACCGTGAGTTCGGAGCCCGGTGCGCCGGCGCGCGGGTTCCAGGGAAAGGAGAAGCTGCCGGTGCCCGGCACCGGCCCCGGCGTCTCGGCGATCAGGGTCGAGCCGCGGAACACCTGGATGTGGTCCGGGATGTACTTGGTGTCGTAGGTCACCGTCACCCGGCCGCGCCTGGGGCCGAGATAGTGCTGCGTTTCCGTGACACCCTGCCCGCCGCTGCGCGAGATCGTGTCGCAGGGCTGCGCGTTCGGCGGCGGCACCGGCGGCGTGGGAGGTGGTGGCGGAGGCGGCGGCGGGGGCGGCGGCGGGGGCGGTGGCGGCTCCGGCTCTGGTTCGGGCGGCGGAGGAGGTGGCGGC
>JAIXTK010000368.1 GCA_027483995.1 Acetobacteraceae bacterium
AAAACTTTTATGACCTAGATGCGAAAACACCCGGCCCTCCTCACGGAAGACTGGGCGCTTCGAACCGGATACATACTTTCACACCATCCCAGCAAGCAATAATAACATAATATCTCATAACTTCGAACAAAACGAACTTCTTCATCCCCAGTCATAGAATTTATTACTGATTGTTCTAGTTAACATTATTTATCTTTCAAAAAAATTTTTTTACACTACCACAGTCGGGGTGGTCCACACTCTCAATGGCGCCAGCGAATCCCCCGCACCAGTTCCCCCGCCACCTTCGTGCATTCAGGCATCTCATCCGCGCCGCACTGCACGACAATGGTCAGCACCACCCACTCCCCGAACCAAACCCCCGGCACGGAACGCAGCGCGATGAACAAACGTGTCGCCAGGCCGCCAACGGGGGAGCGCTCACACTCCATCATTCGAACACCCCCCGCAGCTACCGGCGCCCAATTCGCCCGCGCTCCTTTGCACCAGTCGCGCGCCACCTGCTGCGTCGAGCGATGCTCCAATGAGGCGTTGTAGCTCAGCGCCAAGGAAAGCCGGGGCGCGCGTTCGTCATCGCATGTCCCGGGTCCGAGCATCACCACAAAACCCCGGTCCGGCACGGGCGGCAGGCTCCTGCACATCCCGAGCCGCCTCGGGATCTCCACGGAGATCCCGAAGGCGTCGTTGCCGTACGTATGCGCACTGGCGGAACCAACGGCAGCCACCATCGCTATACCTGCAACGGCGGCTGGGGCTCGCCGAAACCAGCACATCACGGCACACGCCGTCTGGGGATGCGACGCTCTACGGTCCCTATCTGCTCTATGACCTTGCGTTCCCATTCCGGGTTGACGCTATTGTATTTGAACCACCCCAGGACTTGCCGTCCGTCCGAACGCCCCTGAAGACGTGCCACAAAATCCTCAGGGCTTGAAGCACCCCGAACTTGTGGTCCAAAGCGACGCACCCAGTAGTCAATAGCCTCGGCATTCGAACCAAATGACAAATTGGCGCCACCTCCTGCCGTCAGGCCAAACGGGTTGTTGAGTTCTGCATTATGTGAATTCAGCCAACCGCTCTCATATGCACTCAAGCCAACCAGCCATGCTGTCGGAATCCCAAGCTTTGCAGCCGCTTCCGCCAGCGGGTCCAACAGCGTGCTGAAGAAGCGGTCCACATGTAGGGGGTTTCTCGCGCCTACTTGAGGGGTGGCGCCGCTGCTCCGAGTGCCAGCAACCGTATCCCGAACCACCATTACATCGGCATCGTGCCGGCGCGAAGGTGCCGGCAGGATCAACCTCGCGGGCATGCTGGTCCATCCCGGATGTCGCGCCCGCCAGTCCACCGGGTCGGGCGGACCATTCGGCACGAACACGAAAGGCAATCTCAGATCGGACTCAGGCTTGTCAAAACCGGCCATAGGTATCCCTCCGTTTTGGAGGTTAATTATCCTACATCCACATGGCCGCCGCAATACAAACTCACACCGCCCGAACCCCACACCACTCCGCGATGAACGCCGCCACCGAAAGCGTGTTCTTCTTCAGCGAAGGCAGATGCGCCCGCTCGTCGAACGCATGCGCCCCCTCGCCCTTCGGCCCGTAGCACAGCGCGGGAATCCCATAATAGTTGAGGTAGGCCCGCACATCCGCCACGCCGGTGGAAACGTGCGATTTCAGCTTCTCGCCGTACACCGCCTCATGCGTCGCCGCCAAAACGCGCTCGGCCTCGCTGCCCTCCGGCAGGTGGAAGGCATCGGCCTGGAACCCGTTCCAGATCACCTCCGGCGGATTGTTGGCCAGGAACGAATCGCCCTTCGCCGCCGCCGCCACGGTGTCCAGCACCTCCTGCCGCGCCTGCGCCAGCGTGGTCCCCTCCAGCAGCCCGATCCGGCAATCCACCTCGCACCACGCCGGCGTGGAACTGCCCCAATCGCCACCGCGGATCACGCCGGGGTTGAACTTCACCGGGTTGTTCATCCCCTTGAAGATCGGATGCTCCTTCGCCCGCGCATTGATCCGCCCGGTCAGCCCGTACAGCTCCTCCAGAAGCTTGTAGGCGCTCATGATCGCGTTGGTGCCGGTATCCGCCACCGCCACGTGCACCGGCACGCCGCGAATACGCAGCCGGAACCACATCACCCCCACATGCGCCCGCGTCAGCGTCCCCGCCGTCGGCTCCGTCACCAGCGCCGCATCGGCCCGATACCCGCGCGCCAGGGTGGAAAGCGCCCCGTTCCCGGTGCACTCCTCCTCCGTCACCGTCTGCACATACACATCCGAAGCCGGCGCCAGCCCCGCGGTCTTCAGCGCATCCATCGCCCAGAAGAACGCCGAGACGCCCTGCTTCATGTCGTGGCAGCCGCGCCCGTTCATCCACTCGCCTGAGATCACCGGGTCGAACGGCGGGAACTGCCACATCTCCTCCGGCCCCGGCGGCACCACGTCCACATGCCCCTGCACGATCAGGCTCTTGCCCTTCTGCTCCGGGCTGCGAACCGTCCCCACCACCTGCACCGCCTGCGAATAGTCGGTGTCCATCACCGGCGAGTAGCCCGGCAGATGGCTCATCTGCACCTCGGCCAGCGTGTAGCGATCGACACTCCACCCCCGGCTCGCCATCTCGCGCGCCAGCCAATCCTGGCACGGGCCCTCCTTCCCCCGCACAGAGGGAAACCGCACCAGCGTCTGCAGCCAGGCGACCTGCTTCTCCCAGTTCGCCTCAACGGCGGCTTCAAGCTTCTTGATCAGTGCGGCATCCGGCATGGCAACAGCCCTCAGTTCTTCGAAAGATTCCAGTACACGATCACAGGCGAGTTCAGCAGCCCCGAAAGGCTCGTCCGCGTCGCCGCAAACGTGTCGTACTGGCCCAGCACCCGATAGGGAGCCGCCTGCACCAACGCCCGGTGATACCGCTCCAGCGCCCCCATGCGCCCGGCCTCATCGGCCTCCAGGAACGCGCTGCGCAGCTTCTCCACCTCGGGGTCGCACGGCCAGCCCACGAAATTCCGCCCCTCGCACGTCATGTCCGTGCCCACATTGGTCAGCGGATGGAAGGTGATCGCCCCGGGCGCCCCGGTCAGGAACAGATGCCAGCTCTCCTTGTTGCGCAGCCGCTGCCCCACCGTGCCCCAGTCGTTCCACACCACTTCCACGTTCAGCCCGGCCTTCTGCAGCGCGTCCGCCGCCACCTCCGCCATCTGCCCCAGCGTGGCGATCTCCTTGGTGGAGATGAACAGCAGCTTCTCACCCTTGTAGCCCGCGTCGATGAACATCTGCCGCGCCTTCGCCAGGTCCATCTTCAAATCCTCGGCCCCGGCCTCGGTCCCGAACGGCGTGCCGCAGATGAAGAACGCGTTGCAGGTCCGCCAGTTCTCCGGCTCCCCCCAGGCCGCCGCCATGTAGTCAGACTGGTTGACCACCCAGTTCAGCGCGCGCCGCATCTCCACCCGGTTGAAAGGTGGAATGGTCGAATTCGGCCGCAGCATGTTCTGCCCGGCCAGATGCGTCGTCTTCATCAGCTTCACATTGGCATTGCGCCGCAACAGCGGCACCAGATCGGGCGCCGCCCGCTCCAGCATGTCCACCTCGCCCGCCTGCAACGCCGCCGTCTGCGTCGCCGGATCCGGGATCACCCGCCACTCCACCCGATCCACCTTCACCACGCGCCCGCCCGCCAGCCCATCAGGCGCCTCGGCCCGCGGCTTGTACGCCGGGTTGCGGTCATAGATCGCCTTGTGCCCCACCACCCGCTCGGCATGGTTGAACACGAACGGGCCCGACCCGATCGCGTTGCTCACCTGCCCCAGCACCGGCTTGCCCTCGGCATCCAGCGCATCCCTGGCCCGCAACACCGCCTGGAACCGGGCCGGGATCGACCCCATCGCCAGCAGAAACCCAGGATACGGCTTGCTCAGCTTGAACTCGATCGTGCGCGCATCCACCTCGCCCACGCTCGCCACACTCGGCGCCATGTGCCGCCCCACCGTGTCGATCACCATCCAGCGCTTGATCGAGGCCACCACGTCATTCGCCGTCACCGGCGCCCCGTCATGAAACGCCAGCCCCTCACGCAGCGTGATCTTCCAGCTCAACCCATCCGCCGAAGCGCTCCACCCCTCCGCCATCTGCGGCTTCGGGTTCAACTGGCTGTCCAGCGTGATCAGCGACTCATAAACCATCACCCCATGCACCAGGCTGATCCACGCCGTGGAGAACATCGGGTCCAGCACCGTCACATCCGCCGAAGGCACGGTCCGGATCAGCTTCTGCTGCGCCTCGGCAGCACCCGCCCCCAGCGCCAGAACCGCCGCCCCCGCCAGAACTGCCCGCCGAATCACGCCCAAGGCTCTCTCCATCGGTTGAGGAAGCAAGCAAGCACGTTCTTTTTTGAAAAAAAGAACCAAAAAACTTTTCTACTTTCCACTCGGGTCGAACAGACAGCCTATCCTTTCTTCCGGTAGGCGTAGTTCTTGTCCAGCCGCTCCATCAGGTAATCCCCATACCGCACCGGAGACCACCGCGCCGGCTCATCCGCCGAGCAACACGTCGGCACGCACTCCACCACGCTATCCATGTCCATGTCGAAGAAATACGGGTTGGAATACCGGTCCCCGCCCGACAAATTCTTCACACGATGCGGCGTGCTCTGCCACCGCCGGTTCGTCCAGCGCGAGAGCATGTCGGCCACGTTCACCACCCAGGTCCCGGGAACCGGCGGCGCCTTCAGCCACGTCCCATCCGTCCGCCGAACCTCAAGCCCCCCGGCAGTGTCCTGGCAGAGAATGGTCAGGAACCCATAATCGGTATGCGGCGCCGACCCGAACGCATCATCGGGCGCATCCGCCGGCTGCGGCGGATAATGCAGCATCCGCAAGAACGTCGTCGGCTTCTGGAAATGCGGCAGGAACCAATCGGGCGGCAAATCCAGCGCCAACGCCATCGGCCGCAGCAGCTTCATGCAGAACCCCCGCATCGCCGCCTCATAGGCCGAAACCGTCTCCCGGAACCCCGGCAAATCCGGCCAGACATTCGGCCCATGCACCTCGGTCCCGTACCGAGGATCGTCCTCCGCCACCTCATGCATCAGCATCAAGGATTCCGAGTAGTTCGGCCGCTTCACATTCGCCACGGAGGACGTGACAATCACCGACGAATTCGGCGCCATATACCCCCGATGCGTCGCATTCATCGCCAGCGCCCGCTTTTCGGCCTCCGGCAGCGAATGAAACCGCGCCGACTCCCGGAACAACCCGTCCACCAGCCCCTGCGGCACCCCGATATTCCGGAAATAGCAGAACCCGATCCCCCGGAAGATCCCATCCAACTCCCGCGCCAACGCCCGATCCGCCGCCTCGCTGGTCCCCAACGCGGAGAAATCCACGATCGGCAAGGCATCCAGTTCAGCAGTGGCACTCATCGCCCAGGCTCCTTCGCAATCCGCTGACACTGTACCACCAACACGCGGAAGCAACAGACAGCCACTCAGGGCGGAGCCGTCCCCATGAACAACACCTGCAGGTCGTCCATGCGCGTGACATTCCGCAGGCGTAGCTCCATCCGCGCCGGTCCTACCCTTCGCATCCCTGGCTGCACGCAGGCGGCGAGATGCTGCGCCCGCTCCATCCATCCGACGCGGGGCGTCGGCTCAACCACCACGCGCAGATCCCCTACCGGCCCCAATTCCGCCACGTCACGCGCCAGCATCAGGTGCACCGGCACTGCCCTATCGACCTGCACATCACCGGTCTCTGTCTTCATTCCCGCCGGAAGGCGCCGAACGTCCAGGCAGTAGGTCCGTTCCCATTCCTGCCGCTTGAAGAAGCCACCACCCCATTGCGAACCCGCGATCGGCTTGTAGGCCAAATTCAGCTCCGTCAGGCCCGGCGCAATGCGTTGCTGCCAGGAATACGTCACTCGTGTTTGCCACTTGGGGTCCGCCAATTGCCCTCCATCCAGAACATCGACGTCGTCAGAGCGAGACCCACAGAGCCGATCGGAAACCCCACCGCTCAACAGCAACCACCGCCTGGAGACGGCTATGGTCGGTAGCGGCACGGTTCCATCTGAAACCCAGCGGCTGTGGCTAGGGGGTATTCAGAGGGACGACGACAGCGGCAGGTTAAGGGCGTAGAGGCAGCTTGTTCTTTAAATGCACTGGTAAAAGATGCCGCTATACTACCAACGAACGGCGAGCCGCCCCCAAAAAACTTTATCATTATGCAGTTGGTTTCAATTGACCAGTAAAAATTTCATATTCATAGCCCTCTGGAGCCATTTCTCCAACCTTACTGAAGGCAGAGAATCCGGCTGTTCGTGCCTCCCGAAGTTGCCGCACCGCAACGGGACCGACCTCCTGTGCAAGAGCGTCCTCGATGATATCGCAGGAATCACGAAGCTGCCGCCAATCCTGGTCGTGTTTAGCTTTCTCAGTATCTTTGCCCTCCATACTTAGAAACGACGATACCTTAAGGTTTTGGAGATCAGACATATACGTTAAAATATCTTTACAGATCCTATCACGCTTTGGCTGATCGTAGCGATATCGTGCTGAAAGTTCTTTGAACCATGTTTTGATTAGAAATCTGAAGATGTAAGCATCTCGACCCCTTATTGCATCCGGAAGCATATGGTATTGAAGAATTTGCGCTTCGAGTTGATTTATATCGGATAATATATTTTCACCTGAGAGACGGATCGTATCCGCTTCGCTAAATTTCTTCGCTTTCCGCTCACGGCTCTTGTTGTCTGATAGCATTGCGAACATGAAAACCCCAATCATGAGGATTAAGCCTAGAAGTTCGTTGTTAGACATGTTTGACATCTCACTTTCTTAGACAATATGAAATATCATGTGACGATTGGTGCGTGAAGAGCTAGACTTCCGCCCCTAACCTCTGGAGGTTCTTAGCCATCTCCGCCTACAGCGGCAGGCTCCGAGCATAGAACCGCTCGATCTGCTTGACTGACGTCCCGGCGTTCTTGGCGAGATTGAAGACGTTCACTTGCCCCTCGCTGAGGATGATCCGCATACAGATGGCGGTATGGCGGAGCGAGTAGAGCGAGTGATCAGTGCAGGTGAACGAGTTGTGCTTGATACCCGCTGCCGACAGAACATGATTGAACTGCCGGGCGACAATGCGGGACTACAGGCACTACCCCAACGACACCTTCATCGCCTTCAAGGTCCCGAAGCCCCTCAAGTCGATCCTACTGCAGATGGCAGACCAGGAGGGGACCAATCTCTCGCATTTTCTCCGCCGCCGCTGCATCGACGTCGTCAGAGCGAGACCCACAGAGCCGATCGGAAACCCCACCGCTCAACAGCAACCACCGCCTGGAGACGGCTATGGTCGGTAGCGGCACGGTTCC